>CAZMGO010000033.1:0-19883 GCA_964565845.1 uncultured Oscillospiraceae bacterium | reverse complement strand
TTTGTTAAGTTAACAAAGGTTTAACCTTCGCCACCCCCATGGGGGGGTGGCTTTGCTGGCGCTCTCGGCCTTCCGTTTCTTTTCCCCAGGACTATTTTACACCATCGCTTGCCGTTTTGAAAAACATCAAGCAATCCAACGATCTGAACGCCTCAAATCATTCGGATTGCTTGATGTCAAATATTCGAAATCGAGCGAAGGTGAGCCAACAATCAGACCGCCTGCGTTTCATCCTCCCCTTCGCGAATTGAAAAGGCGGCTGAATTATCCGTTACCAGTCTCCATACACCGTGCAGCTGGGCGTATAGGGAAGATTCCAATACACCTCGTCGGCTGCGTCGTAGCTGGCCTCCACGTCGCCCCAGCGCATGAAGTCGATGCCGCTGAATGCGTTTCCGGACAGCGTGAACACCAGCGCGCCCACTGCGTCATCCTCGGGCGCCTCAAAGGGCACCGCCAGCTGCCACACGCTTCCGTCGAACCATGCGACGGACACATCCGTCTGCACGCTTCCGCGATGAATTTCGCCGCAATTCTGATCGATATAGCGCTTGAGCGCCGCGGCCTGCATCTGCTCCTGCATGCCCAACCGATTCAGCGCCATTTCATATTCTCCGTAGGAAATCAGCCCCACGGCCTCCTTGGCCTGCCGATACGCACTCTCCGGCGGCTCCGCCATTGCCGGTACCGCCAGCGCCAGCATCAGACATACGCTCACGATTGCCGCCATGCGCCGCCGTATTCCGTTCATCCTCACTGCGCATCACCTCTGTTTGCTCTCTTATGTAAAGCTTTGACGCAGCGTCCCCCATTTTGGTTTCATTTTCTATGTTAAGTTTTCGATTTTTCTACTATGATTGCCTGCATCGCCGCATCCAATGCCTCCTCGTCCCGCATCCGCCCGCTTTTCACGGCATAGTCAAGAGAGACGCATTTTTCATACAGCGCCAAACAGCGCGCCGAAGGAATACGCCCGCAGCGGTTGAATGCGTTTCGCACGGCAAAGGGACGCTCGCGAATCGCCGCCTGAATCTGCGGAAGCGTCATGCGCTTATCGCGCTGAATCGCCACGTGGGCAATCAGCCGCATCTGCCAAATAAGCGTTGCCAGAATCTGCACACGATTCTCTCCCGCGTCCGTCATGGCGCCCAGCACGTTGTAGGCCTCCTTCGCGCGTCCCTCCATCAGCGCGTCAATCATCAGGAACACGCCCGCCTCGGTGGAGGGCGCAACGATGCCGCGCACGTCCTCGGCCGTCACAACCTCGGCATCGCCGACATAGCCTGCAAGCTTCTGCACCTCGCCCAGCAGTCGATTGAGGTCGCGCCCGGCCAAGAAAATCAGCTGCTGCACCGCATCCTTTTCAGCCCTCTTGCCGAGATCCCGGAACGCCTTTCCCAGACGCTTTGCCAGCTCGTCATCATCCAACAGCGGAAATTCCGTCACCTGCGCATATTCGTACAGCGCCTTCGTTGCCTTTGTCGCGCGGTTCGGCTCCGCTATTCCCGCATAAAACACGACCACGCAGCTTTGCGGCGCGTTTGGAAGCCACCTTTCCAGCTTGTCGACCTCCTGATCGCCGCTCTTGAACAGCGGCGGCCAATCCCTCACCAGCACAAAGCGCCGATCGCACATCACCGGCAGTGTCTCTGCGCTTTCGATTATCGCCGTCGCATCCACGTTTTCGAGCATGTCCTCGTTCAAAAGCTCCAGCCCCGGCGGCAAAAGCGCCGCGCGCAGCTGATCCACGGCGCTTTTCTTCACGAACTCCTCCGGCCCGTAAAACAGATACACGCCCTCGGCTTTTCCCGCTCGAATCTCCTTAAACAGCTGGCTCCATGTAAGCAGACGCTTCGGAGTCAGTCCTTCCTTTTTTGCCATTTCTATTCCTCCGGCACGCGCATGGTTTCATAGGCAACGCTCCCGTCCGGCTCCAGCGTTACCGTGACCGCGCCATGCAAATCCGTTCTCAATACCTCCGCGCCAACCGAAGCCAGCCGTTCGAGCACCTCCGTCGTCGGATGTCCGAACAGGTTCCCGTCCACGGAAATCACCGCCAGCCTCGGGCGCACGATCGAAAGCATCTCTGCCGTCGTCGCGTAGCGGCTGCCGTGATGCGCCACCTTTAGTACCTCGGCCTCCGCCGCTGCAAAACGGTCGTAATCATCGGGAATGTCGCCGGTCAGCAGCGCGTTTGCCTCTCCGTAGCACAGCCGCAGCACCAACGAGCCTTCATTGTCCTCCGATGGCACAAAGCCCTCCGGCGGCCACAGCACCTCAATGGCGATGTCCTTCGCCAGCTCCACCCGGTCGCCCGCGCACAGGCTCACGACCCGCCGCCCGTCCAGCACCGCATCTGCCGCGCCGACGTCCATCCGATCCCAGCATTCCGGCACATAAATCTTCGCGCCGCGATAGCGCTTCAATACTGCCGCAAGGCCGCCCGAATGATCCGTGTCCGGATGCGAAACGAACACGGCGCGCAAATCGGCGCACGAGGCCGTCAAATAATCGGCCAGAATGCCGTTGTCGCGCCCGCAGTCCACGGCATACGCCGTTCCCCGGGCGTCGATCACCGCCGCATCACCATAGCCAACGTCCAGAAACGTAATCGTCAGCCCATCCTGCTTTGCCGTCGGCCACACAAGCACCACCGCAGCCAGAATCGCAAGCAGCGCAAGTGCCCGCCGACGCAGCTTCCCGCTTCCAGTCAGATACGGCGAAGCCACTCCAACCAGCGCAAAGAACGCAATTCCCACTCCCAGCGGCCACGCCCTTGCCGTCACGCTGGAAAATGGCAGTGCCGCCGCCTTTGCCGCCAGCAGACGAATCCACACCCAGCAGGCGCTTGCCGGCGCCGCAAGAACCCGTGCCAGCGAAAACGACAGCCCCGATACCGCCACCGCAGCCGCGCCCAGATACACGCTCAGCAGCCCAAACGGCACCGCCAGCAAGTTCACCGGAATCGACAGCAGCGGAAACGAGAAAAACGCGGATGACACAAGCGGCATACCCGTCAGCTGAATCGCCGCCGACGCGGAAATCGAATCCGCGATCCACCGGCGAACGCGCCCCTCGCCCTCCCGCGCGCCGAAAAGCGCGCGCATCGCATCCGTCAGGCAGGCAAGCCCGAACACGGACATATACGACAGCGCAAAGCCCGTGTCGCGCACAAGCAGCGGATTTCCTGCCAACTGAACGAGAAACGCCGCCGCCAGCCGCGTCAGCAAATCGCCGGGATACCCCGTCTCCCGCGCCGCAGCCGCAAACGCGTACATCAGCACGGCACGAACGATCGACGGGCTCATTCCCGCCATCACCGCATAGCCGGCCAGCAGCAGAAGCGTAACCACGCTCACCGCCCGGCGCGGCAGACACAGAAGACGCAGAAGCCCATCAATCATCAGCGCGATGCAGCCCACATGCAGTCCGGACAGCGCAATCAAATGCGCAATTCCCGTCGTTCGAAAATCGTCGTATGTCTCCTCGGTTATCAGCGCGCGGTCGCCCAGCAAAAGCGCCCGCATCACGTCGGCCTGTTCCCCAAACAGCGCGTCCACACGCGCCGCCAAACGGACACGCAGACGATAAATCGCACTCACAAAGCCCTGTCCCTCCGACAAAACCACCGTCTTTGCCGGTGTGGAGGAGCCCGTCATTGAAACACCGCTGCGCCACAGGTACGCTCGAAAATCGAATCCGCCCGGATTGTTCTGTCCGTCCGGCACCTTGACGTTGACTCCGGAGGCACAAATCTGCTGCCCATAGGCAAACCTGTCCAGTGCATCCGTTCCATATACATACAGTCTCAGGCGCCCCTCGAGCGAACTTCCGTCCAGCGTAACGTCGGAAAGCGTCAGCACCACGCGCACCTTATCCGTCTGCACAGCCGGAGCCGCGGCCACCGTTCCCTCGACCTCATATTTCCCCGGCGTCAAATTTTGCGGAAGCCGCCCGCGCAGCCCTGCATATCCGGCAAAGCCGCACAGAATCGCCGCGAGCAGTACGCAAAACGCGCGCCTTCCATGCGCGCGCAGACAAAGCAAACCCCAGCCTCCCAGAAGAAGCGTTCCAAGCACGAGCCATACGACCCCCGAAACCCGCGCATACTGCGCCAGCACACAGCCTGCACCGACCGCCAGCGCCGCACAGACCAGTGCGCGGCGCGAAGCGAACCAGGCAATTCGCCTACACGCGCAGCCGCAAGCCCGCTTCAGCCAGCCGAACATTGGAAAAAATCGGGCGCGCCTCATCAAGCAGCGCCTCTGCATCATATCTCGGCGACAGATGCGTGAGCACCAGCATGCCCACGCGCGCTTCCCTCGCCAGCTCCGCACACAGACGCGGATTCATATGCGGCTTTTCGTCCGTCCAATCCGCCTCGGAAAGCCCCGCATCCGCAAGCAGCAGCGCCGCGCCGTCGGAAAACAGCGACAGTGCCGGGCAAAGGTTGGTATCGCCCGTATAAACCATCGCCGCACCATCGCACGATACCCTGACGGCATACGTCTCCACCGGATGATTGACCGGCAGAAATTCCAGCCTCATCTCGCCCACCGCCGCATCCCGCATCGGATACAGATCGAGCTTGCCGCCCAGAAGCGAACGCGGACGCGCGGGCGTTGCGGGACAAAACACCTTCAGCGGTGCTTCCCGCTCGAAATCCAGCTGATACTGCATCGGCAGCATATCCGACATATGATCGAAATGCAGATGGGAAAGGACGACAGCCGACAGCTCGGACACCGGACACAGCCCGGCCAGACGCGCAAGCACGCCGCTTCCGCAGTCGAGCAGCAGCCTTGTTTTCCCACTGTCCGATGACAGCAGATACCCGGCGCACGCCCCGCCTGCCGACGGATAGGGGCCGTTCGCGCCCAGCACCGTGAGCTTCATCCTGCTTCCATCCTTTCGCCCTGAAATCGATTCTCCCGAAACGCTCCCTGCGCTTCCAACCCGTGCGCCATGAATTCCTTGAAGACACCAACCGCGAAGCATTCCGGCTACGTTCTTCCGCCGCGTCTTTCGTTGCGGCTGCGTCAGCGCCGCCCGAAGCCGTCCCGGCTCTTTGGCGGCTGCGTTCGCCTCGTGCCCGCTTCTCTGGACGTCCGCGCGGTGCCTCCGCTCGATGGAGCGGACGGCCTTCGCGTCGCCGGCCGCGCAGTCGTGCTCTTCGCGGATGTGCGCGTGCCCGTGTTCCTCGCCGGCGTACGCGCAGATGTACCAGACGCCGACGGTCTGGACGTACGGCGCGCCTCCGGATGCTCGCGCAGATACTTCTGTCTGCGCAAATACTCGCGGCGCTTCTTTTCCAGCATGGCTCTGCGTTCACGGTCGCGGCGGCGATTCCGGCGCACGCGCAGCACGATCAGCGTCACAATCCCAGCCGCCAGAAGCAGATACAGCACCCTTGCGGACGGATTGCGGCGCGGCATCAGCTTGGCCATCCACGGCGCGTTTTCGTCCACCCACTCGTCCAGCAGCTCATCCATCGTGGGCGGCTCCATCGCCACGCTGCGGGAGGCCACAATTTTGCCCTCCAGCACCGCGCCCGACTGCGTCGTATAGCGTGCCACGCCCAGTATGTCACCCTCGCTGATGGGCGCAACCAGCGCCCCGGTAAATTCAAACTCCAGCCGCTCAACCAGCGAATTCGCCAGCTCCTTCTGGAAGTTCACGTCCTCCCAGTCACTCTTAAGGTAGGACTCGCGGTAATCGTCGGGAATATCGACGACATTCATTCGCAGATAGCCCTTGTTCGCATCGTCCTTCGCGGCCTTGTTCACCAGAAACGCCAGCTGGCTGTCGTCGCACATCGCAAGCATTTCGCGGAACGAAACCTCCTGATACTGCGCAAAGCCGTAGTTAAACAGCCGGATGGTGTCGGTAAACACCTGCGAATACGTGGTATCGTCCTTGGAGGTATTCAGGCTCACGGAAACCAGCGTTATGCCGTTTTGCTCCGCCGCGCCCACAAAGCAGCGGCCTGCGGAATTGGTGTAGCCGGTCTTTACGCCGATGCACGGCGCATAATACAGCTGCTTGTCCTCCAGCAGCAGGTCATACTTGGTTGTATACACCTTGCCTTCGGGATACAGGCTGGTGACGATCGTGCGCTCCTTGCAGGCGACAATCTCTCGAAACTCCTGATTCTGCAGCGCATACGCCGTAAGCGTTGCCAGATCGCGCGCAGTCGTATAATGGTTTGCGCGCTGATAGCCGTGCGAATTTTCATAGTGCGTGCCCGTCATGCCCAGCGACTGCGCTTTTTCGTTCATCTCGCGCACGAACGCTGACTCGCTGCCGCTCACAAGCATAGCCACGGCAATGGACGCGTCGTTTCCGGAGGCGAGCATCATGCCATACAGCAAATCGTCAAACAGCATCGTTTCCCCGGCGGAAATGCCCATCTTGCTGGAGCCGGACGGAATTTCGATTCCGGCGGGGATGGTAATCTGCCGACCCATCAGATCGGATTCCAGTGCCAGAATGCACGTCATAATCTTCGTGGTGCTGGCCGGATAGCGCCGTTCGTCCGCCTTCTTCTCAAACAGCACGTCTCCCGTGTCCGCGTTGATTAGAATGCAGTTCGTTCCATACAAATGCCCGGAATCCAGCACCTCCGGCGTGCTTCGATTATAATCCGTCGGCGCAACCGCCGAAGCGACCGTCGTTAACGCAATCAGCAGCGCGCAGAACAGCGCCGCCGCAATTTTTCTTCCTCTAAAAAAATGCAACGCAGCTTCCTCCCGGAATCACGGAATTTGTATTTGAGGGTCTCGGACGACCCGCTCCAGCTTGATCGACTCCTATTGTACCATGAATTCCGGCTTTTGTACAGCGAAGAAACGTTACATATTCTTATCTCGCTCGTTCAGCTTTTCAAAGCCGTATTCAAACAGTGCCTTCGCATCCACCCATTTATCCACCTTCGTCGTGCCGCAGTTCAGCGTTACGGCGATCAGCTCCCGGCCGTCCTTGATCGCGGCACCCACGTAGCATTGCCCGGCCTTCATGGTGTAGCCCGTCTTAATGCCGCATGCGTACGGGTAGTAATATGCGCTCTGCTCGTCGGTAATCGCGTATTCATGCCGAATTTCCAGCGCCTCGCGCAGCTCCGTTGGCTGCATTGTGTAGCTCAGTGAAAACGTGATTTCGCGAAACAGGTCGCTCTCCATTGCATACCGCGTCAGAATCGCAAGATCGCGCGCCGTGGTGTAGTGCTCACTGTCCGTATAGCCGTGCGGATTGGCGAAATGCGTATTCTGCATGCCAAGCTTATGCGCCCAGTCGTTCATCTCGTCCACAAACGCGTCCACACTGCCGCTCACCAGCTCGGCAATCGCGTTGGCCGCGTCATTTCCGCTTTTATAAATCAGACCGTACCACAAATCCCGCATCGGCATTCTTTCCCCGGGGTACACCGGCACCACGGAGGAATCCAGCGGCACCTGTCCCGCCGAGGCCGGCACAGTGACGATTTCGTCCGGGTCGGACTTGCTGATGGCAATCAAAAGCGTCATGATTTTTGTCGTGCTTGCCGGTGAACGGCGTACGTCCGCATTATGCCCATACAAAACCTCACCGGTTGCGGCATCCATGAGTATGCAGGACTTGGATTTCAGCTGCGACTCATCCAGCGTCGCCGCAAGACCCGCGGAGCCTGCAAGAACCATGAAAGCCATAAAAAACGCAAGAATTTTTTTGAACATGCCTCTCACCTCATATACACTGACGCATACCCGAACTCGTTTGTTTCACGTATATAAATTTTACCTGTTCGCTTACGCGCATCATACCATAAGGGTTTCCTTTGATTCCTATGGAAAGAGCGCCTTCCATCCGAAAGACGCTCTGCGAACAGCTTCCCTTTACTGAATATCCTCGTTCTGCGGCGCTTCGCCGAACAGCATCGTTCCAACGGAGCCAAGGTGATCGCGGAACCACGCGCAGGAGACGATTCCCTTCTCGTCCAGCACGCGCAGACCAAAGACCAGCACCGCAAGAATCAGAATCACGGCGATAACGCCCTTGATGAATGACAGTACGTTCTGTCCGAAGCTCGGCTCGTCGTCGTCCTCGTCTTCCTCTTCGTAGGTCTCGTAATCGTCGAAGTCGTCGTCAAAATCATCAGGCACTCTGCGGCGGCGCGTTCTAGGCTCGAACTCATCCTCGTCATCCTCATCGTCCTCATCGAACGACGCCTTGCGGCCCCGACGCGCGGGCTCCTCGTACTCGTCGTCCTCGTCATCGTCATCATCAAACGATGCCTTACGGCCTCGACGCGCGGGCTCCTCGTACTCGTCGTCCTCATCGTCGTCATCATCGAGTGCCGCCTTGCGGCCGCGGCGGGAGGGCTTTTCTTCTACCTCGTCGTCCTCGAATGACGCCTTGCGGCCTCGACGCACGGGTTCCTCGTACTCGTCGTCCTCATCGTCATCCTCGAACGACGCCTTGCGGCTTCGACGAGAGGGCTTTTCCTCTTCCTCGTCATCCTCGTATGATGCCTTGCGGCCCCGGCGTGCAGGCTCCTCGTACTCGTCGTCCTCATCGTCATCGTCGAACGACGCCTTACGGCCGCGGCGGGAAGGCTTTTCCTCTTCCTCGTCATCCGCTTTCTTTTTTCTGCGGCCGAACAGACCGCGAGGTCTCTTTTCTTCCTCCTCGTCGTCCTCGTATTCGTCGCTTTCCTCATCCGCATCGCCAAAATCTACGGATGCGGACGCAGCTTCGCTCGGCTCCTCGTCAGGCTGCGATTCGGAATCGGCATCGTCGGCCTCATCCTCATACTCGTCATCATACTCGTCATCCGCGCGCTGCTTCCTTCCGCGTCCGAACAGACCGCCAAACAGACCGCCCTTCTTCGGAGTCTCCTCCGGAAGCTCATCGCTGAAGACGTCCTCATACGCTTCATCCTCGTCCTCCGACTCTTCGTCCTCCGGCTCCTCCTCAGGCTCTTCGGCAAGGATATCCTCCCTCCGCACGCGCACCGGCGCGAACAGGCGAGTCGGATCGTCCGAGCTGAGCCGTTCCGCAGCCTCCGGCGCTTCCGGCTCCACCTTTTCCGTTTCTTCCTCAGCCTTTTCTTCGGCCAAACGCGCGGCCTCGGCTTCTGCCTCCGCCTTTGCCTTTTCCGCAGCCTCGGCTTCCGCTCTGGCTCTTTCGGCCTCCGCTTCGGCCTGTGCCCTTTCGGCAGCCTCCAGTGCAGCCTGCTGACGAATTCGCCATTCACGTCTGGACATTGGCCGGCTCTCGTCGTTCTCTATGGTCGAATCGATCTCAATGCTTTCGTTGGCGTTCTTTTCTTCCATCGGAATTTCCTCCTCCCGAGCAATCGGCAACGGCGCTTCGATCTTCTGCGCGCCTTCCGTTTTCTTCTCGGCAACCGGCATCTCCGTTTTTTCAAACGGCGCGGGCGCGTCCTGCGCATCCTGCTCCACCTTGGCCTCGGCTGTCACCGTTTCCTCGGCGGGTTCATCCTCCTGCATGGCTTCGGACTCGTCCGCATCGTCGATGCCCTCATCGGATTCATCGTCCTCCGCTTCCTCGTCCTCTTCGTATTCGTCTTCCTCGTCGTCTTCCTCGTCCGACGCGCCCTTCAGGAAGCTCAGAAAACGGCCAAGCTTGCCGCTAAGGCTGAAGCGTCCCTTCGGCTCGCTTTCTTCCTCGTCCGCTTCTTCGTCCTCGTCGGCGTAATCTTCCTCATCCTCGCCGTCGGCTTCTTCCTCGTCCTCCCCGTCGTCGAAGGCGTCCGTCTCCGGCTCCTCCTCCGGTTCAGCCGCAGCCTCTGCGCAGCGCGGAATAGACGTTTCCTCCGGAAGATCGACCGCCGTCTGGGCGGGCTCGGTCGGCTGAGGCATCTCTTCCTCCTCGGAATCCTCCGGCTCCTCGTCGGGCTCGAATACGCTCTCGTCATCGCCCTCCGGGTCTTCGTCCCAGTTTTCCTCTTCTTCCTTTTGGCTTTTGAAAAGGGCTCCCAAGCGCTTGAACGCGGATTTCTTCTCCTCGGTGACGGGCGCTTCGTCTGCTTCCTCGGCAGCGTCCTCGTCCGCGGCTTCTCCGGCTGCGTCCTCTTCCTCCCCTTCTTCGTCGAACGCTTCCTCGTCGTCGGCGTCCTCTGCGGCTTCACCCTTGCGGGCGGCGAGCTTTTCCTTCAGGCGCGCGCCCAAACGCAAAACCAGCGCGAACGGGCCTTCCTCCTCATCCGCTTCCTCGGCCTCCGGCTCGTCCTCTTCGAGGATTTCGTCATCCGCTTCCTCCTCGGAGCCGTATACCTCCTCGCGTTCCTCTTCCTCCAGCTCTGCCCTCATGGCACGACGCGGCTTCGGAGCCTCCTCCGGCGTCTCCGCCGCCATCTGCGCGGCCGCCATGGCATTTTTCAGACGGCGCTCGCGGCGCGACTCCACATCGCCTTCAGCCGCATCGTCCATCTGCTTCCAGTCGGTGGTTTCCACGGGCACCGGACGCGGACGCACGCGCTTTTTCGGCGCAGGCTTCTCCGCAGGCGCAGGACTCTGCACGGGCGTTCCCATCCGCTGAGCCTGACGCCGCTTTTGCTCGTCATGCCGCCGCTTGAATTCTTCAAAGCTCATATCCGTGGAAGTTCTCCGATTATCTCTTGCCATTTGTAAACCGCCTCTCAAAGCAGCACACGTATGCGCCGCATCGGAATTTCGGCTTTCTATCCCTCGGAAAAGCCGAAAGAATTTGTATTTCTGCTTCGGTATACACCAAGTGCAAATACCGTTGTCCAGACTGCTCTATCATTATACCATAAAATCGCGCTTTGGCAAGTCCTCGGGAACATAAAATATCAGAAAATTTGTAAACTCTGTCATACTTCTGTAATTTCTTGGCCGCACCTATGCGGAGGCGCAGACATATTCTATGGTGAAAACACGCTTGGGAGGGACGCATTCATGGGAAATCTTTCGCAGCTGATTCGGACGGCGGACGGAAATCTATCCGCGCGGGCTCCGCACGCCGACACGAAAATCTGTCGTCCGGGCTCGCGCCCGGTAGTCGCCTTCGCTTCGCGCACGCAAAGGCCGGGCGGAGTGCTGGCGGGCATTATGCGGCGGCACGACATGGCCGCTCGTTCCCGCATATCGAACGAGCCGTCTACATAAATTCAGCGGAAGGGAGGCGAAAGGCATGGCGAATCAGGAATACAGGCGTTCGCTGATTATGCTTCGCGGACTGGAGAAGGGATACAGCGGTCATGCCCGGCTGGAAAGGCGCGTGCTTAACGGCACGCTGGACTTCACCGTGGGCGGCAGCCGTTCCGGCGAGGTGCTCACGGCAGCCATGCTCGGGCCGCGCGGCAGCAAATGGACGGCGCGGACGATGGGAACCCTGCGAGAGGACGGGCGCGGCCAGAGGGGCCTTTTCACCTCCTTTGACCCACGCAACTTAGCAGGACTGGATCTGAGTGAGGAAACGGCGCTGGTCGTATCCCGCCTTGCGGACGGGCGCGTAACGCCCGTGCTGTACGGCTACATAAACGGCTCACGCCCGATGGATTGGACGGCAATTCAGCGCGCGCTGGAGGAGGCCTATTCGCTTTCGCCGGCGCAGCCGGAAACGCCCAATTCGGCGGAACGCACTCCCGCTCCGGAGGCGCAGGCCGCTCCTCAGCCGGAGGAGAGCGCAGAACCAGAGGAGCCTGCAGAGCCGGAGGAGCGCACGGAGCCGGAAACCGCTTCGGAGGCAACGCCCGCGCCCGATGCAAAGCCGCTCCCGGCGGGCACACAGCTGGATCTGGACATGACAAAGCCGTGGCCGGCGGATGTGGAGGGACTGCGCGTGCTTTTCCTTACGCAGCCGCCGTATGAACCGCTTACGCTGGACGGCTACGTGTTCGTGCGCGCCGCAATGGCCGAGGAGACCGGCATCGATCACTGCGCCGTCGGCATCCGCGCGGAAAACGGCGAGGTTACCGGCGTTTGCTATGCGATTCCGATGTCCTATTCCCCCGAGCCTCCGGCCGGGCTTGAAGGCTATCGCTGGATTGGCGACCAAAACCGCGGCTGGTGGATGACCTGCGACGACCTAACGGAAAAGGCCTCCGATTCCTAAATTCGGGTCGTTTCCAAAATAAAATGCAAGAATCCCTGCATATTTACATTGAGCGCGTATAATATGGCTGCTCAATGAAACGGGAGGGATTCTTCTCATGTCCATGAAGCAATCAAGGCTTACGCTGACCGACTGCGCGCTGATGATCGTCCTCGCGATGGCCATGGCCGTCAACTATCAGATTTTCATTCTGCAAAATGCCTTCGCGCCAGCCGGCATCAACGGCATTGCCACGATGGTTCAATATCTTTTTCATTTCAGCATCGGCTACCTGTCGCTGATTATCAATCTTCCGCTGGCGATTTTCGCGTTCTTCTGCGTCGATCGTTCCTTCGCCGTAAAAACCTTCCTCTTCTCCCTGGCCTTCTCCGGCTTTCTGCTGCTTTTGCAGAACAACGTCATCGATGTAAGCCGGTTTATCTATCACACGAACGACGGCCGCAGCACGATTCTCGCGCCCATCGCGTCCGGCACAATCAACGGCCTGATCTACGGCGCGGCGGTACGGCACGGCGGCAGCACCGGCGGCACCGACTTTCTCGCAGCCTACATGCATAAAAAGCGCCCGGAGTATTCCCTGATGCGCGTAATCTTCTGCTTCAACACCATCGTAGCGCTGATTTCCTATTTTGTATACGACTTCAATGTGGAGCCCGTAATCCTCTGCATCCTGTACAGCTATGTCATCTCTCTCGTAAGCGACAAGATCATTCAGGGCGGCGAACAGGCGCTGAAAATCGAGATGATCTCCTCTCATCCGCAGCAGGTCACGGAAATGCTGATTCGCGAGCTGCGCCATAGCGTTACCATCCTGTCCGCCACCGGCGGCTACAGCGGGCAGTCCAAGACCATGCTTATCTGCGTAATCAACAAGCACCAGTTCACCCGGTTTATGGAAATCATCAGCCGCTTCCCAGACACGTTCGCATGCGTGTCAAACGTCAACCAGACGCTGGGCAACTTCAAGCATATCTCCCGGTAATCACATCCGGCAGGCCGCATCAACGAAAATCCAATCAATTGACATAGATAACCGCACATGCATACCGTTCGATACGCATGTGCGGTCGAAGGGCAGAAGCGATGCAATTCCTTCTGCCTGATTTTATCGGAACGGATTCTCCGTGGGATACGGCAGCGTCCTCGGGCGGTTATAGGCAATATCCTTTACGCCCAGAAGCTTAAATACCTCAAACAGCGCCCTGCCGTAATGACCAAACGCCACCGCGCCATGATGCGGATAGTGCTTTTCCACCAGCACGTGACGATAGAAGCGATTCATCTCCGCAATGGCGAACACGCCAATGCCGCCGAAGGAGCGGGTAGACACGGGCAGCACCTCGCCCTGCGCCAGATAGGCGCGCAGCATACCCTCGCTGTCGCACTGCAGGCGATAGAAGGTAATCGGGCCTGCGGCAATGTCTCCCTCCAGCGTCCCGCGGGTGAAATCGGGCTCACTGCCTGCGGGCTCCAGCAGGCGGTGCTGAATCAGCTGATACTTCACCGCGCGGCTGTCGCACAGCTTGCACTCCGGCGTATTGCCGCAATGGAAGCCCATGAAGGTATCGGTCAGCGCGTAATCGAATTTCCCGCGAATGTCCTCGTCATAGATATAGCCGGGCACGGTGTTGTTGATGTCCAGCAGCGTTACCGCATCGCCGGAAACGCACGCGCCGATGTATTCGCTCAGCGCGCCGTAAATATCCACCTCGCACGCCACGGGAATGCCGCGCGCGGCAAGACGGCTGTTTACGAAGCACGGCTCGAAGCCAAACTGCCCCGGGAAGGCAGGCCAGCACTTGTTGGCAAACGCGACATACTGCCGCGCGCCCCTGTGCGCCTCCGCCCAGTCCAGCAGCGTCAGCTCGAACTGCGCCATGCGCTCGTTCAGGTCGGCGTAATAGCGCCCCTCGCCCATCTCCCTCGCCATGTCGGCGCACACCTCAGGAATGCGCTTGTCGCCCGCATGGGCATGATAGCTGACCAGAAGATCCAGCTCGCTGTTCTCCTCAATCTCCACGCCCAGCTCATACAGCCCCTTAATGGGCGCATTGCAGGCGAAGAAGTCCTGCGGACGCGGGCCAAAGGTGATGATTTTAAGCGCGCTCAGACCTATAATGGCGCGCGCAATGGGAACGAATTCGCGAATCCGCTCGGCCAGTTCCTCTGCCGTGCCGACGGGCGCTTCGGGAATATACGCCTTCAAATGGCGCATGCCCAGATTGTAGGAGCAATTCAGCATGCCGCAATATGCGTCGCCGCGGCCGTTGATCATGTCTCCGTCGCCCTCGGCTGCCGCCACATACATGCACGGGCCATCAAAATTGGCGGCAATCAGCGTTTCCGGCGTTTCCGGGCCAAAATTTCCAAGAAAAACCACCAGCGCATTGCAACCGTTGGCCTTCACGTCCGCCACGGCAGCAAGCATATCCTTCTCGTTCTCCACCGTCACCGGGCACTCATACAGCTCGCCTGAATATGCCTTCGCAATCGCGGCGCGGCGACGCTCGGACAGTGCAATGGGAAAGCAATCGCGGCTCACTGCCACGATGCCAAGCCGAACCATCGGAAGATTCTGAAACATGCATGAACACTCCCTCTCTATCGTAATCAAGTCCGTTCCACGGAGCATGACGCTCTGTCTTCTGAAAAGCTATCGTTTATAATTGGCAAATCAATATGATAGTAATGTACAAGCGGTACATCTTCCTGCGTGCAGCCCGGAACCTGTCGATACAATTCCGCAATACCCGGATGCGGCTCGGTATAATCCAGTATCGCCCCAAGCTTTGAAAATGCTCTTTGACTCTGCAGATTCGATTCGAATATGCGCACGTAAACGCGACTCAAGTCATAACACTCTCGCAGCCGATTCGCAAACAGCGTTACCGCCTCCGGGCCAAGACCCTTGTTTTGGTATTCGGGCTGAATATGTATGCCGATATCCGGACACCGTTCATGATCTCTTTGCAGAGCAATCCAGCCGATAAATGCATCACTGCCAATCGGACGCAGGGCGTGGGTTTCTTCCGATTCCGTATGGTTTAAAATATCGCGTATCTCGTTCTCGGCTGACCTCTCAGACTTTAAAAATGTATCGTACAGATCGCCAAACATCAAGCGAACATACGCCTCGTCATCCTGCCTCTGCATGGGAGTGATGCGAATGCGTTCACCACTTAGTTCAATGTCCCAGTCCTGATACAGCATTGCGAAAGTTCCTCCTTGAATATATCGGACGAATAAAAAAGTCTGCCGCAGAAACTGAATTCTGCCGCAGACTACTCGTGCGCGTTATTCGGCTTTCGCGGCCTTCGCTTTCTCAACGAGAGCGGTGAACGCCTTGGCATCGTTGATCGCGAGCTCGGAGAGCATCTTGCGATTGACGTTGATGCCGGCAACCTTCAGGCCGTTCATCAGCTTGGAGTAGCTGATGCCATTCATGCGGGCAGCCGCGTTGATGCGGGCGATCCACATGCGGCGATATTCACGCTTCTTGAGCTTGCGGCCAATGTACGCGTAACGGAGCGAACGGCGAACCTGCTCGCTGGCGGCACGGTACTGCTTGCTCTTGGCGCCAAAGTAACCCTTGGACAGCTTAAAAACCTTACGACGCTTCTTCAGTGCGTTTACTGCACGCTTGACTCTTGCCATTTTCGATTCGCCTCCTTACTTGTACGGAATCAGCTTTTTCATGGTGCGGCCTTCGGTGGTGGTCAGATAAGCGGCCTTGCGAAGGTTGCGGGTACGCTTGGTGGGCTTTTTGGTGAGGATGTGGCGCTTAAAAGCCTGCGCGCGCTTCACCTTTCCGGACTTGGTCAGGTTAAACCGCTTCGCGGCGCCCTTGTGCGTTTTCTGTTTGGGCATGGGATGTTCCTCCTCTCATTAATCGCTCGCTTTGGAATCCTTCTTGGCATCGCGCGGCGCAACCATCATGATCATGTTGCGGCCCTCGACCACGGGGCGGCGTTCCACCGTGCCGTAATCCTTGATGCGCTCTGCAAATTCCTGCATAACTTGGTTTCCGATTTCGCTGTGCGCGATCTGACGGCCGCGGAAGCGAATCGTAACCTTGAGCTTGTTGCCGTCCTGCAGGAACTTGACGGCCTGGCGATACCTTACGTCAATATCGTGATCTTCAATCGTGGCAGACAGGCGTACCTCTTTCGTCTCCATGATCTTCTGATTTTTCTTGATTTCGCGTTCCTTCTTTGACATTTCAAAGCGGTACTTGCCGTAATCCATCAGCTTGCATACCGGCGGGCGCGCGGTCGGCGCGATATTGACCAGATCAAGCTGCTGTTCTTCCGCAAGCTTCAGTGCTTGAGCGGTCGGCATGATGCCGAGCTGTTCCCCCTGCTGATTGACTACGCGAACTTCCCGATCGCGAATCTCCTCGTTGATCATCAGATCGTTGATAAGGATACACCCCCTGTTTTCTTCCTCGATAAAAAAAGACCGGCGCATACGCACCGCTCCTGCATAGGCCGACCCTCGGCTATGTGAACCCGCGCTGGCGATGCCGCCGGGTGAGAAGCGGTAACTTCTGCTTTGACTTTGAAATGATACCACGTTCCCGCCCCTCTGTCAATGGCCTTTTTGCTTTTTCACCCAAATTATACAATTTGCGTTTCCCGAAAGCGCTTGCGCAAACGGCATTCTTCCCTTACAATGGATACGAAATGATTCAGGAGGTGTTTCTATGGCGGAAAAGCTTTTAAAACGATGCGAGGTGCCGGTGGAAAACACATGGCGTCTGGAGGATATTTATGAAACCATCGAGGCTTGGGATGCGGACTACGCGAAGCTGAGTGAGCAGGTGGACGCGCTCAAGGCATACGAGGGCAAGCTTACGGACAGGAAAATGCTTTTGGAGTATGTGACGCTTTGCAGCGACGCGAAGCAGCGCCTTGGCTCCCTGATCGGATATGCGCGCATGCACCGCGACGAAGACAACGCCAACACCGTTTATCAGGCGCTGGTCGCCCGCGTTCAGGCGCTGGGCACGCGTTTTTCCGTGGCGGTTTCCTTCTCCGCCCCCGAGCTGCTTGCCGCGCCGGAGGGCTATCTGGAATCCCTGCGCGAGGATCCGGATTTCTCCGACTATGATATGTACGTGGACGACCTGATTCGCCGCCACCCGCACACGCTGCCCGCCGCCGAGAAAAAGCTCGTGGCCATGGCAGGCGACGTTACCTCTGCCCCGGGCACGATTTACGACATGCTCACCGATGCCGACATGCGCTTCCCGGAGATTACCGACGAGAACGGAAGCCGGGTGCGCGTGACCCACGCCAACTATATCCCGCTGGTCATGAGCCGCGACGCACGCGTGCGCAAGGATGCGTTTGACGCGCTGTATTCCACCTATCGCTCCTTCTCCTCCACGATTCCGGCCATATATGCTGCCAGCGTGCAGACCGATATTTTCTATGCCCGCACCGGAAGGCATGCAGGCGCACTTGCGGCCAGCCTGTATTCCGACAATATTCCCGTGAGCGTATATGACAACCTGATTCTCGCCGTGAACGAGCATCTGCCGTCGCTTCAGAAATTTGTTCAGACGAACGCGCGGCTGAACGGCATTGACAAAATGCACTTCTACGATTTGTATCTTGCGCCGGAGCTGGGCTTTGACGTGAAGCTGCCGTTTAATGAGGCCTACGACCTTGTGATCGACTGCCTGAAGGTGCTGGGCGAGGACTACTGCGACGTGCTGCGCCGCGCCCGCGCCGAGCGCTGGATTGATCCCTTTGAAAACGAGGGCAAGTCCTCCGGCGCGTATTCATGGGGCACGTATGCCACGCATCCCTATGTGCTGATGAGCTACAAGCCCGACCTTGACCACCTGCAGACCATTGCCCACGAAATGGGTCATTCGCTGCACACGTGGTATTCGAACACGCAGCCCTTCCCGAAGAGCGGATATTCGCTGTTCGTCGCCGAGGTCGCCTCGACCGTGAACGAGGTGTTGGTGCTGATGGAGCTGATGGATCGTCATCCGGAGGACAACGCACAGGCATATCTGCTTTACAGCCTGCTGGATTCCTTCCGCGGCACCGTATTCCGCCAGACGATGTTCGCCGAATTTGAGAAGCGCAGCCACGAGATGGCAGAAAACGGCGAGGCGCTTACCGTCGAAAGCCTGAACGCCGTCTATGCCGACCTGAACAAAAAGTACTACGCCAATCTCGAATACGACGAGCTGATTGCCTACGAATGGATGCGCATTCCGCATTTCTACCGCGCGTTCTATGTCTACAAGTACGCCACCGGCTTCTCCGCCGCCATGGCGATTGCAAAGATGATCCGCAGCGAGGGCGCGCCCGCCGTGGAGCGCTACAAGCGCTTCCTGCATGCGGGCAGCAGCCTGTATCCCATCGACGCGCTGAAGCTGGCGGGCATTGACATGTCGTCGCCCGAGCCGGTTCGCAGTGCGCTGAACGAGTTTGACGCGCTGCTGGAAAAATACATTGCCGTGACCGGAAGGTGAAGCCGATGACCGGAAAGGAAATTCTCGATCTTGCCCTAAGGCAGTCGGCCGTGGACTGCGGCTGTGCGCCGGAGGATTTCCTTTCCTCCGAAAACGCGGTGTTTCCGTCGGTAAAGCAGCCGGGAGCGCGAAAATATCTCGCGCTCCCGCAGCTTCTGGAATTTGTCAGCTATGGGCATACTGTCGTCGCCTCCGGACGCGAGGAGCTTCTGCCGCTTGCCCGGCAGCATATGCAGGCCTTTCCCGGCCATTCGGCTTTCGAGGCCGCCGGGATCGTTTCCCTTGCCCGCGCGCTCGCGCCTATGAAGCTCGAACCCGTGTACGACGGCGAATATTTTCTGCCTGATCCCGATCGTCTTCGGGAACACACCTGCGCGTTTCCGCTCTCCGTGCTGGAGAGGGAGGCGCTGGGCGGCCTGTATCGCCCCGAATGGAGCAACGCGCTGTGCGAATGCCGCCGCGAGCTGGACGTGCTGGCCGTGGGCGCATATGACGGCGGCGTGCTCGTCGGTCTTGCCGGCTGCTCTGCGGACTGCGAAGCCATGTGGCAGATTGGCGTGGACGTTCTTCCGAGGTATCGCGGCCTCGGCATTGCCAAGGCATTGACCAGCCGGCTGGCGCTCGAGACCCTGCGCCGCGGCAGGGTTCCCTTCTATAGCTGCGGCTGGGCCAATATGGCTTCCGCGAGGAACGCGCTCTCCTGCGGCTTTCGTCCCGCATGGGTGCAGCTGACCGTGAAGCCGGCTGAGACGGCATAGGAAACGCGCTTCCGCTGCCGATACTAATAAACGAGCCGGGACCAGAGTCCCGGCTCGCTGTGGATAGATTCTTACGGGAAATTTGCGCCTTGCTCATTTCCCATTTGGCTTCGAACCTGCTTTGCTCGTTTACGGCTCCCTGCTTTTCACGCCCGCGGTATTCAGGCGGAGTACCGGCGCAATGGGGCTTTCGCCGCGCAGACGCTCCGGAATATGCACGACCGCATGACCCTCGAACGTTTCCACGCGAAGGGACGCGTCGGAGCCGAGCAGCTTTGCCTCGCGTACGTCCGGCAGCGGCACGGTTACGCTTTCGCCCATCGTCCGTCCCTCCGGCAGCCGCCAGAGCGCGTAGCGCGCATTGGCGTTCTGCGTAAAGGACCACTCGCCGTCAAAGTACGGCGCGAGGGCGCGCGTTTCAAAAATCGCTTCGCCGTGCACCCGCAGCCAGTCGCCCAGCTCCAGCGCACGCTCGCGGGCGCGCAGCGGCAGGCGGCCGTCCGGCTGCGCGCCGATGTTCAGCGCCATGTTGCCGCCCTTTCCCACCACGTCAA
>CAZMGO010000032.1:0-20172 GCA_964565845.1 uncultured Oscillospiraceae bacterium | reverse complement strand
GGCGATCCAGCGCTTCATGCAGCCGATCGCGCAGGTATCGCTCCGGATTCAGTCTTGCCCGCAAGGACGGCTTCAGAAATTTGAGATGACAAACCTCCTGCTGCCACGGGAACAAGCCGCGCTCCGGCTCGAACATTCCCTCTTCCGCCGGAAAAAGTGCGCCCGCGCCCGTTGCCAGCAGCGCGCGCGATGACAGGCGCGCGCTGTATCCTGCCAGCTGAAGCAGCGCGGCGTTGGTCGAGGCCGCGTCCGGGAAGCCCAGAATGCCAGCGCATTCCTCTTCTGCCTCGGCGCGCGCCGCCTCCGTCTGTGCAATTTCCTCGATGGAGCCGTCCTCCGCGGAGCTGTATACGGCTCCCTCCTCATTCAAATGCAGCGTCTCCGGCGGACGCATATATCGCTCATGCGCCAGCTGCTCCAGAAGATTCGACCCTGCGCCGCCCGAGTGCCATAAAACCGGCATTTCCTCGCCCGGCTCCGGAAGCGCGGAAAGCAGCGCCGCACGTGCCGCGCACAGGCCTCCGTCCTTCGGCTCCAGCCGCGCATAGCGCTTGATTCGCGTTCCGCGCGCGTCGGCAACCAGCACGCAGCCGGGCTCCAGCTTGCGTATGTCCCGGAACGGCGTGCGCATGGGCAGCGAAATGCCCGCTGCCTGAAACAGCTCCAGAATGCCCTCCCGGTCAACCACCCGGCCTGCCGCGCCGGCGCGCAAAAGCAGCTCCGGCCGCCCGGAAAAGGCCGCACTGCGTCCCCGCCATGCATAATACACCGGCACCGCGCCCATGCGGTCGCGCGTCAGAATCAGCCGATCCTCCATTCGGTCAATCACTGCCGTTGCGGCGGCTCCTTCAATGCGCCTCGGATAATCCGCGCCCCAGTGCCGATATGCATGCATCACGAGCGCCGCGTCCGGAAGCGGCTCTGTCAGCTCCAGTGCTCTAAGAAGCGCGCGGCGGTTTGCTATACGTCCGGCCGCCAGCGCCATCAGCGCGCCCTGCGCGCATACGTCCTGCCCGCCCATCGCGCTCGTTCCAAGCGAAACAAACGTGCCCTCTGTCAGCTGCTTGGCATGCGCCGTGCGCGCCTGTCGATACATGCCCAGAAACTCCAGCATTCCCACCACTCCCGACCGTTTATCAGAGAAGCCTATGCTTCATCCTCGCGCGGTAAAACCAACGGCTCGGCGGAATCGCGGCGCAGCCCCTTGGCAGCACGTTCTAAGCTTTACTCCCGTGCGGCAGCGGTGCTTGCGTGACCGTTTTCCATGCGGCAAATGCAGTCGCACAGCTCGGAAACATCCTCCTGCACATGCGTTGCAATCAGAATGGTCTTTCCTTTTTCGGCAAGGCTGCGATACAGCGAACGCATTTGCGCAGCGCCTGCGCGGTCAAGGTTGGACATTGGCTCATCTAAGAGAAGAATATCCGGCTCGTCCAAGAGCGCCATAGCAATGCTCAGCCGCTGCTTCATTCCCATGGAGTACTTGCCAACGGGCTTTTTGTCGCAAGGATCCAAACCAACCAGCTGTATAAGGTGATTGATTTCGTCGTTTGATGGACGCTTTGACAGCGCAGACAGGATTTTCATATTCTCAAACGCGCTTTTGCGCAGCAGCAGCCCCGGCTGTTCGATTGCAATGCCCGTGCGGGGCGCAAAATCCACATCTTTGCCAATTCGCCTGCCAAGCACGCAGATTTCGCCGCTTGTTGGTATCACCAAGCCGGCAATGCATTTCAGCAAAACGCTCTTGCCGGAGCCGTTGCGTCCAACAAGACCATAGACCCGCCCACTTTCAAATTCAAGATTTACAGAGGATAATACCTCGTGATCCCCAAAGCGTTTGCTTAGATTTTGAATGGTAATTGCGCTCATGCTTGCTCAGCCTCCATTGGTATGTAATCGTATTTTCGCACAAGTGCGAAGGCAAGGACGGCAAATAAAAGAATCAAACATCCAAGAACAGCATAAGACAGGCTCAGCGTTGGCAGCAGACGATTTGCATTCGCGTATCCGTGTTCATAGAGTGAGGCGTGATAATGAATAGAAAGCATGGAGAGCACGGCATAGGCCTTCATCGATGCGTCAAACATGCCCATTGCCCAAGATACGGCATTCGCCAGCATGAGGAGAAGAAAGCTTGCAGCCTTGAAACGCATTCTCAGTGTCAGCGAGGCCAAACCATAAAAGCAGCCCATGAGGAAGAAAAGGGAAGCACTATGCGCAAAGGCGATCCATGGCGTATAATTCTGAATGATAGACTTCGGAAACGGCAGCTTCATTCGCTCCGGCGCGATTGCGATGCGCCCATTGAGCGCCAACAGCTTGACGGGCTTGCTCCACTCATCCGAAATATGGATGTTCGGAAGACAAACCAGAACGGAAATGGCGAAGATAAACAGCGTCAGCAGGAAAGAGGTTACAGCAACGTAGAGCATCTGCCCCATAATCCAACCGCTTCGGCTTCCCTTGATAAGTGCATTTCCCGTAAAGCCTTCGATGATGGGAAGATCACCAAAAAGCAAAAGAATGGAAACGCTGAACAGCAGCATGCTGAAACGCCAATTCAGCATGGCAGTAAATACCTCGGTAATTTGCAGCGTTTCGCCCATAGCCTTGGCATTTTCGGCGAAGGGAACCGCATAGATGATGGTAAAGCATGCAAGCATCCCCCAAAGAACCAGCATTCGCGGAGCGTCGCGCCACGTGCGAAAGCAGCTGCGCGCCGTTTGAATCGAATACCTAATTGGACTCATGGATAAGCCTCCTTTCTGCGGCGTGGTCAAACCAAAGCATCACAACGCAATACAGGACGAGCTGATACATCAGCAGCTTGGGAAACGTGAACGTCTCCCAGTTCATCTGCACAAGCATTTCCAGCGGCTGCAAACGAACCGGCAATGCCAGCGCCGAGCAGAAGCAAAGGATGAATGGCGTCAAATAGCTCACATAGCGCACGGGGGAATAGACGGATATGGTTAAGCCTACGCCAGACCATAAGGAACCAAAGAGGAACGCGAGCAGGGCACTGACCATCATATACTTCCAATGGGCGTGCGTGCCGGATATCAGGGGATACCACGCGTCCATCGTTGCCATATCCGCAATCGATGCACTCGTTCCGTATTTTAACGCACAGATGACGGCGAACAATAGCATCCCCAGCATCAAGGCTAAACCGCCGCCGATGCTTGTTCCAATGAACATACCGATACTGTATTCGTGCTTTCCACTTTTCATGAGACGCAGCCGATAAAAACCAGCCTCGGTATCATTGATGATATTGCCACTTGCTGCAAACGCGCAAGCCAAAGGAGCAGCATAGATAAAATAGCCGAAATGCATCGAGATGTTGAAAAAGTAGGCCGCACCAAATTCAACTGCGCTTTCGTCGGCATACCCTCTGAAAACATCCTCTGCAATTTCTGCAAACAGAACGCCGAAGACCAGCGCAACCGCAATCCAGAAGTTTGCACTGAAGATTACCATGCGCAAACTAATCGCTGCTGAACGAGCGGCTCTTGCAAATTTGTTCATGGTAACACCTCGCCTGTTACCGCATCAACAAACATGAAGAAAGTTTGCTGATCCCAGCGGTTAATATTGCTGGCGAACCGCCATGCAGGCCGTGCTTCCATCTGTACAGCAGCATTTTCATCTGAAACCGGCAGCGTCTGAACCAGCCGGTAGCACAGGCTGATTTCGGTGATTTCACAAGGCATTTCTTCGGGATAGCATTCCGCATAGTCCATGTTTTGGTAAAGAATCTCGATCGCCTCATTCAGCGTGACCTGCAGTGCTACAGTTTCGCTGGCTTCATAACTGCGGCAATACCCCTCAATATATCCGATTCCAGTATCATCGACGGTGATCTGAATATGATCTCCTTTGGTATAAGGTGAAGTTGTAATATCCCAATAAGGGGATTGATCATAGGCTGCGGAATAGCTGCCTACCATCTTTACAAATTCAACGACGTAGCACCCCGTAGAAGCACCGCCATCGTCTCGCTGAAAGCCAGAATCACCAACGTGGTCATACCATTCTTCCGCAGATGGCATGGTGTAACAGGCCGAAAAAACATATCCATCCCAGCCAAGCGTTGTATTGAGCTGATCGATCCATGCTTGGGCAGTGGCTTGTGCCTCTTCTGGTGTTGTTGTCAAGCCAGCAGCTTGTTTCCCTTCCGTTGCAAATGCCCATCCTATGAGATAATCCGTTAAGGAAAAACGGATACACAATCGGGCCTCTTCAGAAAAATACTTTGCAAACATACCATTCCGCTCCAATGAAATTGACTTTCCATTGCTCCATACGTTTGCTGTATCGCCATCAAACATCTTTGCCCAATTCTGCGCATCCAGCATGGGATAATCGGTTCTATAAATCGTGAGAGGCGTTCCCTTTTCCCAATTCTCCACGTCCGCATCCAAATGGAGCGTGATAAACATGCTTTCCAGTGTTTGATTGACATGAACGGTATCCGCCGCAGCAAACGGCAAGCCGGACAGCATAAGAATCGTCAAGACCCATGTCAAGAGCTTCCGAATACGCTTCATTTCTCGTTCCCCCTTTTTCCCTGCGCAGAATGTATTTTTTTGCAATGCAAGCGGGATTCATTATGGAATCATGGTCACGCTGTTTGCCACCTTCAGGGCCTCCTCGGCGCTTCCGTCCATATCGACGACGAAAAGCCGGTTATTGGCCGTCCACACAACGGCCACCCAGCCGTTCTTTTCAATCAATGTCGCTTCGGCTCCGTTTACCTGAACCGTTGAAACGGCGGCATTTTCGGTATCGAGACTGACTCTGGCACCGTAGGCATTTTCACTGAAGGTGAGGGTTTCGCTGTTGCCTGTTCGATACTCTGCCTCCCGAGACATGCAATCATACAGCGCAAAGCCCTTCGGAATATAGGCCGGATAAAAGTCGCCTGTCCACTCGGCGGGAACCTCAAGCGTTTCGCCCGAGGGCTGCAGAGCATAGGACGTGCGTTCCTGATAGGTCTGCACATCCAGCTTCAGAAGGCCAATTTGAACCATACGAACGGCGGCAAATGCAGAGCCAACACTAACAAGCATGAGAAGCAGCACCGCAGCAAAAACGCGGCCGCATTTGGATAAGCCATGGCCTCGACGGTGTACGGAGGAGCGCGCATGCTGTGCAAGATCGCGGAGAACCTTCGTCTCCATATCCCGTATCGGCGTGTTTTGTCCTTCCTCGATTGCATAGGACCGCTTCAGAATGCCTGCTACCTCCTGCTCAAATTCCTGCTGCAGCGCCAGCCTGATTTTCAGGTTGGCGATTTCCTGCATGATCTCCTGCGAGTTCATGTATTCCTCACGCATGCGAATCCTCCTCTCTTTTCAGCTCTTCCTTCAGGGCTCTTCGCGCCATGGTCAGATAGCAGCGAACGCTGTTTTTATGAATTCCCAGCTGCCGTCCGATCTCTTCATCATCGAGCTGGCTAAAATACTTCATGACCAATAAATCGCGATCCCGCTGCTTTAAGCGGTTCATCGCGCTTCGCAGCGTTTGGCTTTCGGCCTCCGCAAGAAGCGCGTCGTCCACGTTATCCGCCGATGCGGAAGCCCAATCAACGGTGCGCTCGTCAAATTCAAATTCCATCCAGAGACTCTCCCTGCGGCGCTGCCTCAAGTACATGAGCGCCGTGTTTTTTACAATCGAAAGAAGATAGGGCGTCTGCTTTCGTGCATCAATCCTCCGTAAATACTCAATCCGTTCAATCATTCTTACGCATGAAGCCGATACCATATCGCATGCCGTGTTGTGCTCCTTTACAACACTCATCGCCATGGCGTACATGCTGCGTTCGTTTTGAAGGAACAATCGCTGAATAAACTCCCGATCGTTTTCTTCTTCGATCCTTGCAATGGACATGGGGATCATTTGCGGTTCCCTCCCTTCCCGTGGCTTTGCCGCTGCCATGATGGCGCGCGGGTATTTCAAGGCTGTTCATATATATAGATGCATGAGAACGACGAATTGCAAAGGCTTCCGGGAAATTTTCCCGCGTACTCGAAAAAGGAGCCTGCCGCAGAATTTTCCTTCTGCAGCAGGCTCCTGCCGTTCTTCGAGCCTATTCCGTATACGACCAGAGCTCCGTGCCGTCCATTTTGAGCAGATGAACGCCGGTTTCGTCACGCGCCTGAATATAGCCCGGCGCAGGGGACGAAAGCTCGGTATACGCAATGGGAAGAATTTCGCGGCCGTCCTCGTCGATCAGGCCGCAGCGCATGGTGTCACTGAGCCAGACCAGCCCATCGTCCGTCCTTTCGGTTTCAAATGCGTTCACGATGAAATAATCCCTGCCGTCCACGGTGGCGAACAAGCCGAAATCCTGATACGCAGCAGACAGCGGCTTTCCATTGATGTCAGCCAGATAGGCGCTCTTTTCGCCCCATTCGTCCGGGTAGACAAACAGGCGGTTTTCGCCCGCCGAGGCAATGGAGCCGTTGGCAGGCACCTCGACGATGGTTTCTCCCGCGTCATTCACGGCGCGCACGCCTTCGGCAGAGAACACGAGCAGGATTCGTCCGCCCAGCGTCGTGTATGCGCCCTCCGTATCGCACGTCAGCGTATACAGATACGACTGATCGCTGGCGCGAAACACATCCACCAGCTCATTGTACTTTACGGCGGCAATCAGACCGTCCGATGCCGTGGGCCGGTCGATAAAGTCGTACTTCGGCATGATGCGCCAGTTGCCGCGCGTATCAATCACGCCGCTGCCGCTGTCCAGCGTGGCCACGGCCAAGCCGTTCACAAACCGGTCTGCGTAGGCATACTGGGGCTGAAGCTGCCACTGTCCGTCGGTATTCAGATAGCCATAGCGTCCGTTATCAACGGACAGTGCCTGAGACATGCCATCCGAGAACGGCCACAGAATCGAGGCAACCTTTACGCCGGTCGGAGATACATAACCGCTTTCGTCGATCAGGTATACGCCGTCCGGACTGTCATCCCAGATGTCGGTGCGCAGCGCCAGAAAGCCGCCCTCGCCATTGGATACGATCCACGTGTACTCGCAGGGAACCCGCTCGTTCAGGTCTGCATCCAGCACGCCATACGCTTCGCCGCTGGCGTAGAGGATTGAGCCGTCCACGTTTTCCAGATAATCGTAGACGGCATCGCCCCTGCGCGCGCCGGTTTCGTCCACGATTATGAACCCGCCGTCCGCCGTCTGCGCGGCAAACAGGCCGGGCATGCCGAAGTCAATGAACTGCGCGTATTCGCCGGGCTCGATAATCACCGTGCCGTCCTCGCCAATCAGCGCCGCAATATCTGCGTTCACCGGAATGGCGGCGAGCGCCGAGGCACAGAGCAGGCTTGCAAGCAGAAAGGCCGCAAGCGCGCACGTCAGCTTTTTCATCCGTCTCACCTCACATGCAAAGCTCGAAAAGACTTACCTGACTGCTTTCGGGGATGTCATTGATGCATCCCGCCGCCGCCAGCGTATCCACAACGGATTTTCCCACCTTTCGGCGAACCATATCCTCGCGGGAAATAAACGGCCCGTCCTCGCGCACGTTCACCAGATTGATCGCCGCGCTCAGCCCCAGACCGGGCAGCGATGACAGCGGCGGGAGGATGTGGGTATCGTCCACCAGAAGGAATTTCTCCGCGTCGCTTTTGTACAGATCGACCGGCAGGAGGGAAATGCCGCGCAGATTCATCTCCAGCAGCGTTTCAAGCAGCGAGTATTCTCCCTCGCTCTTTTCCTTTTCATCCTTCTCCATGCCATCAATTTCCGCCATTCGACCGCGAATCTGGTTTTCGCCGCATACCATCGTGGCACCGTTGAAATCCTCGGCGTTGCGCCACAGGAAGCAGGCATAATACGCGCCCGGATAGTACACCTTGAAGTATGCGATGCGCAGCGCCATCGTGACATACGCAACCGCATGTGCCTTCGGGAACATATACTCGATCTTTCGGCACGCGCCGATGAACCAGTCCGGCACGTTCGCTGCCTGCATGGCCTCCAGCATTTCGGGCTTCAGGTCGCCGCCCTTGCCGGCTGCGGCCTTGCCCTTGCGCACAAATTCCATGATGGTGAACGCCATTTTCGGCGGAACGCCATAGTCCATCAGCTGGTTCATGATGTCGTCGCGCGTACAAATGGCGTGCTTCAGGTCGGTCTGCCCGGCCTTCAGGATGTCCTGAATGTTGCCCAGCCACACGGCTGTGCCGTGGGAAAGGCCGGAAATTCGAATCAGCTCCTCCATCGTGGTGGGCTTGGTCTCGGTAAGCATGCCCCGCACGAACCTCGTGCCGAATTCGGGCACGCCCAGTGTGCCGGTGGCTACGCCCAGCTGCTCCTCGGTAAGCCCCAGCGCCTTGGGACTGGAGAACAGCGAGAGGATGTTTCCGAATACCTCCGCATCGTTCAGGGGAACATCCTGCGGCTTAATGCCGGTGAGATCCTGAAGATTTCGCAGCATCGTGGGATCATCGTGCCCCAGAATGTCCAGCTTCACGAGCACGTCGTGCATGGACGTGAAGTCGTAGTGCGTGGTGACGGTTTCGCTGTTCACGTCATCCGCAGGATGCTGAATGGCCGTGAACTGGTAAATCTCATAATTCTTCGGCAAAACGACCATGCCGGCCGGGTGCTGACCGGTGGTGCGCTTGACGCCGGTGATTCCCTTGGCCAGACGCTCCTTTTCGGCGTTGGAATAGTTCAGCCCGCGCTTCTCCGCATATTTCAAAACGTAGCCGAACGCCGTCTTCTCGGCAACCGTGCCCATCGTGCCCGCGCGGAACACGTTTTCGGAGCCGAAAAGCTCCTTCACATAGTTGTGGGCGCGCGGCTGATATACGCCGGAGAAGTTCAGGTCGATATCCGGCACCTTGTCGCCCTTGAAGCCTAGAAAGACCTCAAAGGGAATGTTGAAGCCGTCCTTGTCCATGCGCGTGCCGCACACGGGGCAGTCCTTTGGCGGCAGGTCAAGCCCGCAGGTGTACTGCTTGGGCACGTCGAACTCGTAGTGCTTGCACTTGGGGCACACGTAATACGGCGGCAGCGCGTCTACCTCGGTGATGCCGGCCATCTTTGCCACAAATGACGAGCCGACAGAGCCGCGTGAGCCGACGATGTAGCCGTCCGACAGCGATTTCTTGACCAGCTTGACGGCAATCATGTACAGCGTCGAGAAGCCGTAGCCGCAGATGGAGCCAAGCTCCTTGTCCAGCCGGGAACGCACGATTTCGGGAATCTCGTCGCCGAAGATTTCGTGCGCGCGATGGTCGCACAGCTCGCGCAGGTTCTGTTCCGCATCCTCCCAGAACGGCTGGAACGTGTCGCCGCCGTCCGGCGCCTTCATAAACAGGTCGGGAATGTGCTCGATGCGGGCGGCGATTTCGTTCGGCGCTCTTACGACCACGTCGTACGCGTCCTCTTCGCCCAGATAGGCAAATTCCTTCAGCATCTCGTCGGTGGTGCGGAAGTAAAGCGGCGGCTGATGGTCGCAGTCCTCAAAGCCCTTGGTATCCATAAGAATCGCGCGGTAAATGGCGTCCTTGGGGTCCTTAAAATGCACGTCTCCGGTCGCCACAACCGGCTTGCCCAGCCTTCTGCCCAGACGGACGATAGAGCGATTGATCTCCTTCAGCGCCTCCTCGTCCTTTACGATTCCCTCGCGCACCATGAATTCGTTATTTCCGAGCGGCTGAATTTCGAGATAATCATAGAATTCGGCGATTTTTTCAATTTCCGCTTCGCTCTTTCCGGCCACGATGGCGCGGTACAGCTCGCCCGCCTCGCAGGCGCTGCCTACGATGATGTCCTTGCGCCATTTCTGAATGAGACTGCGCGGCATGCGCGGCGTGCGATGGAAATACTTCAGATGCGCATCGGAAATCATGCGGTTCAGGTTCGTCATGCCGTCGCGCGACGCAGCCAGCAGGATAATGTGCCGGCTTTCGCCGCCCGCATCCGTCTCAAACCAGCCGTTCAGCTGCTCAAGCCTGTCGAGCGGCTTCGTTTCGCGCATTGCGTTCAGGGTTTTCACAAGCACCTCGCCGGTGGCGCGCGCGTCGTGCACGGCGCGGTGTGCATTCGTCAATGAAATGCCGAGGAACTTGCACAGCGCGCCCAGCTTATGGCTCTTCTGTCCCTTATAGAAGTTGCGCGTGAGTGCCAGTGTGTCCAGAATCGGATACTCAAACGCAAGCCCCGCATCGCGGAACGCGCGCCGGAAAAACGCCATGTCAAATGACGCGTTGTGCGCCACGAGCACGCAGCCCTTGCAGAACTCCGCAAAATCGCCGATGACCTGCTCAATCGTCGGCTGCCCGCGCAGCATGGCGGCGGTGATGCCGGTCAGCTCCGTCACCTTTTCGGGAATGACGCGCTCCGGGTCGATCAGCATGGAGAAGCTGTCCACCTCTTCGCCGTTTTCGATGCGCACCGCGCCGATTTCGGTGATCTTATCCTCGGCGGTATTCAGCCCCGTTGTCTCCACATCCACGACCACGAATTTCGTTTCGTCCAGCCTGCGGCCATCGGCCTTTTGCACGATTTCCGGGAAATCCTCAATCAGATAGCCCTCGCAGCCGGGAATCAGCTTGATTCCCGCCTTCTTGGCAGCCGAGAACGCCTCCGGGAAGGCCTGAACTACGCCGTGGTCGGTAATCGCAATGGCAGGATGCCCCCACTCTGCCGCCTGCTTAATCAGGTCGGTGGGCGAGGCACACGCGTCCATGGCGCTCATCTGGGTATGCAGGTGCAGCTCCACGCGCTTTTCCTTCGCATGGTCACGGCGAACGGGTTTGGCGGCCGGCAGAATATCGTCGGCAATGAGCATGAATTTCCGGCTGTAATCATCGTATTTGTATACGCCGCGAATCTTCAGCCATTTGCCCTCCTTAACGTATTCCTTTGCACCTTCAATCTGCTTTTCCAGCGACACGCCGCCCTTTCCACGCTTGGGCGTAAGAAACGCCTTGCATTCCACGCTGCCGTCATAGTCCGTGAGCGTGAAAAGAAGAATCTTGCTTTCGGTGTTCTTGGTGTCCTTCATTTCCACCTTGACCACCTCGCCCATCAGCGCCACGCGCCCGGCGTCCTCCGTCAGCTCGCTCATGGAGATAATCGGGTCGGTAAACGGCTGTCCGCGCACGGCCAGACTCGGCGCGGGCTCCTCAACCTCGTGCTGGGCGGACATTTCCCGCGCCGCGCGCGCCATCAGCGCTTCCTCCTCGCGCCGCTTTTCCGAGATGCGGCGAAGGCGCTCTGCCTCGCTGCCCGTCACGGCGATGGTCACACGCACCTCGATTTCGAAAAGCTCCTTCAGGAACCGTGCAATCATCAGATCAACGCCGCGAATGCGCAGAAATTCCGCGCCCTCCTTCGCGTTCACGTTGACCGTCAGCTGGTCGCCGTCAAGCTGCCATGCGCCGTCCGACCATGTGAGATAGGGCATGGAGGCGGGGCTTTCCGCCGTTACCAGCTCAATCACCGCGCCCTTGTAGGCATTTATGTTCGCCAGCGCCTTCTCGCGCAGAGACGGGTAGCGGACGCTTGTCGTAAGCTTCGCCTTAGGGAACCCGGCTCGCATGGCCTTTTCCACGATTCTGCGCTCGCGGGAGGTGAGCAGCCTGGACGAGGTGAAATACGCGTGCATGTTCCCGGTCGAGCGGGAAATTGTCACGCGTTCCAGATCGAGGGCGCGGGTCAGACCGTTGTCCACGTCGCGCAAAAGCTGCGTCCAGGCTTCGCTCATTTATTTTCTATACCTTTCGTTGATTTCATGAATCAGAATTTCGGCCAGGTCACCGCGCACCGCGCGCGGCTTCTCGCCCTTCACGAACAGCGCGCCGCCGTCCTTGCCCCCGGCAATGCCGATGTCGGCTTCGCGCGCCTCGCCCGGGCCGTTCACGATGCAGCCCATGACGGCGACCTTCAGGGGCGTGCGCAGATTCTGCGTGGCAAGCCGCACCCTTTCGGCGATTTCCGCCACGGGAATCTGCGTCCGTCCGCAGGTGGGGCAGGATACGATGTCCACGCCCTCGTTCAGGACGCCTGCCGCCTTCAGAATTTCCTTTGCGGCGTACACCTCGTTTACCGGGTTGCCGGACAGGGATACGCGCACCGTATCGCCGATGCCGTCCATCAGGAGCGACCCGATGCCCACGGCGGACTTGATCGTGCCCATGCCCGGGGAGCCGGCCTCGGTTACGCCGATGTGCAGCGGATACGAGCAGGCCTTCGAGGCCAGCCGGTTTGCCTCCACCGTCGCGCGCGCGCTTGACGCCTTGATGGACAGCACAAGGTCGTCGAAGCCGTATTTTTCAAGCAGCCTTGCGTGTCCCAGCGCGCTTTCCACCATGCCCTGCGGCGTGGGTCCGCCGTATTTGCGGAGAATGTCCTTTTCCACCGAGCCGCTGTTTACGCCGATGCGAACCGGCACGCGGCGCGCCTTCAGCGCGTCCGCCAGCTCTTTGACGTTTGATTCGCCGCCGATGTTGCCGGGATTGATGCGCAGTTTATGGATGCCGTTTTCAAGCGCTGAAATCGCAAGCCTGTGATCGAAATGGATGTCCGCGACCAGCGGCACGGGGCTGCCGTCCACCAAATCGCGCACGGCGCGGGCGCAGGCCTCGTCGTATACGCTCACGCGCACGATGTCGCAGCCCGCGTCCGCCAGCGCGCGAATCTGCCGAAGCGTGGCGGAAACGTCGCGCGTGTCGGTGTTGGTCATGCTTTGAATGGTCACGCGCGCGCCGCCGCCGACGGCGACGCTGCCGACCTTTACCTGCTTCGTCATGTCCGTGCCTCTCAAAGCCGTTTTTTGCTCAGCGCCCACGACGCCGGGTGCCAGTTCAGATGGTATTTCTCCACCCAGCCCATGGCTATGGCCTCGGACGCGTTGTCGGCCACGTCGCACGTCGCATGCGCGTCGCCGCCCAGCACTACGTCGTTGCCCATCTCGCCAACCAGCTTCCAGAAGCGCTCGCGCGGGTAGGCGCGATGCGTGCGAATGCCCAGCAGGTTGATTTCCAGCGGCACGCCCGCCGCGATGGCGTTTTCGCACAGCCTGCGCATGTGCTTCTCGTACACGTCATCCGGGCCGGTAAAATTCATCAGATCGGGATGCGCAACGTAGGTAAACTTGCCGGTGCGCATGCCCTCGCTGGTCTGATCGACCAGCAGCGCGAGCAGCGACTCATCGTCGGTTGTCATGGAGCTGGGGATCGTCAAATCCATTTCGTTGTGCAGGAAATGCTGCCCCTGCAGCAGATACTCGATGGGATACGGTTCGATCAGCCGCAGAAAGCCGTCGAAGAACCGCGGGTAGTATTCCGCCTCCAGTCCCAAATGCAGCTCAATATCATTTTTATATTCGTCCCGCAGGTCGAGAACGGTTCGAACATAGTCCTCCAGCTGTTCGGGGCGCATGCGGAAGGAGGAGTAATAATCGCCTTCAAATACATAGGGCGCGTGATCCGAAAAGCCGAGACGCTTCAGTCCCTTTTTGATGGCCTCTTCTACGTATTCTCTCTCGGTTCCGGTGGCATGGTGGCAGCGCCACGTGTGCGCGTGAAAATGTTCGGTAAGCATTTGCAATCCTTCTTTCTTCAATGAACAAGCGCAAGAATGTCTTTATAGGTGATGAAAATGGCCAGCATAATCAGAAGCGCGAAGCCGATCAGATGCACAAGCCCCTCGCGCTCACGGTTCAGCGGCTTGCCGCGAAGTCCCTCGATCACGAGAAAGAGCAGCCGGCCGCCGTCCAGCGCGGGCACGGGAAGCAGGTTCATGATGCCCAAATTCATCGAGATAATCATCAGCCAGTAGAGAATCGAATACAGGCCGTCCGCAAACGTCGTGCCGAAGCCGGCCTTCATGTCGTCCGACACGGTAGATACGATGCCGACTACGCCCTGCACCGCGCCGTCCTGCACGCCCTGCCCGGTAAACAGCCCGACCAGCAGGTTCTTCAGAAACTTCACCGTCTCCACGACCACGCGCCCGGTCAGCCGGAAGGCCTCCGGAATCGCCTCGAATACGTTCAGGTCATAGGAACGGTAGAACGACAGGAACGAAACGCCGATCATTGTGCGTCCGTCCTCCTCGGAATACCGGGGCGAAAGCGAAACCTCCAGCGTTTCCTCTCCGCGCTCCACGGTCAGCAAAAGCGTTTCGCCGGCAGAGGCGGCGCCGATGAGCTCCCGCGCGCGCTCCACGCCGTCGCTGTCGCAGGAGATGGGTTCGCCGTCAATCGCGGTGATCGTGTCGCCCGCCAGAAGCCCCGCATCCGCCGCGGCGGAGCTTTCCACGACGGACAGCAGAACCGGCTGACTGTCGATTTCGTAGGGATTCACAATGACGTTTCCAGCGATCAGCCCGGTTGTGATGACCACGGCCAGCAGAAGATTAAACGCCGGGCCGGCCAGCACCGTCAGAATGCGCTTCCAAACGGGCTGATTGTTCATCGCGCGCGGGTCAGACGAGCTTTCGTCCTCGCCGACAAAGCTGCAATAGCCGCCCAGCGGCAGAAGGCGGAGGGAGTATTTGGTTCCCTTGCGCTCCCAGCCGAGCAGCTTCGGCCCCATGCCCACGGAAAACTCGATTACGCCGATGCCGCAGGCGCGGCCGACGATATAGTGCCCGAACTCGTGAAAGGTAACGATGATGCCCAGCAGCACCAGCGCCAGCAGGATATAAAGCAGATTGATCATGAACGCCTCCGATTACAAATGCGTAAGGCACACGCGCGCAAGCGCACGGGCGCGCGCATCCGCCTCGTATACCTCTTGGGCGCACGAAACGGATGTAAGTTCCGCATGGTCGAGCGCATAGCGCACAATGAGCGGAATTTGTCCAAATTTTGCCTCGCCGCGCAGGAATGCCGCCACGGCCTCCTCATTGGCACCGTTCAGCACGACCGGAGCGCTGCCGCCGAGCCGAAGCGCCTCGCGCGCATAGGCAAGGCAGGGAAACCGCTCCGTGTCCGGCGGCGCGAAGGTCAGCGCGCCCATGCGCGTGAAGTCCAGCCGCTCGCCGCCGAAGTCCAGCCGGTCCGGCTCGCCCAGCGCGTAGCCGATGGGCACGCGCATGTCCGGCGCGCCCAGCTGCGCCAGTACCGCGCCGTCTTCAAACTCCACCATGGAGTGTATGACGCTCTGCGGATGAATGACGACCTCGATTTTCTCCTCCGGAAGCCCGAACAGGTGGTACGCCTCGATGACCTCCAGCCCCTTGTTCATCAGCGTGGCGCAGTCCACGGTGATCTTGCTGCCCATGCGCCACGTAGGATGCTTCAGAACGTCGCCCACCGTCGCGTTCGCCAGCCGCTCGCGCGGGAATTCGCGCAGCGCGCCGCCGGAGCAGGTGAGAATCAGCCGGGACGGCACGTTGCCGCGCGCCGCCTGAAGGCACTGATAAATGGCGCTGTGCTCACTGTCCACGGGAAGCAGCGCGCGGTTCAGCCGCCTTGCCTTCTCCGTTACAAGGTGCCCGCCGGTGACCAGCGCCTCCTTGTTTGCCAGCAGCACGCGCTCACAGCTATCCAGCGCCGTCAGCACGGCGTCCAGCCCCGCAATGCCCACCACGGCGCACAGCGCATCGTCCGCGCCGGAGGCCGCGAGCGCACGGGACGCGGAGGTCTCGCCGAAGAACCATTCGATTCCGCGCAAATCGGCGGGAATTTCCTTCGGCTCGACGACCAGCCCGCAGGTGCGCGGATGGAATGTGCGTGCCAGTCGGAACAGCCCCTCGGCATCGGAGCGCGCGCAGAGACAGCACGCGGAGAAACGATTGGGATAGCGCGCAAGGATGTCCAGCGTCTGCGTGCCGATGGAGCCGGTCGCGCCCAGAATGGCCACATTTCGAATCATGTGCGCTTCACTCTCCCAAATCTTCGGTCGCGCGACGCGAAGACGTTCAAATCGTGAATCAGCCGCGCCCGGTCAAAGTCCGGCCAATAGACGGAATCGAAGATGATTTCGGCGTACCACGTCTGCCACAGCAGGAAGTTGGAGAGTCGCTCCTCGCCGCCGGTGCGAATCAATAGATCCACGTCCGGCTGACCGGCGGTATATAGCTGCGCCGAAACGGCATCGGAATCGATGGCCTCCGGCTTCAGCTCACCGCGCGCGCATTGTGCCCCCAGTCTTTGCACGGCCTGCACCAGCTCGGCGCGTCCGCCGTAATTCAGGGCGATGTTGAGCTTCAAGCCGTCGTTGTGCGCGGTACGGGTCTGCGCCTGCTCCAGAGCCTCACGCTGCTCGGCCGGGAACGCGCTCATGTCGCCGAGAATGCGGATGCGCACGCCCTTTTCGTCCAGCTCGTCGATTTCGGAGACGAAATAGCGCAGAATCAGGCTCATCAGCGCGGCTACCTCGTCCTTCGGACGGCTCCAGTTTTCGGTGGAGAAGGCATAGATGCTCATGTATTCGATTTTCAGGTCGTCGCAGGCGCGAATGATGGCGCGCAGCGCCTCCGTGCCGGCGGCATGCCCGGCCGAACGGGGAAGCCCGCGCTTCTGCGCCCAGCGGCCGTTGCCGTCCATGATGAATGCGATGTGCCGGGGACGCTTTTCCGGCGCGGGCGGCTCCTCATGCGAAAAGCGGCGAGCCTTCAGAAGGGACGCCAGACGTGCCCAATCAATTGTCTTCAATGGCTTCCTCCGTGACATGATCCGGAAAGCGCGCCACGATGAGCGTATTGCCGTCGTCGCGCACCGCTGCTACGCGCAACGTGCCGCGGGGTACGTTTCCCCGCGGCGCGCTGATTTCCGTAATTGTAATTTGTCGGGGATCCGCTGCCAGCACCGTGAGGGCATCCTCCAGCGGCAGCCCCCAAACCGAGCGCGTCATACGGACATGATCTCTTTCTCTTTCTCGGCTGCGAGCTTGTCCACGTTCTTGATGGCCTCATCCACCGCCTTCTGCAGCTGGGTTTCGGCCGTCTTCTGATCGTCCTCCGTGATTACGGAATCCTTCTTCATCTTTTTGAACGCGTCCATCGTGTCGCGGCGTACGTTGCGCATGGCAACCTTGCTTTCCTCGGCGGCCTTCTTGACCTGCTTGCACAGATCCTTGCGGCGCTCCTCGGTGAGTTCCGGCACAATCAGGCGAATCACGCGTCCGTCGTTGGAGGGATTAATGCCCAGATCAGACTTCTGAATTTCCTTCTCGATGGGGCTGATCATCTTTGCTTCCCACGGGGAGATGACGAGCATGCGCGGTTCGGGAGAGGAAATATTGGCTACGCCGCTCAGCGGAGTGGGCGTTCCGTAATAATCAACGGTGATCTTGTCCAGAATCTGGGGGTTCGCACGGCCGGCGCGCAGCGTCGAATAATCTTTCTTCAGCGCCACCAGCGTTTTCTCCATCTTGGATTTTGCCTCTTCGATTTTCTCCTTATACATATGGACACCTCCTGAGATATCATTTCAAATCATCGAATCCTATTTTATAGAATTTTTCTGCCGATGTCAAGGAAAATTCCGCATCAGGTCAAATCCTGATAGCCGACGCGATTCAGCTCGTCCATAATTCCGCGCATTTCCTCGCGCGTATACACGCGGCCAGGGAAGGCAGGCTTGCCCACGTCGATTCCGCCCTCGGACAGCACCTGCTTCATGCAGCCGTCGTGGCGCAGCATGATTTCGATGCAGCGGTTGATTCGGAACTGAAGCTGGCGCGCGTCCTCAAACCGTCCCTCGGTGAAGGCGTCATACAGGCGCACATAGGAGGGAGCCATCATGTTGTAGGTGGAGCCGATGCCGCCGTCCGCGCCCATCGTCAGGCCGCAGATCAGCATTTCGTCCGGCCCGTTGATCACGTTGATGTCGCCGCCGTTCAGCTCCGCGATGCGGCGCATCTCATAGTAGTTGAATCGCGTGAACTTGAGACCGATGACCGTGGGCAGCTGCATCACGCGCTCGATGAATTTCACAATGTCGCCCTGCTTAAACATTGCGTTGGCATACACAAGCAGGGGAAGGGAGCAGCTTTCGGAAAGCTGCTTATAATAGCGGAACACGGCGTCCTCGTCATAGTTCACAAAAAACGTCGGCGGAACGGAGGAAATGGCGTCCATGCCAACCTCCTCGGCGTGCTGCGCAAGGCGAACGGCGCTTTTCACGTCGCACGCGCCCACATGGTCGATCAGCACCGTGCGCCCGCCGACCTGCTCCTTGGCAATCTCCGCCATGCGCATGCGCGTTTTTTCGGGAAGCAGCGGTCCCTCGCCGGTCGCGCCGCACAGATAAAACCCGTGAACGCCCGAGGCAAGCTCCTTTTCCAGAAGCGCGCGGGTTTCGTCTACCTTCAGCTCGTTGTCATCCGTAATCGGCGTGTACAGCGCCGGCATTACGCCGTGAAATCGTTTGTTGTTCATGCGAGCCCCTCTTTTCCTTTTCTATCCTTCGTTTCTCTTCCTATTATAAACGATTTCCGGCGCATAATCAAGAGCCGATAAGAAAAGCATTCCCCAAAATCGTAAAAACGGGACGACTGGCGAAGGCAGCCTCCGCAGTCGTTCCGTTATGCTTTTTGGTTTTAAAGTGTTCGCCGAGCGCACGGGCGGTTTAGCCCTTGTCGCTGATGTACGCGCCGCAGAATTCGCATTTGCCGACCTTGCCCTTTGCCAGACGGTTTACGCCGCCGCAGGCTGGGCAGGTGACGGTGACGAAATCCGTGCGGTCATCGTTGTTGCCGACCACATCGTCCATTTTGCTTCGGTCAGCCAGCACGATTTTGCCGCTCTGGTCAATGTAGGCGTTCACGAAGAAGCCCTTTTCGATCATGCGGTTTACCTTTGCGCGGACGGATTCCGCCGTTTCGCCCGTCATTTCCGCAACGCGGTAAATCGTCTTCACGGGGTCGTTTGCCAGAATGGCATTGTATTTCCGGAAGTCTGCCAGCAGACGAGCCGAACGGCGCTGGATGTAAAGACAGTAGATGCCGATAGCGAGACAGAGAATTCCCATAACAAATGGGGGCGCATCATCGGGCTCCGAGATGCTGAAAACCAGAAAGAAGACTCCGTCAAAGGCAAAAAACCATCCGAGAATTTTCAAAAGGATGTTTTTGGTTTTGCCCAGTCCGGTTGCAGTGCTTGATTTCATGAATTATCCCTCCTGAATCGGCAGATGATTGCCGCAATGATGACAGTAGCTTGCGTCCGATGCGGGCAGAAGCGCGCCGCAGCGGCTGCACCGGCGGATGCGCTTTCCGCAGCCGGAGCAGAAGGAAGCGTTCGGAGAAAGCTGTGCGCCGCAGCCGGAGCAGAAGTCGGGCGAGGCTGCCGACGGTGCAGGCTCCAGCCGGTTCTCGTCCACGCTGATGGCGTTCACCTCAAAGGAAATCACCTGAATGCCAAACTCCTGCGTGCGCAGGTTCAGCTCGCCGCGAACGAACTGGGACAGCTCCTTCAAATACGCGTTGATTTCCAGCACGCTTACGGAACGCCGCACGATGTAGGACGCGATGGCGGATTTGATTTCCGTGGTGTAGATGCCTTGGAAGTAGCGGGTAACGTCCTGAATCGAGAAGGAGGGCAGGGTGCCGACCAGACGGGTGAGAAAGACGCCGCTGTCCACAATCTGAATGCCGAACTGACCGTTGGCGCGCACGCTGCACGCGCCCAGCTTCGGATCCTGCACCTGAATGGGTGAGCTTGTGCCCCAGCGCGGCTCCAACGTCGCTGCCTTGTTCACATACCAGATTTCCGCCGTGAAGGGCGTAAGTCCATCCGCAGGCAGCGGCTTGTATTTGCTGAAAAGCGGCAGCTTGTGAAGAGAAAGCTCGTGAAGCCCTGCCTCAAAGCAGTCCCACGCCTTGCCGCCCGCGTACAGCACGGCCTCCTGCGAGCTGTTCACCATTACGCTCATGGAGGTCATAAGCTTCTGGGTCGGGTACTTCCATGCGAGAGTTGCCATGTCGCCGTTGTAGCGAATGATTCGGTCCGATACTGCCATACCATCATCCTTCCTTTCGTTTGCCGGATTGTGTATTCCCTTGCGTTCGCTCCGATTATAGCACCAGCGCCGCGCCGAATTTGCAAACCGTTTCCATGCGATCGGATACATCCCTTGTACAGGGGGAAAACCGCATCCTCTCCATCGGTTGGAAATTCTTTCGATTGTTAAATAATTATATTGCAAATGGAATTGCTTCGAAATCCGACTTTAGTAATGC
>CAZMGO010000031.1:4777-20207 GCA_964565845.1 uncultured Oscillospiraceae bacterium | reverse complement strand
CGTTTCGATTACCAGCTTCTTGAACTCTGGCGTGTAGCGTTTGTTTGGTACTCCCCTTGGCATTAAAATCACCCCATCTGTTAGACATTATACCATACTGTCTAACAGATGGGGGCTGTTCATTTGACATAGAACCCAAAGAGCAACATTTGATAGAGACTCCTATGTCTCCAACCCCAGTTCTTCCAAAGATAAGAATAATCCGAACCCATTCTTCAAGAAGAAAAAGTTCGGATTATACCAAAATGGTGGAGCATACCGGATTCGAACCGGTGACCTCTACAATGCGAATGTAGCGCGCTACCAACTGTGCTAATGCCCCATATCCGCTTAGGAACATAAATTAGTATAGCATCGAACGGGAAAATATGCAAGGGAAAAGTGTGTTAATTTTCAAAAGGGTGAAAGGAGGCAGGAAATGACGGTGCGGACGGTGAACCATTTAGGGTGGAGGATGAATGGGAGGATTTACGGATGAAGCGGTTTATCGGGTTAGATATTGGAGGAACCAAGTGCGCGGTCGTATTGGCGAGCGTGGATCGAGGGATTCATATTTTAGATAAGCTGCGGTTTCCCTCTTTGGCGGAGCGGGGCTGCGAGGACATGCTTGAGCGTATTTTTGCGGCGATTAATGAGGTTATGGAGCGCAACGGCATGAAGAGCACCGATGTGGAGGCCATTGGCGTCAGCTGCGGCGGGCCTTTGGACAGTCGGCGGGGGATTGTGCTTGCGCCGCCCAATTTGCCGGGCTGGGTAAACGTGCCGCTGACAGAGAGGCTGGAAAAGCGCTTTGGCGTGCGCGCGTTTTTACAGAATGATGCCAACGCCTGTGCGCTTGTGGAATGGAAGCTGGGCGCAGGGCGCGGCACGGAAAACATGATTTTTCTCACGATGGGAACCGGCATGGGCGGCGGCGTCATCGCGGAGGGGCGGCTTATGCGCGGAGCCTCGGACATGGGCGGAGAAATCGGCCATTTGCGGCTTTCGGAGGATGGCCCGGTCGGCTTTGGCAAGGCCGGCTCGTTTGAGGGTTTCACCAGCGGCGGCGGCATCGGCCGTCAGGCGCAGGTGCTCACGAGGCGGCTTATGGAGGAAGGACGCGCGCCGCAGTGGATTCTGGACGGACACGCGCCGGAGGAAGTGGACGCGAAGCTGATGGCCGACTATGCGCGCGCCGGAAATGCGGATGCGCAGGTGTTCTATGCGTCGATCGGGCGCATGCTCGGCAGGGGCGTTTCGCTGCTTGTGGATGCATTCAACCCGGAGGTTGTTGTAATTGGCAGCATCTTTGTGCGCGCGGAGGCGCTTCTGCGCCCTGCCATGGAGGAGGAAATGCGCCGAGAGTGTATTCCCTATTCGCTGCGCGCGGTGCGGGTGCGCCCGGCGGAAACCGGCGAGGCCATCGGCGATCTTGCCAGCATTATGACGGCATTATACGCGCTGGATATGGATCCGATGTATGAGGCGGAGGAAACGAATCCGCGCGTGCTGGCGCGCTATGAGCGTCTGTTTGAAAAATATCCCGCGCTGGAGGGCGTTCGTGAGCAGGTGATGGAGGCATATCGGATGCTTCGCGACTGCTACGTGCGGGGCGGCAAGCTGCTTTTGTGCGGAAACGGCGGAAGCTGCGCGGACTGCGAGCATATCGTGGGCGAGCTGATGAAGGGCTTCTGGCTGAAGCGGCCGAGACCGGAGGGCGGTGCGTGCACGCATCTTCAGGGCGCGCTTCCGGCGATTGCGCTCACGGGACACGCGGCGCTCTCGTCCGCATTCAATAACGATGTCGATCCCGAGTATGTCTACGCGCAGCAGGCGGCGGGCTATGGCCGTCCCGGCGACGTGCTTTTGGGCATTTCCACCAGCGGAAACGCGAAAAACGTTTTTCACGCAGTGGAGGCGGCAAGGCAGCTCGGCCTGAAAACGCTGGGACTGGCGGGAGGCAGCGGAGGAAGGCTGAAGGAGGCGTGCGACGCGTGTATCGTTGTGCCGGGGGATTGTCCGGCGGACGTGCAGGAATACCATCTGCCCGTCTACCATGCGCTCTGCGGCATGCTGGAGGCCAAATTCTTTGAGGAATAAGCGGCGGGTCTTTCGGAGATGTTATTTTCTGGCGCGCGGCGCGGTTTTAACAGGAAAAACGGCGCCGCGCATGGAATTCTCTGGCGACGTCTCGTGCAAACGGGGCGCGCTACCAAAGAGGTGATAGAAAGCGATGCTGAAGCTTGACCACATTACATGGCACACCCCCGACGGCCGAGAGGTGCTGGAGGATGTGAGCCTTACGGTTCCCGATAAAAAACTCGTGGTAATTACCGGCCCCAACGGCGGCGGCAAAACCACCATTGCGCGGCTGATTGCCGGCATAAACCGACCGGACGGCGGCCGCATATGGATGGACGGCACGGACATCACCGACCTTGACGTGACCGAGCGCGCCCGCATGGGCATCGGCTATGCGTTTCAGCAGCCGGTTCGGTTCAAGGGTTTGACGGTGCGCATGCTGCTGGAAACCGCCGCAGGCGCGCAGATGAGCTATGGGCAGATGTGCGAGTATCTGGCCAGCGTCGGCCTGTGCGCGCGCGATTATCTGGACAGAGAGGTAAACGCCACGCTGTCCGGCGGCGAAATGAAGCGCATTGAGATTGCCACGGTGCTTGCTCGCCGGGCACGGATATCCGTGTTTGACGAGCCGGAGGCCGGAATCGACTTATGGTCGTTCGCCGGGCTGATTAAGACGTTTACGTCCATTCGCCAGAGCATGACGGGCAGCCTTGTGATTGTGTCCCATCAGGAGCGCATTCTGCGCATTGCCGATGAAATCGTGCTGCTGTCGGGCGGGCACGTGACTCGGCAGGGCCCGGGCGAGGAAATGGTGGAATATCTGCTTGCATCCGGCGACGCGGGCAGAACCTGCGTGAAGGGGGAGGCGGCGTTTCAATGAATGAGATTACAAAGGATTTGCTGGAGCGCATTTCCGACTTCAGCGGCTCATTTGACGGCGCGTACAATCTTCGTGTGGACGGCACCTGCGCGGGCAGGCAGTCGAGCGAGAACATTCGCATCGACTCCAAAACGGATAACCCCGGCCTTGAGATTCACATCAAGCCCGGCACGAAGGGCGAGCGCGTCTCCATTCCCGCGTGCGTGACGCACGGCGACGTGAACGATCTCGTGTACAACGATTTCTTTGTCGGCGCGGGCGCGGACGTTACCATCGTGGCGGGCTGCGGCGTGCATACCGAGACCGGCGAACCGGCGCGCCACAACGGCATTCATCGCTTCTTTCTTGCGGAGGGCGCGCACGTGCTGTATTTGGAAAAGCATGTCGGCACCGGAAAGGGCGAGGGGCTGCGCTCCATTGACCCTGTGACCGAGGCGACGCTTGAAAAGGACGCGGTGCTTACGATGGACACCGCACAGATCGGCGGCGTAGATCACACCGTGCGCACGACCTCCGCCGTGCTGGGAGAGAATGCGAAGCTGATTATTCGTGAGCGCATTTTCACAAGCGGAAATCAGACGGCGGAAACCAATTTCCGCGTGGCACTGAACGGCGCAGGCTCCGGTGCGGACGTCGTATCGCGCTCCGTGGCAAGGGAGCATTCGCGCCAGAATTACATCTCCGTCGTGGAGGGCAACGCGCCGTGCACCGGTCACACGGAATGCGACGCGATTATCGATGGCGGCGCGCGCGTGGACGCTTCTCCGAAGCTCAGCGCCAACCATCCCGATGCCGCGCTGATTCACGAGGCGGCCATCGGCAAAATTGCCGGAGAGCAGATTCTTAAGCTTCGCACGCTCGGCCTGACCGAGCAGGAGGCAGAGGAAAAAATCATTCAGGGCTTCCTCGCGTAATTCTGCGGCATCCATAGAAAATCGAACCTATAAAACGAGTCGGCAAATCCCAAAAGGAAATGCCGGCTCGTTTGCGTTTGCGGTGCGCTCTGTGCTGCCGCGGGAAGAGGAAAGCCGGGAATATACGGCTGCAATCGAAGAGCTATGCGCCTTGAGGGGGTGCCGGGGGAGCGACGCGCCCCCGGCTTTCCCGGAGAGAAGACCTTAGGATTCCGTGCGGATTTCGCCGCGCTCGAAGTCGTAAATCCTCTTTCCGGTAAAGCCAACGACCGTAATCTGTTCGCTGTCCCATTCGGAGAAGAGGTAGGGAGAATCCAGATTCTCATAGGGGAAGGAAACGGGAACGCCGTCCACGGCGCGGTATTTATCATCGGCATGCATCGTGAGCGTATGGCTGCCGGAGGTATAGCTCAGCGTCATGGCCTCGGAGTCAAAGCAAACCGCATTCTTCGTCACGCGGGCGATGAACGCGTCAAGGCTTTCATCGGTATCGGAAAGCTCGATCACGCAGGCATGCTTCCGGCCTTCGCTCCACAGCTCGATTCGGTCATTGTCCGTCGCGTGCTCCTCGGTGGAGCGGGGCGCGGCGGCGCGCAGCTCGTCGCAGGCCCATGCCCAGCCGTTTGCGCCGTAAAGCGCGGCGTACACGCCGTTCTTTTCGCCGAACACCCAGTTGCCGCGAATGGAGACGTTTTCCATCACGTCGCGGTTGAAATGCGCGTTGATATAGGCAAATTCGTCCGCTTTTTCGATATTGTACATGGACATTGCCACGTTGTGCCATGCGAAGGTGCTTACGCAGCAGCAGCCAAGATCGCCCGTCCAGCGGTTATGCTCCTTGGTGGAGCCGGGATGATGCGTGAAGATTTTCGCGCGCGGGTCGGCGAGGATGAGCGCATCCAGCTCGTGCTGCTCATGATGCGCGTACCAGTGCTGCTGGGTGTTGGGGTCGTAATCATCCTGCCGGTTGATGGCGCCGACGATGTATGCATCCGTCACGTAGGTATATTTGCTGATGCGCCCGGGCTGCTGCTCCTTGGGGATGCAGTGCAGGTGCTTGGCCTCGCGATTTTCGTAAGCGCCCACGCGTCCCAGCGCCATTTCGAGCACCACGGGATCGGGGCGATAGTCCACCATCAGCGCGGCGACCGGCACGCCGGGCAGGAACTCCAGCGCGCGGCGCTCGGAATCGTCATCGTCAAGGCCGATATACAGATAGTAATCCGCGGCCATGCCGCCGCAAAGAATGTTGAGCGCCGTGGGCGGATAAATGCGCCCGTGCGCGCCGCCGTACAGGCCGTTTTTGCTGTCCGCGGCCATGTCCAAAAGCAGAACGTCCAGCATCATGCGGGAGATTTTGGCAAGCTCCTCATCGCGGGAAAGGCCGGCAAGCAGCAGAAGGCAGCCAAAGTCCACGTCCAGATAGCCCAGCGAATCGAATTCGCCCCAGCCCTCCTTTGCGCGGAAGTGCACGAAGGCCTTCAGCCATTCGCATTCCTCTTTTTCCATTTCGAGGCCGGTCTTGCCGCACCATTCAAACGTGCGGTCGCCGTAGTGCTGTCCGGCAAGGTAGAGTGCGGTGTGGTGCTGAAGGCGGTGGTTTTCGGATTCATACATCGATTCGAAATTCTTCGTAAGGAAGAAGCGGTCGACGGCGGCGCGCGCCTCGTCCGTGAGCTTGTCCCAGTTGTAGTAGATGGTGGGCAGCATGCCCATGGCAGCAAAGGTGCTTTCGCCGCGGGGGTCGCGGCCGGTGGGATGAGGAAGGTCAAACCATTTGGCGGTGCGAATCACCTGCTCGATGGATTCCTGCACATATTTTCCGTAAAACAGGTTCAGCGCCGCAGTGGCGGCGTAGATGTCGCGCTTTAATATGCGCGCCGCGGGGTCGGGATAGGATTCCGGGCTGGCATAAACCGAAAGCCCCTTTTCGAGCATAATCTGCTTTCGAGCCTGAAAGCCCTCAAGGCTTCTGCGAACGCGGGATGGGGTATCGCTTCTGTACATAAAGACCACCCTCCGAAACATTCTTTTTCTGGCATGGCGCGCAAAAGGGCACGCCGGACGGTAGTATCATACCACGCCCGGCGCGCCTTTTCAATGCAAGTCTGATGACATTATAGCACACGCTTGTTTTTGGCGTTTTTACCCCCCCCCGATTTTTTTCTTCATCGAGGGCGAGCCGCTTCTGCTGCCGATATTCCTTCGGAGTCACGCCGTAGCGCTGCTTGAAGCGCTTGGTGAAGTAGTGATGCGTCGGATAGCCGACCTGCCGCGTGATGTTCTCGATGGATTGATCGGTCTGCTCCAGCAGCTGCCGCGCCTTTTCCAGACGCTCGGCGGTGATGTAGTCGGTTATGGTGACGCCGGTTTCCTTTTTAAATAGGCGGCTTACATAGCTGCTGCTCAGGTGCACGCCGTCGGCCAGCGAGGTCAGGCTCAGGTCGGTATGCAGGTTCTGGGAGATGAAGTGCCGAATCCACTCCACCTGCTGGGAGGGACGCCCCTCGTCATCGCCGGAGGCAGGCTCCAGCGCAAGGCGCGTGATGCGGCACAGCTCCAGCGCGTATTCACGGATGTTGCGATACAGCCCGCTTTTTTCAAGGAACGCATCCATTGCCTCGCGCGCCTCGCCGGTCGAGGCCGCGTCGACGGCTTGCCGCATGCGCTCCAGCGCCGACATGGCTTCGTCGTAGGGGTAAATGTGATCCTGCGCGTCGTAGGAGAACAGGTGCAACTCATCGATGGCCGCATCGCCCGAACCGTTTTTCACCGCCGCGACGAATGCGTCGGCGTGTGCGTTCAAGGACGTGCAGTCGCAGGGCTGCTTTCCGTCGATCATCGGATACGAACTGTACAGCCAGTCGGGATGGAAGAAGTGATAAAGCTGCGCCCTCTGCGCGTCGAGATAGGATTGGTGCAGCTTCAGCGGAAGCTCCTGCCACGAGCCGATGCTCATTTCGATGTGGCGCTCGTACTGCTCCAGCAGCGTCAGGCCGATTTCTTCCAGCCAGTCGTGCAGCTCTCCGTTGGCGCTGATGACCAGCGCGGCAATTTCATCGTTTTTTACGGAGGAGGCCAGAATCAACGTTTCTTCGCCGGACAGCGTTTCCAGCTGCTCAAGGATACTGCGCTTGATGATTTCGATGTGCTCCGGCTCGGGCGCGTTCATCATTGCGTTGGAAAGCGTCAGGCGAATGATGTTGTAGAAGTCGCTTCCGCTTTTCAGCCCAAGCTGCTCCATGCGCATGCGGAACGTGTCCATCGAAAGCAGGCTGCCGTCGATTAGGCTGGCAATCAGATGCTCCTTCACCAGCTGACGGTTCGCGTCCACAAGCGTCTGCATTTGAGAGATGGTGTTCTTCATGCCCTTTATGGCGTTGTCGATGAAGGCGTATTCGTTCACGTGCCCGTCGGTGATTTGGAAGGGCGTTTCGGTGCTCAGCCAGCACGTGATGGTACGCACGGGCTTATACATGCGGTGCGAAAACACGAGCGCCAGCACGAGCCCCACGCCCAGCGACGCAAAGCCCGCGGTCAGCAGCGAGGTGCGCATGGAGATGAGGGAGGCATAGAACACGCCCGTGGGCAGGATGCGCAGCACACGCCAGCCGTTGGAAAGCGGCGCGGAATAGCACAGCGTCTGCCGTCCGTCCTCGGTGCGAAACTCGGCAATGTCGGTACTCTGCGCAAACGTATCTGGCGTCGGCAGCCCGCAGTCTGCCATTGTGCGGCCAATCCAATCGACATTTTGGGCGGAAATCACGCAGCCGTCCGCGTCTGCCACAAGAAGAAGCTCATCCGACCCGGAGGAAACGCCGTTCAGAATGTCGCGCAGATAGCTCTCGTTTATGTCGACCACAATATACCCGCGCGCGTTTTCAAAGGAAACGTTCAAAGGATAGCTGACGGCATAGCTCAGCTGCCAGCCCTCAATGCCGGGATATTCAGCAGGCTGCACGGCGAACCAGCCGCCGGAGGACTCCTTCAGGGCTGCGAGCCAGTGGTTGGAATAGGCGTTCGACTCCCTGTGGTCGTCGATGTAGTACAGGCCAACGTTTCGGGAGAGAAACATGTTCAGAGTCTTGTTGTATATGCGAATGTCGCTGATCATCGGCACATAGCGCGTTGTGCCGGAGGACAGATCCTCCTTATAGGCAGCGGCAACGTGCAGCGCCAGCCGGTCGCCGGAAAGAATCTCGTGAACGGGAATGTCGCTGGCGCGCTCCAGAAGGTAGTCCAGCGCGCAGCTTTCGGCGGACTCAATTACGCGGCTTTGAAGAATTTCGGCATACTGCGTCATAACGCCGGTGCTCAGCTCGTTCAGCTCGCGCCGGTAGTCGTTCAATACGCGGGTATAAATCGCGGAGCCGACGAACGCAGCCACGATCACAAGACAGACGCAGTAGGATAAAAACATCTTCGCAAACAGATTCAGCCGACTCTGCGTCCGCTTTCCTGCCATTGCGCCCACGCTCCCTTCCGTTTTCCTCGGTTGCTTCCTGTCCGTTATAGCACAAAAACCGGCCTTTTGCAACAAGGCAAGCGCGAAAAATCGCGCATCCGGACGGCAAAAGGTCATCAAAGTTTCAAAAGGTCATGAAATTTTTCGCGTGCTGGTTGGAATTTGGACGCTTTGTCATGATCCTTGCATTGACTTTCGGAACGCAAAACCGCAAAATGTTTCTGTCGAGTTTATACAGAAGGTGGAGAGAAATTTGAACGCATCCATTCAAAAGAAAGGAAACCGAATTCACGCGGCGACCGGCTTTCGCGGGTATCTGAAGAACCCGGTGCTGACGCTGATGTTCCTCCCGGTTGTCATCTATTATATTGTGTTTCATTATGCGCCGATGTACGGCATCGTGCTGGCCTTTAAGAATTATTCGCTCACGCTGGGCATTATGAAAAGCCCGTGGGTCGGTTTTGAGGTGTTCAGTCAGCTGTTCCGAACGACAACGTTCACCCGCGCGTTCCGAAACACCATCATCATAAGCCTTCTGCGCTGGGTGACCGGCTTCCCGGCGCCCATCATTCTGGCGCTGATGCTGAACGAGCTGAAGAACCTGCGCTATAAGAAGATTATTCAGACCATCAGCTACCTGCCGCACTTCCTTTCGTGGGTCATTCTGGCGGGTCTGTTTACGCAGCTGCTCTCTCCGTCCAACGGCGCGGTGAACTACATCATCGAAAAGCTGGGCGGCAAGCCCATTTACTTCCTGGCCGACAACCGCTACTTCCGCGGTACGCTGGTCGTGACCGGCATTTGGAAGGAAATCGGCTGGGGCACGGTTGTGTATCTTGCCACGATCGCGGGCATTGACCAGGAGCTGTACGAGGCCGCCGAATGTGACGGCGCGAAGCGCTGGCGCAAGATGTGGTCGATTACGCTTCCTTTGATGAAGCCGACCATCGTTATTCTTTTGATTATGAACTGCGGAAGCCTTCTGAGCGCGGGCTTCGACCAGATTTTCAACCTCTACAACGAAAACGTCTACGAAACTGCCGACATCATCGATACCTACGTGTATCGCCGCGGCATCGGCAACATGGAATACAGCACGTCCACGGCCGTGGGTCTTTTCAAAAACCTGATCGGCTTCTTCATGGTCACGGGAACGAACTTCCTCGCCAAGCGGCTCGGCGAAGAGGGTATTTGGTAAGGAGGCGGGAAGGATGACGCAGAAGAAAAAGCTGAAGAGCAAAAGAAACTATTACGCCCGCCGCAATACCGCGTTTGACTACTTCAATATTATCGTGCAAGCGCTGCTTGCGCTGACGATATTGATTCCGTTTCTGCACCTGCTGGTGATCTCGGTTTCAAGCCCATCCTTCGCCACGCGCAGCGGACTGCACCTGTGGCCGGATACGCTGGACTTCTCCACCTATAAGCGCGTGCTTTCCAGCCACTATATCTGGACGGGCTACCGCTCCACGATCATCCGCACCGTGCTGGGCACCGTGATTCAGCTGTTCATGACCGCCATGGGCGCGTATGTGCTTTCCAAGCGCTACTTCCCGCACCGCACGTTCTGGACGATGGGCATCGTGTTCACCATGTATTTCTCCGGCGGCATGATTCCCAGCTACCTGCTGATGGGCAACCTGCACCTGATGAACACCTATGCCTCCATGATTCTGCCGGGGCTGGTGGGCACGTACAACATGATTCTGATTCGCAACTACTTCCAGTCCATCCCGCAGGATCTGGAGGACGCGTGCATGATCGACGGCGCGGGGCAGTTTACCACGTTCTACAAGATCATCATTCCCGTGTCCACGCCCATTCTCGCCACCGTTGCCCTGTGGCTGGCGGTCGGTCACTGGAATTCGTGGTTCGACGTGCTGCTTTACATGCGCGACGAGGAAAAGATGACGCTGCAGATTATCCTTCGCCGCATCGTGCTTGAGGGCACGCAGCAGCTGCTGGATATGTCCTCCAGCAACGCGCTGGACGATACGCAGGTGATTTCCACCGACGGATTGAAGGCCGCTACCATTTACGTGGCGACGCTGCCGATTCTGATGGTTTACCCGTTTGTTCAGAAGTACTTTGTAAAGGGCATCATGGTCGGCTCACTGAAGGGCTGACGCGCGTTCGATTCAATCCGCTCAGGGCGGTTGAATAAATGAAAAGGAGGAACCAACCTATGACCAAACGCATCATCACCCTCGTTCTGGCGCTGGCGATGCTGCTGACCGCGTCCTCTTTCGCTGCGGCGGAAGATTACAAGTGGTCTGGCACAATCTCCGTGGCGCAGTATGCTCTTGGCCCCATTGAGGACGACCAGATTACGGCGCTCGTGGAGGAAAAGCTGCGCGAGTACGGCTACGATGTGAAATTCGACATCGTGTATCTTGAGACCAGTCAGTACGATACGCTGCTCAACCTGCGCCTTGCCAACAAGGAAGCCCCCGACATCTTCAAGGTAAGCGGCGGCACCGAGCTGGATCAGTATTATCAGCAGGGCGTTCTGAAGAGCTGGACCGAGGAATTCTTCCGCGAGAACGCGCCCGACGTCGCCGCCTTCATCGACGCCGGCAACCCGATCGGAAGCAACACCAACATTGTTGACGCGACGTGGGCCATGTCCAAGCGCGACGGCAAGATGGTGTGCCTGCCGCTGATTTCCATCAACCAGGGCAGCCTGATCAACGTAATCTATAACGCTCAGTGGCTCAAGAACCTCGACCGCGAGGTGCCCGAGACCCTCGACGATTTCGTTGACCTGATGTATGCCTTCACCAACGACGATCCCGACGGCAACGGCGAAAACGATACCTACGGCATGTCCGCCTCCATGATGAACGTCATCTTCGGCGCGTACGGCGGATGGGTCGGCTTCATGGGCTTCGACACCGGATACTGGTATGATGTGGACGGCGAAATCGTTTCCTGCGACGTGCTTCCCAGCAACAAGGAGGCGCTGGAGCTGCTCCGCCAGATGTATGCGGACGGCGTGATCGATCCCGAATTCGTGACCGGCGAAAACCAGGGCGGATACTGGGCGATCTCCCACTCCTTCGTGAACGGCCGCGTCGGCGTTACCCATTCGGGACGCATGACGCACTACACGCCTGCTGACCTGTACGGCACCGGCAACAACGCGGGCACGGTTCTTACGGAGTTCAAGGCCATTCAGGGCGAGGATGCAGAGGTTGTTATCGGTCCGTGGATTGAAGGCCCCGACGGCTATGCGGGCGGCTTCCTCCGCTACACCAACACCACCAACGGCGGCAACGTGTACAACGCGAACCTGTCCGATGAGAAGCTGGCTGCGATCTTCCAGATCATGAACATCTTCGCGACGGATAAGGATCTGTGTGTTCTGGCGTGCGACGGCATCGAGGGCGTGCACTTCGAGTATCTGGATGACGAATTCCACACCAAGCACAGCCTGCTGGCCGACGGCGTGAACAGCTGGCAGTTTGGAGTGACCGGCCTGCGCGGCATCTACGGTCCTGAGCATGCACTGAACGAGGAATACCTTGAGGAAAAGTACAACAGTGCCACCACCAAGTGGATGAACGAGGTGCAGGCCTCCTACGAGAACCTGTCCGCGACCACCGGCTATGTCAACGTGGTGTTTGATTCCCTGCCCTCTGAGGGTACCTACTCTGAGGAGCTGGTGACCTACCGCAACGAGACGTGGCTGAAGATCATCCAGGGCGAGCTGGACGTGGATTACTACGACACCTATGTCGAGGAGTGGATGAACCGCGGCGGCGCGATCCTCACCGAGGAAGCCAACGAGTGGTACGCTGCGAACTATTAATCCATACGATTCCAACCGAAACGAGGGAGACGGCTCCCTAACGAACGGACAATAGAAAAAGAGACCTCCTGTAGTAGAAGAAAAACTACCACAGGAGGTTATCTATATGGCCTGAAAGTATGCAGGGGCAGAACAATTGGCTGAAATCGGAAGGGAGCGCAGAATCAAGGGGAAGGCTGCGGCAAAATGGCAGCCGGCTATGGCATTAAGAAGAAACGGCTGAGGAACCGGATGGAACGACAACGAAAAAAGAACGAATGCTGGCGGCAGGATACCTCACGCGTCCAAAGAGCTGCCCGCGCAAGGCGCTATCCAGCAAAGAGAAACAACACAACGAATTGGTGCGGCTGCGGATGCGGGCGGCTCCGGAGCCAGACGGGAAAAACAGTGAGCATCAGGCATTCTGCGCCTGACGCACGAGCGGAACCCGCTGTCGGTCATTCGTCGCCGCGGACCGTATGCGCGCTGTTGGCAGGTCGTTCATATGTATCCAAATCCGCTGAGCCGATAGCTTGATCAGGACAGGCCGAACGAGCTGAAAATTGTTTTTTTGCAGCCGTCCTGCGGCATGGCTGGCCCGCGCTCAAAAACAGTCTCGCCTCGTTTGGAATTCGAGGCGAGACTGCGTAAGGGCTGTTCCTTTCCTGCCTGAGGACGGGCTTTCTTCCGTTATGACTGAATCTTCGACGGGGGCTTGCAGGACGGACACGCGGTATACTTATGGTTGAGCGCATATTCGAGCGTCACGTTCTGTCCGCCGGTCATACCCGTCGCGGCGCATTTGGCGGCGACATGGTAATAGTTGTCGGCACCCGAGCCCAGCTTGATGTACACGTTCGTGGACGCCGTAGCCTTGTCATTGCTGCTGGCGGTGCTGTTCCCGGTCGTGGTGCTGCCCGTGTTCGCGGTGGTGGTTGTGGTGCTTGTGGTGCTTGTGGTGGTGCTCTTCTTCGTAAGCGTGTTCAGCACCTTGGCGCAGGTGGGGCAGGCCGTCTTATTGTAGGAAATCGCCGTAGAGGCCTTTACGGCCAGCGCGTTGGTCATGCCGGAGCAGGTGGCGCTCACGTGGTAGTACTTGCCGCCATAGGTGGCGTAGACCGTCAGCTTCGCGGGCGTGATGCAGGTGGGGCAGGGAGACTTGCCTGCACGAACTGCGGCGGTGAAGGTTCCGCGCGTGGCGTTCGCCATGCCGGAGCAGGTCTTATCGGTGTGGAAGTACTTGCCGTTCTTGGTGGCGTACACGTAGGTTGCCGTGTCGGTGGTGTTCACCGTGGGCACGTTATTCGGGTTCGCCGCCGCGTTGACCTTCACGGTGCTGCCGGTGCTGGTTTCGGTGCTGCTTCCCGTGCTGCTCGTTGTGGTCGTCTGGAACATCTTGGCGCAGGTGGGACAGGCCGTCTTCTTATACTGGATGGCCGTCTCCGCCGTAACGTACACGGCGTTCTTCATGCCGGAGCAGTTCGCCTTGGTGTGGTAATACTTGCCGCCCTTCGTCGCGAACACCTTGATTGTAGACGCCTTCACGCAGGTTGGGCAGGCCTTCTTGCCCATGCTTACCGCCCGCGCGATCGTGCCCAGCGACGCGCCCTTCATGCCGCTGCAGTCCGACTTGGTATGATAGTAGGTGCCCTTCGCCGTGGCGTACACCATCGTCTGCGTGGGCGTCGTCGTGCTGCTCTCGGTGCTGCTGGTTCCGCCGATGCACACCGGACAGGCCGTCTTGCCGTCGGCTTCCCATGCCGCCTTTGTCTTGGTGATGGCGTTGGACATGCTCTGACAGTTGCTGATGCTGTGATACCACTTGCCGCCGGGCGTTCCGTAGTAGCCGATGCACACCGGGCAGGCCGTCTTGCCGGCCTTGATGGCGTTGCTCTCGGTAACAACCTGTGCGTTGGTCATGCCCTGACAGCTCGAATCCGTATGATACCACTTGCCGTTTGTCGTGGCATACAGCGTCGTGCCGCTGCTCGTGGTGCTGCCGTTCGTGCTGGTGTAGGTGCCGCCCGCGCAGTCGGGGCAGGCCAGCAGGCCGCGCGACGTGGCGGTTTCCAGCGTCATTTTGCTGGCGTTCGTCAAGCCGCCGCAGTTTTCCAGCGTGTGGTAATACTTGCCGCTGTTTGTGCCCCACACATAGGTAATGCCGTTCGTCTCAGTCGTGCCTTCGGAGCCATTGCTCACGCGCGGCGTGGTGGAGGGCTCCGTCGTGGGAACGAGCGTGGCCGTCACCGTCGCGGTGGGCGTTACCGTGGGCATATTGGACATGAAGCTGTTGGTCGTCACCGTGTTGTCCGGCTCCGGATCGGAACCGCCGAATAGCAGAATCAAGGCAATGACCATCCAGATCAGGCTGACCGCGGACAGACCCGCGCGCACCGTCAGGTCATGTTTGTTGCGGCGCCACAGAAGCCAGATGCCCAGCGGCGGGAAAACAACCAGCAGCGCATACATCACCCAGTCGTTCGAGAGCACATAGCCTAAGAGATCGCTGCGTTTTTCGTTTTCAAAGTCGGCTTCGACGTATTCCGCCTCCGCGTAATCATCCTCGTCGTAGGACGGTTCGCCGTCGTCGTAGGCGCCGTCATCATACGCGTTCTCGCTGTCCTCGCTGTCAAGGTTTTTGAAGATGTCGGGATTGTAGCCCAGATTCCGCAGATCCTCATCCTCTGCGCCATAGACCGAATCATCATAGCCCTGATCGTCGTAATCCGAATCATAGCCCTGACCGTCGTCATAGCCTTGATCGTCGTAATTCGAATCATCGTAGCCCTGATCGTCATAGCCCTGATCGTCGTAATCCGAATCATAGCCCTGACCGTCGTCATAGCCTTGATCGTCGTAACTCGAATCATCGTAGCCCTGATCCTCGTAATTCGAATCGTAGCCCTGATCGTCGTACGCGCCGCCGTCGTCGTACTCGTCTGCCTGCGCGTCGCGAGCCGACTCGTCGTATTCATCGCGGGGCGTGCTCTTCCCCATGAGTTTTTCCTTTAGGCTTTCAAAGCTGAACCCTGCCATATTCGTTCTCCCTTATCCAAGCTGTCGAGCATGACACATGACATCTATATGTTGGTCGCTATAATCATACACCATTTGCGTCCATTCGTCAATAGATTTGACAGACAAAAAAAATAAATTTGAAATATTTAGGGGCAAACTCAGTGTAAAATTGAAATATCAATGAAGATAGACGCTTGAATCACGCTGCGATATGGCATTTGTGCAGAAGATGTGCTATAATGAAGGAAAGGACATGCAGCAGAGTCTTTCTGCCTTACACAGGAGGAGCCTCATGGAGGAAA
>CAZMGO010000031.1:2276-4677 GCA_964565845.1 uncultured Oscillospiraceae bacterium | reverse complement strand
TGGCCAATCGTGCTGGCGCTTGCCGTGATTGCCATCATACTGATCGGCATCCTCGCGCTGATTGTCTTGGGCGTGAAGTCGTGCGCGTCCGGCTGCAGCTCCGGAAGGACTGTCGCCGCCAGCGACGGCCCGAAGCAGATTTATATGGAAACGCCCACGCCGGAATCGACTCCCGGCACGCAGCTGGTCGACAATGCCTCCGGCGAGGACGGCGAGGCCGTCACCTCTTCGGTCACCCTGCCTGCCGCGCTGCCCACGCCCGCGGCAAACGTGCGCGTGGACTCGGACGGCCTTCGCTCCGCAACCATCCGCACGGCTGGAGACTTCGTCATTCACGACGTTATTTTCGAGTCCGCGGCAAAGCTTGCGAAGCAGACCAACACCAGCTATGCCTACAACTTCGCGCCCATGCTGAACCTGATTCGCGATCAGCTTGAGAATGCGGATTTCACCGTCACCAACGTGGACGGCTCGATGGGCGGCAAGCAGTATTATAAATACGGCTACAGCGGCTATCCGCAGTTCAACACCCCGCCGCACCTCCTCTACGCGCTGGTGGATTCCGGCGTGGACATGCTGACGCTGGCCAACAACCACATGCTGGACGGCTGGTATGACGGCCTGATGGCGGAAATTGCGAACGTGGAAAAGGTCGGCCTGAAGCACGTGGGCGCGAACCGCTCCGCCGAGGAAAAGGACTCGCCCGTCATTGTGGAAATCAACGGCATCAAGGTCGGCTTCATGAACTACACGGTGTCGCTGAACGAAATGGACAAAAAGGGCGTCGACTCCCGCGCGCTGGAATTCGGCGTAAACGCCACCAAGAATTCCGATCCCAAGAAGGACGCGAAGACGCTGCGCGACGCGGGCGCGGACGTAATCGTGTGCTACATGCACTGGGGCAAGGAATATGAAGAAACGCCCGATGACAGCCAGAAGAGTCTGGCCGAGAAGCTGGTAGCCAGCGGCTGCGACGTAATCGTCGGCGGACACCCGCACGTGGTTCAGTACGCCACATGGCTCTCCGGCACCAATCAGTTCGGCGAGATCCAGCGCACGCTGTGCGTGTATTCGCTTGGCAACTTCCTGAGCGACCAGCGGTTGGCGCTGCGCGACGGCGGAATCATCTTCGATTTCACCATTCAGGAGCAGCCGGACGGAAGCTTCTCCATCACCAACCCCTCCTACCTGCCCACGTGGGTCTGGCGCACCGGCGACGAGAAGAACGGCTATAACTACTCTGTCGTGCCCATCGGCAAGTATCTGGACAGCCGTCCCGAGGGCATGAGCGATGCCGACTACGCACGCATGCTGGAAAGCTATCAGGAGTCCATTGCCGCCATGCAGAAGGGCAACGCCGGCACGCTGATCGCCGATTAATCGCATAGCCCGCCCCTTTCCGGCATATACTGCGCCGAAAGGGGCGGTATTATGTGGAAAACGGTCGTCGCGCCAAACGAAACCCCGGCGCTTCTTTCGGCGCGCGTGGGTGCGCCCGTGTGCGCGATTCTGCGCGCCAACCGGCTGTTTTCGCCCGCATGGCTGCTGCCCGGCCGCGAAATCAACGTGCCGGACGTCTGCCCATCGAAGGATTTCCCCTGTCCCGTGCTTGCTTCGCGCATTCCCGCGCAGGCGCGCAGGCTCTTTTACGGCTCCGCAAACGAAATCGCGCGTGCCTCCGGGCTTCCGCTGCGCGCGGTGCTGGCGCATGCGGGCGAGCACGCCCCATGGGACGCGCCGCGCGCGCTGACGCTTCCGGAAATCGACGCGCGCTGGCATCTCAGAACGATTCTTCCCGGCGAAGCGCCTCGGCTTACGCTCTCCGAGCGCGCCGTCAACGCCCTGTGGGGCGCATCCTACCCGGGCAATAAAATACTGTTTTACACGGGTGATTGACTTGCAGCTCGACAAAACCAGCTTTGCCGACGCGCTTTTGCGCTGGCACGAAACGCATGCCCGCGACCTTCCGTGGCGCGGCGAAACGGATCCCTATCGCATCTGGCTTTCCGAAATCATGCTTCAGCAGACGCGCACCGAAACGGTGAAGCGCTATTACGAAGCGTTCCTGCGCGAATTTCCCACGGTGCATGCCTTGGCAAGCGCCGAGCCGGAGCGAGTGCTCAAGCTCTGGGAGGGCATGGGCTACTATTCCCGCGCGCGCAATCTGCATGCCGCGGCAAAGCAGGTCGCACAGCAAATGAACGGCGTGTTTCCGAAAACCGCTCAAGCGCTGCGTGCGCTGCCGGGCGTGGGCGCGTATGCCGCAGGCGCGATTGCCTCCATTGCCTACGGTGAGCGCACCCCGGCGCTGGACGGCAATCAAGCGCGCGTGTTGGCGCGCGTGTTCAACGTCACCTCGGAAATCCGCACGCCGCAGGCGCTTTATGAGCAGGCCATGCTT
>CAZMGO010000031.1:0-2176 GCA_964565845.1 uncultured Oscillospiraceae bacterium | reverse complement strand
CCCGGCTTCGCGGACGCGCGAACCCCGGAGGACGTTCGAGCCTGCTTAGACGAGCGGAACGTTTCCGCGCGCTTTGTAAAAATGCTGCCGCGCGCCGTGCACGTATTCTCCCATCTGGAATGGCACATGACTGGCTTTCTCTTTGAAGCCGACGCGGACGCGGACGGCTTCGTCTCCGCCGAGGCGCTTTCCGCGCTCCCCATGCCGACGGCGCTTTCCGTCTACCGCCGCGAGGCGGAGGCTCTGCTGCATGGCTTTATCGAGCCGCGGTAGGAACCCGACGCCCATACAACCCGAACACGGAGGTTATCCCGCATGCTGAAAAGAAAAACGATGCGCCGCGAGGAATGGAGCGGCATTGAAAAGCGGCGCTATGCCGTCCTGCCCTTTGAGCAGGATGACGTTCGCGGCCGCGTGGGTCTTTTATATATGGACGAGGTTCGCGTTCCCTTTTCCGTTTCCATCGGCGGCATGCGCCGCACCATCGTGCATACCGGCTACAGCTGGCTGCAAATTGCGCCGGAAGACCGGCATTTCTGGATGACGGTCATGTTTGACGACACCGGACAGTCCATCGAGTGCTATGTCGATGTCACCCTTGAAAACCATCTGCCCGAGAACGCCGACGCATGGTTCATCGATCTGTTTCTGGATATTGTTCTGGAGCCAAACGGACGCGCTGCCGTTCTGGATGCGGACGAGCTGGACGCTGCCCTCGCACAGAACGAAATCACCGCCGCCGACCATGCGATGGCTCGCGCCGAGACCGACCGTCTTCTCAAGACGCTCGTCCCGCAGGCCGCTTCCTTCTTCCGCGCCTGCGCCGAGGCTCGCGCCGCGCTGCTCCCTCTTTTAAAATAGGAAGCAAATTCTTTGCGCTTTCTTTCGGGTAATCCAATCGTTGTTCCGAAGGAACCGAAGCACCGCATCCCCGCAGTGCTTCGTGTCCCTCTGAACAACGGCTCCGCATGGCAGGCTGCACCGAAAAAGACGTCATTTTCTATTGAAGAAGAATCTCCACCTCCTTCGGGTGCGTAATGTGCGCATCGTTGCCCTCTTTCATTTCACAAGCAACTTTTCCGTATGGGGTCAACAATTCGACGTTTGCGTAGTTCAATCCCAACAGCGAGGGCGACAAAACGATTTCTCGCATTCCCGCTTTGGCGATCTCAAGACCGAGCATTGCCTTCGGCAAAGAGTAAAGAGGAGTTCCGCCCCATGCATGGCTATGGTCGAAACGGTAGGTCGGCTCCGGCGCAATGAAGCCCTCGACCAAGCCCTTTGAGCATTCCTGAACGGGCGCCTTCCATCGTTCGCAGATTTTCAGGGTGTATTGTTCTCTTAAGCCCAGACGATAGACCGCCTCCAGCAAATAATGCATAAAATAAGGCTGACAATCACCCTCGATTTTATCGGACATGATCCTGTGGATTAAGTCTCTTCCCGTGTCGTCATCACAAACGCCGAAATAAGCGGCAAGAATATTGGAGTGCTTTAAATAATATCGTTTTTCTACATTTTGAGGCATCCATTTCCCGAGGAGCTGAGGCTCGGTTGGCGTGTTGAGGCCTTCAAAATAGCAGCCCTTGTCATGATCAAACAACAGCCTGTTAACGGCAATTCGCAGCGCCTCCCTTTGCTTCCGGCAATCTTGTGCGGTTTGCTCTTCCCCAAGGGTGTGATATATTTTTTCCGCAGCGTCCAGCGCTCCGAAATAGAACATATTCAAACAGCTTTGCCCCAACGCTTTCGGGGGATGATGCATGGAAAGCCCGTCAATGTATATCCAGTCGATAAACATATAATCGGGTGGAGTTTCGATAAGGCCGTTTTTTCCAATATAGCTTTCAAAACGGTTCAAAAGCAGTCCAAGTGCTTTCTCACATTTTTTGAGCAAAGCATCTTTCCCCGTCAGCATATAGACATCATACAGCATTTTTACCCAAATCAAGCTATAGGTGGTATGAAACATTCTGCCGTTTTCGCGTTCCAACAGAATGGCTGTTCGAAGCAAATCAAACTCGGCAAGACGCATATCGCCAAAGGAAAACGGTGTCATCAGGCTTTCGATGTAGTAATCTCCCGTGCAGGCCATTGGCTCACAATGCTGGGTACTGTCCAGATGGTGGGTTTGACGGCAAATCTTAAGCGTATGCTTGCACACCTGCAGCACCGA
>CAZMGO010000030.1:0-20322 GCA_964565845.1 uncultured Oscillospiraceae bacterium | reverse complement strand
CAGTTTTCGCAGGTGATCTCGGTGTAGCCCTTCGTCTTGCAGGTCGGCTCGGTGACCTTTTCGACGAGCTTGTGCCCCTTCGCCGCTTCACCGCCGGGGATGAACTCCTCGCGGATTTCATCGCAGCGCCTGCAGGTGAACACCTCGCGCTCCGCCTTCTCACAGTCCGCGGCCTTCAGCGTGCCGTCGTCCCAATCATGGCCGAGAGCCTCGCCAATGGTCGTAATTTCGCCGTCCACAGCGTTGCAGACGGAGCAGATGCGGCCAATCATTTCCGGCTTGGTGCAGCTGGCGGGAATGTCCGTCTCGTCAACAAACACATGCTCACCGGTCGCGGGGATTACAGCCTTCTCGGTTTCCTCGCCGCAGACGGTGCAGACATAGTAGCCGTAGCCGTCCTTGCCGCAGGTAACCTCTTTACCCTCGTCGCAGATCGGCGCGCTATACGTATGGCCAGCCTCGATGGTGATGTAACCCAGTTCCTCGCCGCACTCCGCGCAGACGGAGCGGCCAAGGCCGTTGGTGGTGCAGGTCGCCGCACGGATGACCTTATCCAGCTTTGCGACGTGCGCGTTCTCGTCAACGGCGGTCTCATTTTCCTTGACGACCTCGCCGCAGACCTTGCAGGTCTTCTCGGTGTAGCCCTTCGTCTTGCACGTCGGGGCAACGACCTTCTCCTCCCAGTCGTGCGCCTTCGCAGGCTCGCCGCCCGGGATTTCCTCTACGACTGCTTCGCCGCAGCGCTTGCAGGTGTACTCGACGCGATCCGGGCCTGCGCAGTCAGCCTTCTTCTCCACGCCCTTGCCCAGATCGTGACCCAGCGCCTCGCCGATTTCCTGAACGTCTTCGATCAGCTCGTTGCACTTCTCGCAGTAGAGCCCCACGGTTTCGGGCTCGGTGCAGGTAGCCTCCTTAACGACTTCCTTGCCCTCGCCATGCTTAAAGGGCGTCTTCTCATATTGAATGGACTGACACAGCCCGCAGGTCTTCTTCACAAGACCCGTCTGCGTGCAGTTCGCTTCTTTGATGACGCTCTCAGTCCACTCATGCGTGCATTCCATTTCCTCTGCGCCAGCCGTGAAAGCGGGCAGCGTGGAAACGAGCATACACAGTGTCAGTATGCAGGCATATACCTTCCTGAGTTTCATTCGATAACCTTCCTTTCCCTTATTCCATCCATGAAGAGTCAAGTTCCGCGATGATTTGCCCGCAGACGGACATGTTTTCTCTCAGCCGCCTGCGCACCGGCGCGGAGCGTCGGTTGGGCTGTTGGCACAAGGGCATCATTCCATCCTGGGTTCACTCGATGAGCCTCCCTTCATTTATGGTATACACAAAAACACCCTCTCGCGGGCGTGCTTCTGTCGGCTGGAACAGAAAGCAGACATCGCATTCCAGTGCACTTCATGGCTATTTCGTAAACAAAACCCATAAATCCAGCACGGAACAGACGTCGAGCCCCCTATTTTCGATTCGCATCCATATTATACCAGAGTCGGCACATATTGTCTACCATTAATTCCAAAAAATAATAAATTTCACTTCTCGCGTTTGTCCATGGTTTGGCTTGTTTCCCTTGACCACCGAAGGAATGTAGTGTGGGAAACCTTCAGGCGGCGCGCGCCCTCGCGGGCGGAGATTTCGCCGCGCGTCCACGCGCCAACGACTTCCGAAAAGCTTGCGGGGCGCTCCTGCGGCCTTGCGCCGAAGCGAACGCCCCGCGCCCTTGCCGCGGCAATTCCCTCCCGCTGGCGTTGGCGAATGAATTCCCGCTCCGTCTGCGCCACATAGGAAAGCAGCTGCAAAACGATGTCAGAGATCAGTGTGCCGGTGAGATCCTTCCCCTTGCGGGTATCCAGCAGCGGCATGTCAAGCACCACCACATCGGCGCGCTTCTCGCGCGTCAGAATGCGCCATTGCTCTAAAATCTCCGAATAATTGCGTCCAAGGCGGTCAATGCTCTTCACAATCACGATGTCACCGGGACGAACCGTGGCCACCAGCTTCGCATACTGCGGCCTTTGGAAGTCCTTTCCAGACTGCTTGTCCACATAGATGTTTTTCCCCGGCACACCCTGATTCTGCATGGCTGCCAGCTGCCGCGCCTCGTTTTGCTCCTTCGTGGAAACGCGAACATACCCGAATATGCGATACGACCGGTTGCCTTCTTCTCCTCTCTCCAAACACATCCCTCCTTCTACAGTTCCTCCTCAGCAGCAATAGCCGAGCCCCCTTATCATAGCAGAAAAAGAATAGCTGCGATAGTGATAATCCATTTTGAGAATGAATTCAATGCGAAAAAAAGAGGCAGATTGCGGATTGACGGTATGCAAAACATTCATGCATTCCTTTTGCTGGAAAGCATGAATGTAAGTCGAAATAGGCTCTGTAAGGATTTATCGGGAAGAATGATCCGCATGCGTGTTGGCGTAGCGCGCGCTTCGCTTTTGCGCGGCGAAGACGAAATAGCCGTCCCGTTCCGTCACGCGGCAGCCGCCGAAGACGGCGCGCAGCTTGTTTTCGTACCATGCGCGGCGCTTGGTGACCATGAACAGGCTGCCGCCGACGTTCAGGCGGTTAAAGCCCTTTTCGATGAAATGGCGCGCGACGGCGAAGTCACTCTGATAGGGCGGGTTGGAATAGATGGCGTCGAAGCCGGTTTCGGTCAGCTGGCGGAAGCCGTCGGACACGAACGCCGCGACGGAAAGTCCGTTTGCCTCGGCGTTTCGCACGGCGGCGGACACGGCGCGGGGGTCTGCGTCCGTCATCACCACGTTCTCCGCGCCGCAGATTTTCGCGGCGTAAATGCCCACCGGGCCTGCGCCGCAGCCCAGATCCAGCACGCGCCAGATCGGCTCCGGCGGGTACAGCTCCAGCATGGCGCGCGTTCCGCGATCCAGTCCGCGCGGAGAGAAAAGCCCCTCCGTTTCCGGAAGAACGAAGGAAATTCCTCCAAGGGTTTCGGTAATCATAGCCGGCTTCCTTTCCTTTGGCTGCGCCCATTTCTTGCCCGTGTGGGGATGCGCCGCCGCTTTGCTGTCCCCGTGGGATAGGCTTCCCGCGCGGGGCGATAAGGCGCGCCCCCGGCGGGAAGGGAGCCCGTCGGGGGCGGCAGGGGCGCGGCGGCGCTTAGGCGGCCGCAAAGCCCTTCAGCAGATTCAGCGTGGTTTCCTTGTCCACGTAGGTAAGAATTTCGATGGCGTCGGTTTCGGCGTCGATGGTCACGCAATGGGAAATGTACTCGGTCTTCCCGTCCGCCTCGCGGCTGGCGAAGGAGACGAAGAACGTGAGGTCGCCCACGGTCTCGAGCGCGTATTCGTAGTTCTGATCGTAGCCGTTATCCGTCATTTCCGTGCGCACGGACTCGCCGAATACGTCTTTTACGTCGTTCAGCACGGCCTGATCCTGCCCCATGCGGCCGGTGTTCTTCACCTGCATCACCATGTAGCCCTCGGCGTTGTAGATTTCGTCGGTCTCCATCTGCGCGCACTTTGCGAGGAAATCCGCGCCCTGCGCCGCCTCAAACACGGCAGCCGTTTCGGGCTGCGCGGCCAGCGCCTCCGCCGTGGCCTTGTTCACGAGGTACCAGCCCTCGGTCAGCGTGTAAACCAGCCTGCCGCACAGAAGGCTCTGCGCGCCCTCCGCGGCTTCGGCCTGCGGCTCTGCCGCATCGTCTGCTGTGATCGATTCGGCGGCCAGAATCTGCTTCACGGTTTCCGCATCGGCCTTGCCGGTGACGGTGAGCGAATACGCCTTCTGGAAGCTGCGAATGGCCTGCTCGGTTTTGCTGCCGAAGTTGCCGTCCGCCTCGCCCTCGAGGAAGCCCAGCGCCTGCAGCTGCGCCTGAAGCGCCTTCACGTCATCGCCGATGTCGCCGCGCGCAAACGACGTGCGCGCTGGAATTTCCTTCGCGTTCAGCGCATTCATCGTGTCCTCGTCCACGCGGCCGGTCTGCTCCAGCCCGTTGTCCTTCTGGAACGCCTCGACCGCCTTCACCGTGCCCGCGCCGTACTGCCCGTCCGCGCTTCCGGTGAGGTAGCCCAGCGCCTTCAGCTTCTGCTGCAGCGCGCTCACGTCGTCGCCCTTCGCGCCGCGCGAGAATAGGATCACGGGAACCTTTGCGGCGTATACCGCCGTCAGCGTTTCGGTGTCAGCCGTGCCGGTTTCGGTGAGATTGAACGCCTTTTGAAAGCGCTTTACGGCGGCCTCCGTGCCTGCGCCATACTTGCCGTCCGCGCTTCCGGTGAGGTAGCCCAGCGCCTTCAGCTTTTCCTGAAGCGCTTTGACGGACGTGCCGCTGTCGCCCTTTTTGAGAGTTTCGTACAGATTCGCCGTCGAAACGGCGGCGTCGGTCATGGCGGCGGAACCTTCGTCCTGAAGCGCCTTGAGCGTGGCCTCGTCGGCAATGCCGGTGACCGACAGGCCGTTCGCCCGCTGGAAGGCCTTGAGCGCGCTGGCGGTGGCGGAGCCGAAGCTGCCGTCGCTTGCGCCGGCCAGATAGCCCTTGGCCTTCAGCGCATCCTGCAGCGCCTTTACCTCGTCGCCCGTATCGCCCATTTGCAGCGTCTTCCCGGCGGTCTCGCCGGGCTTCACGGCGGCGCTGTCGCTGTAAAGCGCCTTCAGCGTATCCTCGTCGGCGATGCCGCTGGGGTTCATGCCGGAGGCCTGCTGGAACAGCATTACGGCGGTTTCCGTGGCGGGGCCGAAGGAGCCGTCCGCCGTGCCCTTCAGATATTTCAGCTCGATCAGCCGCTTCTGAAGCGTAGTTACGGCGTCGCTCTTCGAGCCGCGCTTGAGCAGCTGGAATGCCTCGTCAAAGCTGCCGTCCTCGTTCATCAGCGTGATGTAGTCGGCGGAGGCCCAGCCGGTTTTGTTGTTGTAGCGCACGTGATACCACAGCATGCCCTCGTTGTCGCGCTGCGATTCGCCCAGATAATCCACCGTTTTTCCGGCGGGCACGCTCAGAATGTAGGTGTTGCTTTTGCCCGGCGCGGTGCGAAGGTTCACGTTTTCGTTCGCCTTGCCCTTGGCATACTGCGTTTCGTCCACGGGCAGCGCCGCGTTCAGGCCGATGACGAGGTTGTTCGCGTCCTTCCAATAGGTAATGCTCAGGCTTTCGCCGTCGGAATAGGTCGCGCCCCTGTCCCACGAATCCACCAGCGTCATGCCGTTTGTGATAAACACGCCGCCCGCCTCCGAGGCGCTGGAGCCGACGTACACGCCCATCAGGCTGTAGTCGCACGCGGCATTGATGGAGATGGACGACACGCGCGTGCCGTCATCGGAATTCACGGTCAGAACGTCGCTGGAATACTGAATGCCGTTCGTTATCTGATCGTCGGTGGTGCAGCCCAGCGCGGCGGAAACCTCCTGAAAGCTCTGTCCCAGCCGATCCTGCAAATCGGCATGGTCGCCCGCGGGCACGGCGGCGATGTTGGCGGCCTGCTCGGTGTTTTTCCCGCTTTCGGTGGATGTAATCACGGCCAGCTGCGCCTCGGTGAGCACCAGCTTCGAGCAGCCGGCGAAGATGTTCGCACCGGCGTAATACAGCTTGGACGGCAGGTTGATTTCGGTCAGGCTCGCGCAGTTTTCAAACGCGCCCTCGCCGATGCTGGTCACGTTTCCGGGCAGTGTAACCCGCTGAAGATTCACGCAGCCGCTGAACGCGCGCGCCTCGACGGTGGCCACGCCATCGGGAATCTCGACCTCCGTAATCGTCGTGATGCCCTTGAACGCCTCCGCGCCGATGGCGGTGAGCGGGTGCATGGAGCTGCCGGAATTAAAATAGGAAGGAATTTTTACGCTCGCGTCCGTGCCGTTATAGGAGACAATGCAGGCGGTGCCGTCCTCCATGTAGCTGACGGTGAAGTCCCCCACGGTCTCCGCTCCCGCGCCGAACGCCGGCAAAAGCGCCAGCATCAAGAGCGCGACGAACCATTTTTTCATTGTGAACTCCTTTCTCACGCACGGAGCGTGAATGCGAATTTGCCGCCTCCGCGCTCGGCGTGGAGGCGGCAAACCGCAGATTGTTTATTGCGCAAACAGCTGAAGCAGCTGATCCACCGTAATCGGAACGCCGGTCACATGCGCGGGCGCGGTCTCGGGAATCATGATTTCGGCCTTCATGGACAGGCTGCCGATCGACTCGGTGACGCCGTTCTCCGTGGATTCCAGCGACAGATGAATCTCCGTCAGCGTATCCGTGGTCGTCACGGAGAAGGGAATTTCGAAGCTTCCCTCTTCCTCGCCTACCGTGCCGCCGGCCAGATACAGCCTTCCGCGAATCTCGTTTTCGTTCTCGGATCCCTCGTCGATGACGCCGGCCTCAAGATAGGCCGTCTGTCCCTGCATGTCCATGTCAATGCGATAGGCAATCCGGTTTGCCTCCATGATCGCCTTGCCGCTGAAGGACATAAGCGCAGCCGCTTCCTCCATGCCGGTTACTTTGACGCGCATATCATAGCTAAAGTTCACGCCGTCAATGAGGTAATCCGTGTAGACGCAGCTGTACTCCACCTCCGCGCCGCTTTCGTCGAGCATGAAGGTCTTCGTCGTGCCGGTGGTCTTCATGCCGGCGGCGGTGTATTCGTAGGTGTATTCCGACCGCTGCACGATGCCGTCCGAGACGGTTTCGTACGTAAGACCCTTCTCCGTTAGCTCGTAATGGCAGGTTCCAACGACCTCGGCATTCTCAAAGGTGCGGGAATCGAAGGTGAGACTGTTATTCGTGAGCGACATGGTGCCCTCGAGGCCGTACGCGCCGTCCTCGTCTCTTCCGTCAAGGTTGAGGGAGCCGTCATAGCCGCGATAGGTTTCAGTGAGCTGCGCGTTGATCGAGAACGACGCATCATCCGCGCTGCCGAAGCCGTTGAGCGTATACACGTCATCGCGGCCATGCAGGTTGAGCGTGAGGTAATCCTTGCCGCTCACAATGTCGAGCTTGCCGGTCGTTTCGTCGTAGTCCTCCGCGTTCAGCGTCAGGTGCGCCGTGGTATCCCCGGCCTTTAGGTTTGCCTCCATCTCGAAAACGTCGTAGTCGGTATGTACGTCCGCATCCAGCGCGAAGCCGCCGCAGGCAAGTGCAAAGGCGACGCGGTATTCGTGATAGGTTTCCTCCGCCAGGGCAAAGAGCAGGCGGCCGCCGGATGCGGTGTTGATATCCAGCGAAAACGCATCCTCGCCGATGGTCAGCGCGCCGTTCCACAGAACCGCTTCCTCGGTGGTCTCCGTCGCCGAGGCAGCCATGCGGAATTCGACGTTCATGCCGTCCTCATTCGCGGTGCCGGTGAGATCAAAGCGCTTGCCGTCCCCCTCATGAGCCACGGTCAGAAGCATCTCCGCGTCGTCGTTCAAGGAGAAGCCCAGCTCCAGCGCCCGACCGTTCACGCTCGCGCGCAGGCCGGCGGTCAGCTGCTCGCCGTCAAACGCGGCTTCCGCGTGGATGTCCGCGGCGCATTCGTCGGCCTTCAGGTCAAACGTCAGGCTCATCTGATCCTGCGCCAGAATCGCCACATGCAGGCTGCCGGAAACGCCGGTCAGCGGCTGCGTCTTCAGCGTCTCCGCCGCGGCGGTCATCTGCGCAAGCAGCGCCTGCGCGCCCATCTGCCCGTCGGCACCCAGATAGCTCCACAGCTTCAGCTGCGAAAGCGACGCGGCCAGCGTTTCGTCCGCGGCTGCGCGGGTCAGGTATTCCGCCAGCAGAGAGACGACGTTCTCCACGCTGACGTTGATCTCAAAGCCGCCGTTGTCCGCCATGGTCAGAAGCCCGCGCTCAATCACGAGCGCCAGCAGGCGGTTCAGCTCCGTGTTCAGAATGGAGCTCAGCACGATTTCGTCCTGCTGCGCGTCGCCGCCGTTTACATAGGCGTACAGCGTCTTCGCCGTTTCCGCGTCCAGACCGGAGGCCATGTAGGAATACACGCTCAGCGCCTCGCTCAGCACGTCATAGGAAAGCTCGACCGCGTCCTCGCCATAGCGAACCACGACGGCGCTCTCGCCGATCTGCACAAGCAGCGTATCCTCCAGCCCCGGCGCGGTAATCGCGATTTGCTGGCAGCCGTCCTCGTCCATGCCCGTCTGCACGGAGAGGTTCATCATCTCTCCCAGATATTCCGCTGCCGCCGTGATGGTGGTCACGGCGCTCTGCGTCTGCACGGTTGCTGCGGACGTCTCCGCCGTCGCCATGCCGCCGAGGGCCATGACGAGAACCAGCAGATACGTCAGTATACGAATGGAATGTTTCTTCATCAGCGTATCCTCCTTGCTGTTTCACCAATTGAATTATAGCATATCCCGGCGCGTTCCGCAATTCCCTGTTTGCGAAATTCATGGATTATCGGCACAGAATTCTTCACATTGTTGTCGTTAGTTTGCGCTTGCCGTGAAGCGCAAGCAATGGTATAATGCTTCGGATAGATTTGTGTATTTTGCCATACTTCCGCGAAAAGAGGGTTCGGCTGTCCATGGCATATCATTCCTGCATATCGGAGGACACCGTCAGCTATCTCACGCAGCAGTTTCCCGGCGAAGCGCCCGCGTGGCTGGAGAGCTTTCCGGGCGAGCTGAGGCGCATCTGCGAAAAATGGGCGTTCACGCCCGAGGGGTACGAGCCGCATTCCCGCTTCGGCACGATTCTGTACGGGGTCAGCGCGCGCTATGGGCGCGTGGCCGTGAAGGTGGTGCCGTGGTTTTCCCCGCGCCTGAAAAGCGAAATTTTCTGCTATCGCCATCTTCCCTACCGCGAAATGTGCCCGTTGTACGACGTGGACGAGCATTTGGGCGCGATGCTTCTGCGCTATGTGCCCGCCGGCGGCAGCGCCGACCGTGCGCCGCGCGAGCGCGTATTCCGCTCGCTCTACGAGCAGCGCCGCCCGGCTGCGCCGGACGAGAGCGCGCTGCCGCGCTATGAGGACGTGCTGAAAAGCGTGCTTTCAAACGCGCGCGCCGTGGTGACGGCTGCGAACGATGCGCGCCTTGCGCCGTTTCTGCCCTCCATCGACCGGGCGCTGGCTGCCATGGAGGGCTTTCGGGATTCCGCGCGATACTTAATACACGGCGACGCGCACGAATATAACATGCTTGTGGAGGAAAACGGCTGCGTGCTGATTGACCCGCTGGGCTATATTGCGCCCATTGAGTTCGAGTTCGCGCGCTACCTTGGCACGGCGATGAAGGACAATCCGCTCACGAATGCCGAAATGGACGCGCTGGTTTCGCGCATCCTGCCGGAGGAGGTTAACCGCGCCCGCGCCATGACCGCCTTCGCCATCGATACCACGCTGCGCGGCTGCAACACGTTCATCGAAGGCAACACCTATGAGGAAATCGTGCACGGCGGTCGGTGGGCCGCGCGAAGCTGGAGCTATACGGACGCGCTTTCGCATCCTGCGGGGGAGGAAAAACACCATGTCTCTTAAAAGCGAATGGAAACGGATGCGCTCGGATATCCGTTCTGCCTATAAGTCCGAGGATACCGAGGAATTCTTCGACCGCATCTTTACGAAGCCTTTGGGCTATCTGTGGGCGCGGCTGTTCATGCGCTTGGGCTGGACGCCCAACCGAGTTACGCTTTTGTCGATGGCGATCGGCTTTGTGGGCGGCTGGCTGTTCTATCCGGACAATTTCGCCATAAATCTAATCGGCGTTCTGCTGGTGGTGTGGGCGAACATTCTGGATTCCACCGACGGGCAGCTTGCGCGGCTCACGGGCAACAAGTCCACGCTGGGGCGCATTCTGGATGCGCTGTCCACCAGCGTGTGGTATCTGGCGATTGACTGCGCGCTGTGTCTTCGGCTGATGCCGAAGGCGATTCCCTTCTCCGGCGGGAGGCCGTGGGGCTGGCTGATCTGGCCGGTGGTTCTCGTGTGCGAGCTTGCGGGGCATCAGCAGCAGTGCATGCTGGCGGACTACTACCGCAACATTCACCTGTTCTTCCTGCGCAACAAAAACGGCAGCGAGCTGGATCGCTCCCGCGACATTGCCAGCGCCCGCGCGAGGCTTCCGTGGAGGGGCGCGCGCTTTCAGAAGCTGTATCTGTATTTCTACGGCCTGTACACGCGGCTTCAGGAGCTTTCCACCCCGTCGTTTCAGCGGCTTTTTGCCGCCATTGAGCAAAACGGCGGCGAGGTGGATGAGGCCGTGCGGCAGGATTACCTTGCCCAGAGCCGCAAATACATTCAGCTGACGAACATCCTCACGTTCAATACCCGCGCCTACACGCTGTTTCTTCTGGTGCTGCTGGGCGTGCCGATGGTGTTTTTCCCGATTGAGCTGCTCGTGTTCGGCGGCCTGATGCTGTACATGCGCGACAAATACGAGAAAATTGCCGAGAACGTGCTCTATGCGCACGGGCTGCCCGGCAGCGAGACGCCGCCGGTGAAGCGCAAGAAATATCCGGCCGTGTTTTTCGTCATCGGCGTGGTCGGCATTGTCATGATGCTGGCAAAGACCGACATGAGTCAGGTGGATTGGAGCGGCACGATTCTAAGCAAGATGCCCATATGGCTGCCGTCGCTGCTTGCGCTGTGGGCGGTGGTGTATGTTCTGCACACGCTGGCCTATCGCGCCATCATGGGCTGGGAGGTACGGAGCATGCCGTTCTGGCGGCTGCTCAAAATGACGATCTCCGGCTTTTCGCTCAATCAGGTTACGCCGATGGGGCTGGTGGGCGGCGAGCCGTACCGCATCATGGAAATGAAGCCGTATATCGGCCTTGAAAAGGCCACCGCCACCACGCTCACCTTCACCGTGATGCACGTGTTTTCGCACGTGATGCTGTGGCTCACCGGCGCGTTCGTGTTTTTGCTGCTCGGCTGTCCGGGCGGCGTGCTGGCCACGCTGGTGGATCTTGTGGTGCTCGGCCTGTGCTCGCTGGCGCTGCTGGCCTTTTTCCGAAGCGGCAAGCGCGGGCTGGTCATGCCGCTGATGCGTTTTCTCTGCCGCATTCCGTGGGCGGGGAAGCTCTTTGAAGGAATGCTTGAAAAAAAGCGCGGGAGCTTTGAGGCCATCGACCGCGACATGGCCGCCTTCCATGGCCGCCGCCGCGATTTTGTCGTTACCATGCTGCTGGAATACGCCGGGCGGCTGCTGGAGGTGGGCGAGTTTTTCATCATCTTCAAGGTGATGCACGTGGACGTATCCTATGCCTACTGCACAATGGCGCTGTCATGCGCGTCGCTGATCGGCAATCTGGTGTTCTTCATTCCGATGCAGGTCGGCTCGCGCGAGGCCGGCATGGCGCTGGCGCTGGGCTGGATGGGGCTGGCGCCCTCCATCAGCATCACCGCGTCGCTTTTGTCCCGCCTGCGCGACATCTTCTACCTCGCCGTGGGCGTGGGCGCGCTGCTTTTGACCGGAGGCTCGCCGGAGGACGCGGCCTCGGCGGAGGCCGATGCGGACGCCGCCTGTGAGGAGGAAGCCGACGGCACCGGGGAGACGGAAGCCGCCGCCGCGGAAGCGTCGAACGAAAGCGAGAGAGCCTCATGAACGCGGCACTGATTCTTTCCGGCGGCTTCGGCCGCCGCTTCGGAAGCGCGCTGCCCAAGCAGTATCACAGGGTGGACGGGCGCATGGTGATTGAATACGTGCTGGACGCCGCCGCGAACGCAAGGCTCGTCGACCGCGTGATGGTCGCGGGCGCGGACTGTCCGCAGCTGCGCGCGCTGAGCGAGCGTTATGCCTTTGACCGCGCGCCCGGCGGCTCGGTGCGCAATGAAACGCTGCAAAACGGCCTGAACGCGCTGCATGCGCTGGGCTGCACGCGCGTAGTGATTTTGGATGCGGTGCGGCCGCTGGTCACGCCGGAGCTTTTGGACGAATATCTGCGCCTGATCGGCGAGGGCTGGGACGCGGTGTCCACCGTGCAGCCGATTACCGACAGCCTTGGCTGTCTGGACATGCACGAGGTGGACCGCAGCCGCTACTACCTGATGCAGTCGCCCGAGGCCTACGATTTTTCGCGGCTGTATGCGCATTTTCGGCCGGACAGCCCGCTCACCGAGGTGGCGCATCAGCTGCCCGCGGACAGTCGGCTGTATCTCTATCGGGATTTTCCCGAGAACCCAAAGCTGACGTATCCGTGGGAAAAGACGCAGATTGCGCAGGCGCTGAAGGCGCGCCGAATCAGAGAAAAGCCGTCGGAGCTGCTCGAGGATTCCGAGACCGATTTTTCCCAATCGCGCGGAGGATGAAATGAAGAAGACGGCTTGTGTGGGAAACGAAAACGGCGCTTTGACGGCGGAGGCGCCCTGCGGAGAGATTTGCGCGCATTGCCGCGGCTGCGGCGCGGGTCGGGAAAAGCGCGTCCGGATGCGCTTCAGAGCCGCGCTCCTCTCCTGCGCCCTGCCGCCCGCCTGCCTGACGGCGGGGATCCTGCTGGGCAGGCTTCTGTTTTCGCAGGAATGGGCGCAGGCGCTTTCGGCCATCCTGATGCTGGGCGTCGGCTTTGCCGCCGCCGAAAAAAGCCGCGGAGACAAGTCCAGCGCGGACGCGCGGACGTATTCCCCCAAAGAATCTGTATAATATAGATAGGAGGCTTAAAAATGCAGCAGTTTACCGCTGAAAACCTGAAACCCGAAAACCTGAACGGCCTTACGCTGGTTGACTTCTGGGCACCGTGGTGCGGCCCGTGCCGCATGGCTGCGCCCGTGCTTGAGGCGCTGTCCGAGGAATACGCGGGGCGCGTGACCTTCGGCAAGCTCAACATCGACGAAAACGCCGACGCAGCCATTGCGCTGGGCGTTATGAGCATTCCCACGCTCGTGCTCTTCAAGGACGGCGGGGAGGTTGACCGCATAGTCGGCATGCAGGGCAAGCCCGCCTTTCAGGCCATGATCGAAAAGCACCTTGCCTGACGATTCGCGCCGGCCGGAAACGGCTGGCGTTTTTCGGCAAACGGAGGCGAGGAGGCCTCCAAAATAACTTCGCGGCAGGGGATTTTGCTTCCCCTGCCGCACAGGCTTATTTGGTTCCGAACAGTCGGTCTCCGGCGTCGCCAAGGCCGGGAACGATGTAGGCGTGGTCATTCAGCTTCTCGTCAACGGCGGCGATATAGATGTCCACGTCCGGATGCTCCTTCTGAACGACGGCGATGCCCTCCGGCGCGCCCACCAGACACACAAGCTTGATGTGCCTGCAGCCGCGATCCTTCAGGAACTGAATGGCCGCCGCGGAGGAGCCGCCCGTCGCCAGCATGGGATCCACCACGATCAGCTCACGCTCGCCGGCATCCGGCGGCAGCTTGCAGTAGTATTCCACGGGCTTATGGGTCTCCGGGTCACGATACAGGCCGATATGACCGACCTTGCAGGCGGGAACGAGGCTCATAAAGCCGTCCACCATGCCGAGACCCGCGCGCAGAATCGGCACCACGCCCAGCTTCTTGCCGGCGATGACCTTGCTTTTGCACTTGCAAATGGGGGTTTCAATCTCGATTTCTTCCAGGGGCAGCTCGCGGGTGACTTCGTAGCACATCAGCATCGCGATCTCGTTGAGAAGCTCACGAAAGTCCTTTGCACCGGTTTCCTTCTGCCTCATCAGCGTCAGCTTGTGCTGAATCAGCGGATGATTGATCACATGTACCTGGCTCATTCGTATATACCCTCCCATGTCTGCATTTCCAATTGACTATTATACCGGCTCCCTCCATGCCCTTCAACGCGGAAAATGTAAATATCCCGTAGAGACAAATCGATTTCGCCCCTTTCGCCGCGCGCAAATCTATGGTATACTATGGAAAAAGGGGGCGTAGGAATTTTATGAAAAAAATAGGCGTTGCCGTAATCGGCTGGGGCTTTATGGGACGCACGCACACGCACGCGCTCAGAGCCATTCCCATGATGTATCCGGGCATTGACTTTCAGCCGGTGCTGAGGTGCGTATGCTCGCGCCGCGAGGAGCCCGCGCGCGAGGCGATGGAGCTTCTGGGCTTTGAAAGCTATACCACCGACTGGCGCACGATTCTCACAAGGGACGACATTGACGCGGTCTCCGTGTGCACGCCCAACGCGCTGCACGAGGAAATGGCCGTGGCGCTTCTGAAGGCCGGGAAGCATGTGTATCTGGACAAGCCCATGGCTGTCACGCTGGACAGCGCCAGGCGCATTGCCGCAGCCGCCCGTGAGAGCGGCGCGTATTCGCAGATGGTGATGAACAACCGCTTCCTGCCCGCCACCATGCGCGCAAAGCAGCTGGCGGAGGAGGGCGCGCTGGGCGAAATCATCGGCTTCCACGCGCAGTATCTGCATTCCGGCTCGGTGGACGAGGGACGTCCCATCGGCTGGAAGCAGGAGGCGCAGGGCGGCGTGATTCTGGATCTTGCCTCGCACGCGCTCGACCTTGTGACGGACATCTGCGGCTTCCCGGCGCGCGTGATGTGCGCGGCGAACACGCTGTATGCGTCCCGTCCCACGAAGACCGGCGGCGTGGAAACCGAGCTTGCCGAGGATCATGCCGTTTTGACCCTGCGCATGCCGAACGGCGCGCTGGGCACCGTGGAGGCCAGCAAAATCGCCACCGGCACCAACGACGAAATGGGCTTTGAAATCTACGGCAAGAAGGGTGCGCTCAAGTTTGATCTGATGGAGCCCGGCTGGCTGTGGTTCTTTGACAACACGGTTCCGGAGGCGCCGCTGGGCGGACGGCGCGGCTTCACGCGCATCGAGTGCATGGCGCGCTATCCCGCGCCCGCGGGCACGTTCCTGCCGCCGAAGAACGCCATCGGCTGGGATCGCGGGCATATTCACTGCTACTATTCCTTCCTCGACTGCGTGGCGCACGGAAAGGCTCCGCGTCCGTCCATTGAGGACGGGCTGAAGCTGCAATGCGTGCTGTCCGCCGCCGCGGAATCCGCCCGCACGGGCAATTGGACGGATGTGCCGGAGGCCTAAACGCCATGTTCACCACCTGTCTGAACGACCTCATGTATCATCTGCGCCCGGCGCGCCCCGGTCGGCTGATCGACCGTGCCGCCTTCGGCGAGGCCGACGCTCAGTCCCTGAGCGACTGGCAGCGCGCCGCCGAAAAGGCGGGAAGCCGCCCGTTCCCTGCTGCCATGGTATCGGTCGGGCTTTCCGGCGGCGAGGCCTTTTTCACCGCGCGAAAGGAACGTCGGCGGCAGCTTTTTGCGCTGCTTCTGTCCGGCTGTGCCGAGGGCTTTGAGCGCTATCTGCCGCGAATGCTCGACTTGGTGTGGGAAATCTGCGGCGAGGCCGGCTGGCGCGCGCGGCTGGACGAATACGGCGAGCCGGAGACGGACGATTTTGCGCTGGCAACCGCCGAGCTGCTGGCATGGACGTATACACTTGCGGGCGAGGCGATGGACGGCGCGAGCGCGGTCGTGGCGCGCAGGCTGCAGCGTGAGCTTGCGCGCCGCCTGCTTGCGCCGTTTACGCAGCGCGAAGCGCCCGCATGGGCACAGCACTGCGGCGGCTGGACGCTTTCGAATCTGGTTTCCGTGCTCACCGTTTTGCTGCTTGCCGACGAAAACGACGCCCGCCGGTGGGCAGGCCTTCGCCGCGTGCTTCTGCGGATTGACGAGCGCGTGCGCCTGCTTCCGCATGACGGCGCGCATCCCGGCGGGCTGGAGGGATGGATAAAGGACATACCGGCGCTGTCCGACGCGGCAACCCTGCTGCTCACCTGCACCGACGGCCATGTGGACGTCGGCGGCGACGCATGGTTCCGGCGCGCGGCGGAGTATCCCGCGGCGGCGCACATGGGCGGCGGGCATTTCGTCAATCCCGACGGCGAGGCGCAGCCCCGGCTGGACGGCCGCGCGATGTACCGCGTGGGCGTGTGCGCCGGAAACGAGGGACTGTGCCGTCTGGGCGCGTTTCTGAACGACGACGGGGAAGCCGCGCCCGACACGGCGACGGCGGCGATGCTGAACGCGCTGCTGGCGCGCGCCTTCAAGGCGCAGGCGGCGCTGCCCGTCACGCGCGAGCGCGTGCTTCTGCCGAATTCCATGCTGACCGCCGCGGCTGCCGGGTCGTTCCGCGCCGCGCTCACCGGCGGAGGATTGTCCGGCGAAACCATCGACGCGGGCAATCTGTATCTTTTTTTGAACGGTCAGCCCATCCTGACCAACCTTACCCCCGCGCATCCGCTGGCCGACGCGCACGCCCTGCCCACGATCGGCGGCATCGGCCCCGTACGCGGCACGGGCGGCGCGCGCGATCTGGACGCTCGGTTTTCGGAGGGCTTCGTCTGCCTGTCCGTCAACCTCGCGCCCTCCTTCCCGGAGAATCTGGGCGTTCAGTCGTGGCAGCGCAGCGTCATCCTGTCGCCCACGGAAAAGCAGGCGCGCATCATCGAATCCTTCGACCTGCTTCGCCCGGCGGGCCCCGTCGCCTTCCACTTCATGACGCCCAAGCGCCCGGAGCGGCTGGGCGTCCGCGCCCTGCGGCTCGGAGAGACCGTGCTGCGCTGGGAGGACGAAATGGACGTCGCCCTCCGCGCCGTTCCCGGCGGCTGGCGCATTTGCCTGACCATCCCGCCCACTCAGCACGCCAGCTGCGCGTTCGTCGTGAGCGAATGACGGCGGTTTCCCTTTTCATTCAGGCGGTTCGAAAAAATTTCGAATCGTCTGAATGCGTTTTCTCCGCTCGCTCGTCTAATCAATGGAAGGGGGATGAAGTCTGTGAGCGATCGTGAACGCGCCATGGCCATGGAACGAATGATTTACGCGCACGGAAGCGAGCTGCTTCGTCTGTGCCTTCTGCTGCTCGGCGACCGTGCCTCGGCGGAGGATGCCCTTCAGGACACCTTCATAAAGGCATGGCGCGGGCTGGACGGCTTCCGCGGCGACGCGAACGAGCGAACGTGGCTCACGCGCATCGCGGTGAACACCTGCCGCGACTGCCTGAAAAGCGCGTGGCGGCGGCGCGTGACCGTCGATCTGGACGCATGCGCGCCCTCCGGCGAGGCACCCGGCGCGGACGCGCGCGACGACACCGTAACCCGCAGTGTGTTTGCCCTCCCGCCGAAGTACAAGGCGGTGGTGCTTCTGCGCTATTATATGGGCATGTCGATCAAGCAGATTGCGAGCGTGCTGTCACTGAACGAGCATACCGTAACAACCCGACTTCAGCGCGCCCGAAAGCGGCTGGAAACCGAGCTGAGAGGATGGTATTACGATGAGGAATAAGCTTGGCTCTGCCATAAACCGCCGCCTCTCCGGCGTTCGCCTGACGGCGGAGGATGAACGGGCGCTGCTTGCCGGCGTCATGGAAAGGAAGGATGAAATCGTGAAAAAGAAGCTGAGCGCGGCCATGGCTGCCGCCGCCGTACTCGTTTTTCTGGTCATTACCTGTGCCTTTGCGGTGGAGATGAACACCGCGCCCACACCGCAGCCCACATCCCTCGCGGCGGTCGATCTCGTGACCCCCGTCCCCACGTCGATGTCCGCTGTGCTCCCTACGCCGACGCCCGAGCCCATTGAATGGAATAGCCTTTCAAACGACGGCGTGGTGAGCATGCAAATGCAATACGTGCTCATTCAGGGCACATACGTCACCATGCAGGTGCGTCTGACGCCCGTGCAGAGCAAGTTCGTTTCTCTGGTGCTCAACGCGCCGGACTCCGGCGTGGACAGGTATCCCAACCGCTGGAACCTCGTGATTGGCAGGGACGAGCTTTCGCTCATCCTGCCGGAGGAGCTGGACAGCGGCATGCGGGATACGACGATCGCGGACGTTGACGAAAACGGCATCACCTTTACGCTCTCCGGCTGGCTGACGGAGGAAGCGACGGACGCCGTTCGCGTGACCGTGGCCACCTGCGGATACTGCCCGCCCCTGAGCGTGAGCGTAAACTGCGTGCCGATTGAAGCGAGCACGACGGAAATTCTCAGCGGAGACTATGAGGTGAATGGAGCCACGGTCACCGGCGTTTCATGCACAACCGGCGACGACTTTGCCGCCGTCACGATAGACTATACCGCCATGTCCACGGTCATCTATGCGCCCGCGTACGGCAACTATATGCACCGTGAGCCGAATTGCGGCGGCCTGCAGGACGCCGTTCGCTACGACGACCCGCAGGACGAGAGCCTTGCCGAAAGAACGCCCTGCCCCGTATGCTGGTATGACGCCGCGGATGCGGACACGCTGTTTGAGGACGTGTACGTCCTGCTGAACCCCGGCGTGGACGTTTCGTACGAGTTCCATCCGAACCCGATTTCCGACTTTGCCTATTCCATCATGGATGACGGCTCCCGCGTTACCTACTTTTTCGGGAACGTCGAGCTGTCCTCGTACGGCTCATCGGGCAGCTATATTCAGGTCACGCACGCGGACGAGGACCCGCAGGTTCTCTACACCATTCCCAACGAGGACTGACATTCGCGCGCGCCGGCCATGAAGCGGGAGAATTTCCGCAATTTTAAGCCTGTTTCGCGCAAAAACGACCGCTCTGCCGCTTGAAATTCGAGGCAAAACCGCGTAAACTATTGTCATTGGCAGCGGGGGGAAAGCGCCTTCCTGCCCGCTGCCTTGAAAACGGATTTTGCGAGGTGATTTTGCGTGCTTCACGACGATACCGCAACCATTTCTCAGCTGAAGGAGGCCGTGCACGCGCTGTGTCTGGAAAAGGGCTGGGGCAAGGACGGCGTTCAGGACCCGCAGCAGGTTGCCATGGCCATGACGGTGGAGGCGAGCGAGCTTCTGGAGCTTTTTCAGTGGCTGAACCCGCCGGACGTGGAACGGCTGCTGAACGGCGAGGACGCGGCGTACACCGCGCGAATCGCCGAGGAATTTGCCGATGTGATGATGTACGGCCTGCAGCTGATGCGCGCGCTGAAAATTGACGTTTCGGCCGAAATCGAGCGCAAGATTGACATTGTGCGCGGCCGCCCGGCAAACCGGAAAAACCTGCATCCGTTTCGGTGACATACGAATAAGACCGTCCTCCCTTGGATAAAATGGCTGCGATAGACCATCGATTCGGGGGAGGCGGTTTTTATTCGGCACATCGCGATATTGGATACCGGCGGCGCGGAGGCGCATGCCGTGTCCAGAAGGCTGAGGGCGCTGAGGTCGCTAGCCGTGGTGATCGACGGCGGTCTGCCGCAGCCGGACGCGCTGACGGGCGATGCCTGCGGCGTCGTGCTGGCCGGCAGCGGGCTTCTTCCCGGAGCGGCGGAAACCGCGGCGCACGAGGCGCTGAAAAGCGGGCTGCCGGTGCTGGCGCTGGGACGCAGTGCGCGGCTGCTTCTGCTGGCGCTGGGCGGACAGCCGGGCGCGACCCGGCTTGAGAAGGCCACGGCCGGCGTTCGGTTTCTGAATGGGCCTTTGTTTGAGGGGCTGAGCGAGGCGGAGCGCTATTTTGAACGCGCCGAGGAATGGACGCTGCCCGAGGGCGTTTACGCGTCGGCTGAGGGCGAGGGCGGATTTATCGCCGCCGCGCAGAACGAGGCCGGAACGGCGTTTGCGGTGCAGTTCGGCGTGGAAAGCAACGACCCGGACGGCATGCAGATGCTGAAAAGCTTCGCGGAGGACGTGTGCGGCCTGAACGGCGAATGGACGATGCCGGCGTTTCTGGACGACTGCGTGAATATGCTGCGCGCGGCCTGCCCGGAGGGCGAGGTGGTCGCGGCGGTATCCGGCGGCGCGCCGTCGATTGTGGCGGCGGTGCTTGCGTCGCGCGCGTTCGGCGAGCGGGTGCGCTGCGTTTTGATGGATACCGGCCTGTACCGCAAGGGCGAGGTTGCCTGCCTGCGGCGGACGTTCGAGGAGGCGGTCGGCCTGCCGCTGCACGTGAGGGATATTTCGCCGGAAATCGCGGCGGCGCTTTCGGGCGCGGCTGACACGCGCGAAAAGCATGAGCGGGTAGGGAAGACCCTGCGCGGCGCGCTTCTGAGCGAGGGGCGCACCCTCGTGCGCGGCGCGGGACAGCCGGGCGATTTTTCGCTTTTGCCGCTGAACGCGCTGTACCGCGAGGAAATACGCGAGCTGGGCGAGCTGCTCGGCCTGCCGCCGAGGCTGCTTTCGCGCCAGCCGTTTCCCGAAAGCGGGCTTGCGATTCGCATGAGCGGCGAGGTGACGGCGGAGAAGCTGGAGCTTCTGCGCGAGTCCGACGCGGCGTTCCGCGAGGAAATCGAGACGGCTGGGCTGGAGCGGAAGCTGCACCGCTATTATGCCACGCTGACCGGCACCGATACCGGCGCGTATGCCGTGGTGCTGCATGCGCTCGTGTCGCCGGATACCGTCAGCGGCTACGCGTTCCGCCTGCCATATGACGTGATTGAGCGCACGGTGATGCGAATTCTGAAGAGCCTGAACGCCGTGGAGGGCGTGCTGTACGACGTGACCGGAAGATGACGCGCGC
>CAZMGO010000029.1:2785-20487 GCA_964565845.1 uncultured Oscillospiraceae bacterium | reverse complement strand
TTCATGCGGGATTCCGGAACGCTTCAGCAGTACGTCCATACGCTTGCACCCTGCGCGTATGAGGATTTCATCGACATGGCGAGGATGCATATGACCAGCCGCAGCCACGAGCAACTCAGACGTTTGCTGAACTTCAAATTCAAAAGGCATCCATCCTATAATCTTCCGAGGGAATGGCTGGCGCTTATGGAAGAGCAGATTCAAAAACGTGCGCAGCTTCTGCTGAAGTAATTCATATACATTTATACCAAGAATGGCAATGCACGAGCGATGTGCATTGCCATTCTTGGAATTTGAAATTGCTGCTCAGCGAGCGGTTTACCGCCTGCGCACAGCCGTCCGCCTTGCGGGTTTTATATGCATGCAGCGTTTTATGCTTTACCGAACGCCGATGATGCGCCGCAGTCCCGCAGGAATCCCACGCTTAGAACATGCGGATATACTCGTCGCGGTCTGCGCCGACGGAAACATACTGAATCGGGCAGCGCACGGCGTTCTCCAGATAGCGGATATAGGCCTTGGCCGCCTCGGGAAGGGATTCGAACGTGCGGCAGGACGAAACGTCGCCGAAGCCGTCCACATATTCGATCACGGGCTTCGCGCGGTTCAGACGGTCGCCGGTGGGGAATTCCGTCGTGCGCACGCCGTCGATTTCGTAGGCCACGCACACGGGAATCTTATCCATATAGGAAAGAACGTCCAGCTTCGTCAGCGCGAGCGAGGTTGCGCCCTGCGTCATCACGCCGTAGCGGGAGGCGGGCACGTCAAACGCGCCCACGCGGCGCGGACGACCGGTCGCGGCGCCGTATTCGCCGCCGGCTTGGCGCAGTGCGTCGGCCTCGGGGCCGAACATTTCCGCCGCGAACGGGCCCTCACCCACGCAGGTGGAGTAGGCCTTCATGATGCCGATGGACTGATCCAGCCTGCGGCCGGGAATACCCGCGCCGATGGGCGCATAGGCCGCCAGCGTCTGAGAGGACGAGGTGTAGGGGTAGATGCCGAAATCGATGTCGCGCAGCGCGCCCAGCTGGGCTTCGAAGATGATGTTTTCGCCTGCGTCCACGGCCTCGTTCAGGAAGCGCGTCACGTCGGTGATGTAGGGGCGAATGACGCTTCCGTAGGTTTCCAGCCAATCGAGGAGCTCGTCCGCATTGATCGGCTCATGACCATAGCCCGTCACCGTCAGATTTTTCCACTCGACCAGATCGCGCACCTTCTCGGCAAGCGTTTCCTTGTGAAGAAGGTCGTCCATGCGCAGACCCTTTTTCATATATTTGTCGGAATAAACCGGCGCAATTCCGCGGCGGGTGGAGCCGTATTTCCGGTCGGCAAGGCGCTCCTCCTCCATGATGTCCTGAAGCTTGTGGTAGGGCAGACAAATGATGGCCTTATCGCTGATTTTCAGGTTGTCGGGGGAAATGTGAATGCCCTTATCGGTGAGCGACTTGATTTCGCCCACAAGGTGCTGAATATCGATGACCATGCCGTTGCCCATCACGTTGACGGTGGTATCGCGCAGGATGCCGGACGGCAGAAGATTCAAAACGAATTTGCCCTTCTCGTTGATGACGGTATGACCCGCGTTGTTTCCGCCCTGATAGCGGCACACGATGTTGTAGCCGGAGGAAAGCAGGTCGACCATACGGCCCTTTCCTTCGTCGCCCCAGTTGATTCCAACGATTGCGGTAAGCATGTTTCTGTCCTTTCTCCGATGGTGGTACATATTGCGTACAGACATTCGACGCTGCATGCCGAAATTCCTTTTATTTATCAGAATTTATCATTGGCGCGGAACCCGAGACCGGCGAACGGCGGATGCATGCGTTTTAGACGGGATTTGAACTCGGAGTGGCGCTGCGCGCCTGTATAGAACGGATGGAAGGAAGGCACCGGCTTGTGGGAGGCAGCATGTGGAATGCAGGGATTGCCGCGCGTTCGGGCGAGCCTCATTTTATGTGTGAAGGTCTTACGACGCGGCCTGCGCCGCCGACCATGAACCGTGTAAACCGAAGAACCTCCGCGCCTGCGCGGCAAATTGCACGCATGACTGCGGAGACTGCGGGAAACGCTTCGCCCTCCGATTCGAGGGAGGGAGGCTCATAGACGTTTCTTTTCGCTGCTTAGTAGGTAATCAAATATTTTTCAATTTCCCAGCTGCTTACCTGCGTGCGGTAGGCTTCCCACTCCTTCAGCTTGCCGGCGACATACTGGCTTACGATATGCTCACCCAGCGCGCTGCAGATCAGCGTATCCTTTTGCATTTCGGTGACGGCGGAGTGCAGGGAGCCGGGCAGACTGCGAATGCCGCGCGCCGCGCGCTCGTCCGCGGACATTGCAAAGATGTTGTCCGTGATTTCGGCGGGCGGAGTGAGCCTGCGCTCGATGCCATCCAGACCGGCGGCCAAGCAGACCGTCAGTGCCAGATAGGGATTGCAGGCCGGGTCGGGACAGCGCAGCTCCACACGGGTAGACTGCCCGCGTGCGGCAGGAATGCGAATCAGTGCCGAACGGTTGGAGGCCGACCACGCGGTGTAGCACGGCGCCTCGTAGCCGGGCACAAGCCGCTTGTAGGAATTGACGAGAGGATTGAGTATGGCGGTCATACCGCTTACGTGCGCCAAGAGACCGGCAATAAAATGGCGCGCATCGTCCGACAGCCGCTTCTCGCCCTTCTCGTCAAAGAAAATATTTCTGCCGTCCTTGAACAGGGACATGTTCGTGTGCATGCCGCTGCCATTTACGCCGAAAATCGGCTTAGGCATGAAGGTGGCGTGCAGACCGTTTTTCTGCGCCAGCGTCTTGACCGCCATTTTAAAGGTCATGATGTTATCTGCGGCACAAAGCGCTTCGGCGTACTTGAAATCGATTTCATGCTGTCCGGCGGCAACCTCGTGGTGGGAGGCTTCGATTTCAAAGCCCATCTTTTCCAGTGCCATGCAGATTTCGCTGCGCGTGCTCTCCCCGTGGTCAAGCGGGCCGAGATCGAAATATCCGGCCTCGTCGTTGGTAGCAGTGGTGGGTTTTCCGTTTTCGTCGGTCTGGAAAAGGAAAAATTCGCATTCCGGCCCCACGTTGAACGAATAGCCCATGTCGGAGGCCTTCTTCAGCATCCGACGCAGCGCGCCTCTCGGGTCGCCGATGAACGGCGTGCCGTCGGGGTTGTAAACGTCGCAGATCAGGCGGGCAACCTTGCCGTGCTGCGGGCGCCACGGAAGCACCGTGTAGGTATCCAAATCCGGCCGCAGATACTGATCCGATTCATGGATGCGCACGAAGCCCTCGATCGAGCTTCCGTCGATCATGATTTCATTGTTCACCGCCTTGTTGATTTGCGAAGCGGTGATGGCTACGTTCTTCATCTGCCCAAAGATGTCGGTGAACTGCATGCGGATAAATTCCACGTCGTCCTCGCGTACCATGCGGATGATGTCTTCCCTGCTGTAGCGGCCCATGCCAAGTACCTCCTTCAAAAAGAGAAAGCCCAAGATACAGCTTCACAGTGTCCTCATTTCGAACTCCGAAATCATAGCAGACGAAGCGGCGCTTGTCAAGAACTCATGCGCACGTATTCGCAGATTCCGTCGCCGGGCCGCAGCTCGCTGAATCGCGTGAGCGCAGCCTCGAAGCCATTCGTGCGGACAAAATCTCGCACGGCGTGCGTTCCGGGGTCATCGTTCTCGTAGAAATAGCCTGCGGCGATGGCTTTTGCAAGCTGCACGGGAGCCCTTCCGTGCTTTGCACACAGGCGTGCGGGGCCAACCAGCCGATCAAACGCGCCCAGCTTTCGCCGAGTGTCCGCGCCAAGGCGCTGAAGGTTATCCTCAATGTAGGGATTCTCAAGCAGATTGAGAATTGTCTGCCGCCACTCGGTCATTTCATCCTCCGAGAAGCCAAGCTCGCGGCACAGCCCAAACGAGGCCTCCTCCAGCGCGCCGGTCAGAATGGGGCGAAGCGCCTCGCTGACCGCGGCCTCCCGTGAAGTTTTCAGCCCCATTGGAAGCCCAAGATAGCTGATCAGTGCATGTGCCATATTGAGCGTGTACAGCTTGCGCGTTTCCTCGCGGGCGACGTCCTCCGTCAGGCGCAGCCGGGGAAGAATCGGCGGCTCGCCCTTCAAACGGCTTCGGTCGATGGCCTGCTCCGGGTAGCCATTGTTGAACAGCGCCAGTGCGTCCTCACGCAGCAGCCATTCGGGCGATAGGGGAGAGATGCACATGGCAAAGATGCCCGTCACGCCCACGTGCGCCGTGAACCACGCGTATTCCGCCTCCGTGAAGCGTTCGCGCATCAGCGCCAGAAAGCGCTCGTCCGGGTGCGGCATGTTTACGTTCATCATCACATCCATTGCCGCATTGGGGCAGATGCGCATGCGGCGGCGGAAAAGCGGAAGCAGCATATCGGCTACCTCCGGCAGCTTCGGCTCATGCACGGCAATGTCGAGCAGAAGCTGATTCTCTTCAAACAGCGTGTTCAGCGCCTGCACATCGTCTGTATGCACGGCGCGGAAGCCGTTTTCGACGATGCGCCGCGAAAGCCCGTCTCGCGTCGCGTGAACAATGGTGTATTTGCCGCGCGCGTTCAGCTGCTCGACCAGCGCCCGGTCAAGATCGACGAATACGGTGCGAAACGCCGGGGTGTCGAAAAGCTCAGCCACGAAGCCGCGGCCGATACGCCCCGCGCCCCACACAATCAGCGTGCGAGTCATAGCCTACATATCCTCCAGCAGGAAACGGTACTGCGCGTCGCAAAGCGCGCGATAGTGGCCGCCTTCCTTTTTAATCAGCTCGTCGTGCGTGCCGCGCTCGGCAATGTGCCCATCCTGTACAACCATGATGCAGTCCGCATTGCGGATGGTGGAAAGCCTGTGCGCGATGACGAAGGATGTGCGCCCCTTCAGAAGCTCGTCCAATGCCTTCTGAATCAAAATCTCGGTGTGCGTATCGATGGAGGAGGTCGCTTCGTCGAGAATCAGAATCTTCGGGTCGTTGAGCAGCGCGCGTGCGAAGGAAATCAGCTGCTTCTGTCCAACCGACAGACTGCTGCCGCGCTCGTTGACCTCGGTCATGTAGCCCTTTTCCATCTGCATGATGAAATCATGCGCGTGCACCGTCTTGGCAGCCTGAATGACCTCTTCATCCGTGGCGTCCAGCTTGCCGTAGCGAATGTTGTCCATGATGGTGCCGGAGAAGATGAAGCTGTCCTGCATCATGACGCTCATCTGCTCGCGCAGCGTGCGCAGCTTCACGTCGCGCACGTCGTGTCCGTCCAGTCGAACCGCGCCGCCAGTCACATCGTAGAACCGGCTGATCAGGTTGACCACGGTGCTCTTGCCTGCGCCGGTGGGGCCGACAAGGGCGATCGTCTGCCCGGGCTGAACGGTGAAGGATACATCCCTCAAGACGGTTTTCTCGCCGTCATAGGAGAAGGTTACATTGTCGAAATCCACGCGCCCGGTGATTGGCGGCAGGTCGATTGCGTCCGGCTTATCCTGAATGTCGGACGGCGTGTCCATGATTTCGAAAATGCGCTCCATGGACGCCATGGCGGACAGCACGTTGTTGTAGAAGTTCGAAAGCGTATTCAGCGGCTCCCAGAAGCGGCCAAGGTACCACGTAATCAGCAGAAGATTGGAAAGCGGCAGCTTCGCGGCGCTCTTCATCATGCGAATGCCGACGTTATACACCAGCACCGTACCGATTGTGCCCGTGAGATCCAGCGCTGGCCAGAAGGCATTGTTTACCTCGATGGCCTTCATCCACGTGCTTCGAATATCGTCGTTCACGTTTTCGAAGGTTTCCAAATTTTCGTCCTCGCGCACGAAGGCCTCCGTTACGCGCATACCGGAAAGGGATTCGTGCAGATAGCCGTTCATGCTCGAGGTCTTCAGGCGTACGCGCTGCCAGCGCTTGCGCATGATGCGCTTTAAGCGGAACAGAATCAGCATCAGAAGCGGCATGATGCACATGCTGACCAGCGTCAGCTGCCAGTTGACCGCCAGCATGATGATCAAAAGGATGACCAGCGTCAGGCAGTCCACAAGCACGTTTACGATGCCGTTGGTAAACAGGTCGTTGAGCGAGTTCACATCGTTAATCACGCGCACCAGAATCTTGCCGGCGGAGCGGGTGTCGAAGAAGGAGAACGACAGCCCCTGAATATGGTTGAACAGATCCTCGCGAAGATTCGCCAGTGCCTTGCGTCCGGCGGTATCCATCAGCCGCACGCGATAGCGCACGCAGACGGCGCCGACCAGCGCGGCAACGATCATGCCGACCAGATACCTGTATATCAGGTCGCTGGCATGATTTTCCAGCGCGTCCACCGCGTTGCTGAGCAGGAAGGTGGACGCGAGGGAGCAGAGGGAAGAGAGAATCATCAAAACAAGCGCCAGCGCGACATTTTTCCGGTACGGCTTCATGTAGCTCAGAAGCCGCAGAAACTGTCCCTTATTAAACGGTCTTTCCAGCACCTCGTCGTCTATCTGTCTAAGCATTCTTGCCATGTCAGAACGCGCCTCCCTTCGCCATTACGCTTTTGAGATCGCGGTATTGATCCTGCACCATGCCGTAATACACGCCCTCCTGCCTAAGCAGCTCCTTGTGCGTGCCGCGCTCGACGATTCGGCCATCCTTCAGAACAAGAATCAGGTCGGCGTTCTTTACGGAGGAAATGCGGTGGGCAATGATAAAGGTGGTGCGATTCTTCAGCACCTCCTTCAGCTGCTTTTGGATTTCGTATTCGGTTTCCATGTCCACGGCGGAGGTGGAGTCATCCATCACCAGAATGGAAGGATTGATCAGCACGGCGCGGGCAATGGCCACACGCTGCTTCTGTCCGCCGGAAAGGCCAATGCCGCGCTCGCCTACGATGGTTTCGTAGCCCTCCGGCATATGATCGACAAACTCCGTGGCCTGCGCCACGTTGGCGGAGCGAACCACCTTGTCATGCGTTTCATCCGGGCGGCCAAAGCGAATGTTGTCCTCCAGCGTATCGGAAAACAGGAAGGTTTCCTGCGGCACATAGCCGATGCTGCGGCGCAGGGGCTTCAGCTTCTGGTCGCGCACGTCGATGCCGTCCACCTTCACGCTGCCCTTGTGCACGTCGTAAAAGCGGCCGAGCAGCAGAATCAGCGAGCTTTTGCCTGCGCCGGTTGCGCCCATTACGGCGACGGTCTGGCCGGGCTCGACGGAGAAGGTGATGTCCTTCAGCACGTCCTCGCCGCCATAGGAGAAATCCACATGATCGAACTCCACGCGTCCCTCGTGCTTCTCGGGCTCTCGCGCGTCGGCCTTTTCGCGAATGGTTGAGCCGAAGTCGATATAGTAGAACAGCTTCTCGGCGCTGGTAACGGCCTGCGTAAGCATGTTCACGATGTTGGAAAGGTTGCGCATCGGGTTCACGATCAGCCACACATAACCGTTAATGGCGATCAGCGTGCCCAGATCCATATCGCCGGAGAACACCATCGCCGCGCCCACCATCAGCATGACCGGCGTGCACAGAGAGGACAGAAGCTCCATTACCGGAACGAAATCCGACCAAATCCATGTGGCGTTCAGGTGACAGGACAGCAGCTTGCGATTGTCCTTCTCAAACCGCTCGGATTCATACGGCTCGCGCGCAAAGGCCTTCACAACGCGCATGCCCGCGAGGTTTTCCTGCGTGCGGGTGTTCAGAACGGCGTTCTGCTCGCGCGTCGCCACAAAGGCCGGACGAATGCGCTTCCTGAACTGCCATGCAACGATTGCGATGATCGGCGCAAAAACGAGCAGCGAAAGCATCAGCTTCCAGCTCATAAACGACAGGAACACCAGTGCGCCAATGAAATTCAGCGCATTGTCGTACAGCGTAACCAGCCCGCCGGCAATCAGGCTTCGAATGCCTTCGATGTCGCTGGTCATGCGGCTCATGATTTCGCCAATTCGGTTGTGATCGTAGAAGGAATAGGGGAGCTCCTCCATGTGCGCGTAAAGTCCCGTGCGCAGATCGTATACCACGTTCTGCGACACGCGCTCCAGCGTCAGGCTGCGTATATACGTAGAAACGCCGCGTATGAGCACGAGACCCAGCAGGCCAATGCTCACACGGAGAAGCAGCTCAAGATCGGTATTGGGTATCACGTCGTTGATGATGGCCTTGGTGAGGAACGGGGCAACGAGACGGGTCAGGATTACACAGGTCTGAAGCAGGGCGCAAAGGAAGATCTTCTTTCGGTAGGGAGCCATCAGGCCGCATAGTCGCTTGATGATGTCCATAATCGTTCACCTCATTTGCAAGCGTTATTCGGTACACGATGAGTCTACATATTATGCCACGAAAAAGGGTCATGTGCGCGTATATTGTGTTTTATTTATTTAAATTGCGGAGAAAAACAAATAAAGAATTCCTGCCGCGCTTCGTGGCACAAGGGCGCGGCAGGAATTCATGCATCCTCGCGGGGAACGGACAGTGCCAGCGCCGCGTTGCTGTATACGCGGTTGCCGGTCAGCTCGCGCAGCACGAGCACGCTCGGCGGAAGCAGCGCGTTCTCGCCCTCGTCCTTCAGCTCGACCTCCATAATGGCCTGATGCGTCCAGAAGGGATAGAGGTCGATCTCGAACACGTGCCCCTTCCACGGAAGTGTGTAGCGGCGCTTTTCAATCGTCCGGCGGGCAGGGTCGGCGCGCCGAAGAAGCCGTGTGTATTCCTCCGGCGAAATCGCGCGCTCGTCCTCGATGCTTGACATGGCCGAAACGCGGCGCTTGATCGTGTGAAAATATTGCCAATTCCCATTCAGCCCACGGCGGCGTACGCGCTCCGTCGTGCCCTCGGCTGCGCGCAGGTAGGTCTGCGAAATCTCCGTATAAGCGCAGCCGGGCAGCGCGGAAAGCGCCGCTTCATCGGGCCGCCGAATCAGAAAGCGCCGTTCGATTTCCATGCTCATGGCGCGTCCTCCTGCCAGTCGTTGTAGTCGGGGTCGGATTCCGCGTTTCTCATATATTCCGCAGCGCGGGCGCGAAGCGCCTCGCGGTCGATGACCGTGTTCGTGCCGAGGCACAGCTTGCAGCGATAGCCGCATTCGGGGCACACGCAGCCAAGCTCCAGCCCCTCGGACTGCGCCATATACGCTCCGCAGTGTTGACATCCGCAGCGCATGAGTTTCCGTCCTCCTTCCTTCGACGCATTGCGTTTCTTCCGCTTCAGCGCCGGCCGAAAATCACCAGGTTCCCCTCGCCGGACGCGAAGCGCCACGTTGGGAACTGCTCCTCATTGCCGTTAAAGCTCTCGGTGCCGTTTCGCTGGATGAAGGCGGCGATGTCGCGCTGCGTCGTCGTGCGGCAATAGGCTGCAAGCTCGTTCAGCGTAACGGCGCCGTCGCCGTTTGCATCCGCAGGCAGCGTGCCGGCAGCGCCAAGCCCAAGTCCCTGAACCAGTGCGTGCGTGAAAAAGTCATAGGACTTCGTCGGGTCGGCTATGTCGTAGTAGCTGCTTTTCGTGTCGCTTGCGGTGGAGCAGAGCACGGAAACCTTGCCAGAGGTGCTGCTGTAGGAATCTAAAATGCCGCCGCTGTGACACGAGACCAGAATCAATACCACGTGCCCGGAAATTCCCTGTATGACGGGCATCAGCTCACTGCCGTAAATTCGGGTTTCGCCGCCCGCACCATGCAGATAATAGCCCTTCGTGGTGTGAATGCTGCCGTGCGAGAGCAGGTAGATCACGGTTACGTCATCGGCATCTGCCTGTGCGGCAAGCTGCGTCAGCGCGCTCTTCAACGTGCTGTTGCTGGCGTTGTTTGGCAGCATTTGAATCGATTCATAGGCTTGTCCCTCGATTGTCGAGCGACTGAGCGCACTGCGCATGTCCTGCGTGCCGCGCACGGAGAACGGCAGATAATTCGCGCCGTCCGTTTCGGCGTTGCCGAAGCGCCCCGCAATCAACGCACGATAGGTTGTGGTTCCGTCGCTGACGACGGTTACGCGTACCGTTTGCGTAAGCTGATAGTCGCCGTTTCCGACGGTGGCGGTGATTTCCGTTTCACCCTTCGATACGGCGGTAATCACGCCCTGTCCGTCTACCCTTGCGACGCCCTCATCTGCGGAAGTGAAGGAAGGTACTCCGAAGGATGCGTTCGCCGGGAAGACCGCCCAGCTGAGCGCGTGCGTCTCGTTCCACTTCAGCGCCAGCGTATCCACGCTCAGCACAAATGCGCGCACGGGAATCGCCGAAACCGTGATTTCGCACGCTAGCGTCAGCCCGCTTTCGTCAACGGCGACGCCGCGTATGGTGGTTGTGCCCTCGGAAATCAGCGTCACAAGCCCGGTTTCCGGCTCGACGGATGCAATCTCCGGCTGATCGCTCGTCCAGCGGAACGCCGCCGGCGTGGCAGATTCGGGTTCAAAGGTATACTCAATTTGGTAGGTCTCGCCCGCAATTCCAGTGTGCGCTTCCGTTTGAAGCGCCGCTTCGGTCATCATGACCGCGGAGACAGTCACGGTGCAGCGGTTCGACGCTACGCCGTCCGCCGTATAGGCGGTAATCTCCGCCGTGCCTGCGGATACGGCGGCTACAACGCCGTCTGCGTCTACCACTGCGACGGACGGATTGGAGGAAACGAATTGGATGTCCTTCTCCGTTGCGTTGGAGGGCGTATAGGAGACGCTGAGCGTCGACGCTTCGCTGCGATTCAGAGACAGCGTTTTCGGCGAAAGCGACAGCGTCTGAATGAAGCGCGGCTTCACCAGTACCTCGCATACGGCTACGCTTCCGCTGGAGGAAATGGCATATACGTTCGCTTCGCCGGGCTTCAGCGCGGTGATCGTGCACTTATTTCCGCTGATTGACAAGGAAAGCACGGACGGATTATCGCAGTAGAACGTTCCGGTTCTGTATGCCTCGGAGGCGCCCTGCTGGCTTGCCGTCAGTACGGTTTGCCCTCCCACGGCGAGTGCGGCATAGGTGGGGGAGACCGACTGCTTGACGATAACGGTTCCGTCCGTCACGGCATGCACGGTGAAAATCGCCGAAACGCCATTGTGCGCCGTTGCCGTGATGACGGCGGTTCCCTTTTTAAGCGCGGTAATTAGCCCATCGCTGCTGACCTTTGCGATTGACGAATCCGAGCTTTTCCATGTAAGCGTGGAATTCGTGGCATTCGCCGGATACACAAACACGAATTTGGATGCGTCTGTCGTTCGGGTCGTGCTGTCGAGATACACGTCGTTCAGCGCGCTTTGAACCTTTTCGACCGGCGTGGCTACAACAAAGGAGGCGCTGGCCGAGGCGTTTCCGCACGTTGCCGTTACGGTGCATTCACCGGGCGACAGTGCGCGCAGCGTGCCGTCCGTATCCACATAGGCCACGGATGGGCGGCTGACCGACCACACAACGGTCTGCTCGGTTATGCCCTCAGGTAGAACGGTGGCAGTGATCGCCGCCGTGTCGCCGACGTCCATCTGCGCGGGAACGCCGGACAGCGTAAGCGCAGTCGCGCCGGGTCGAACGTGGATTTCATAGGATGCGTAAGCGTTGCCGCCGTCGTTGGCTGTCGCTGTCAGAATTGCGTCGCCCGCCTGAAGCAGGGACGTTTTTCCGGTGCGCGCGTCCACGCGGGCGACGTCTTCGTTATTTGAGCTCCATGTAACGGTCGGGTCGTCGGCCTCGGCAGGCGTGGCGTCCGCCGTCATGAGAAGGACGTCGCCGGGGTACAGGCTCTGCGCATCGGTCAGCGGACGGATGGTCAGCGCCTGAACGGGCTTTGTCACGGAAAGCGGAAGCTCGCAAACCGCGTCATAGCACGTCGCGGTAATTACGCAGGTTCCCTGCGAAACGGCGGTAACGAATCCCGCATCGTCAACGGATGCCACATCGTCGTTGCTCGACGTCCACGTGATTTCCGGATAGGTTACGTCGGACGGGGACAGCGCGACGGTCAGCTGCGCGGTTTCGCCCTCGAACATACGCTCCGGAAGGCCTTCAACCAAGAGGCTGTCGGCGGCAATGACGACCTCAACGGTTGTATCGGTGTAAACCGTTCCCTCCGGCGTTTCAGCGGCAGCCGTCAGCGTATAGGTGCCCGGCTCCACGCCGGTAACGGCATTCCCATTCACGCGCAGACCGGCGAAATCGGACGAGAGCGAAACTGTGCGCTGCTCCTCCTCCGCAACGGGCACAAGCGTGCGTCCTACGCCCACGCGCAGCGTATCCGACGTGAAACGAATGGGCTCTGCGACGGTGAACGCATTTTCAAAGGAAAATTCGGAAACGGAAATATCGGTTCCAACGGAACCGCGCACGGAATAGCTTCCGCCCTCGAGCGGAATAAACGAAAATTCTGCCTGCGAGGTCTCGCCGCTGTCAAACAGCGTCTCGCCTGCGGCGTTTACGATGATATAATGAAAGCGCGTCAAGGCCGCTTCCTCTCCGTCAAACGTACTGGCGGAAACGGACAGCGTCGCTTCGCGATAGGGCGAAACCCATGTGGGTGCATTCAGCCGGAAATCCTTCAGATCCAGCGGCGTAAACGAGGCGCGGTCGCCCATGCGCGCGGCATAACGCTCGGCCTCGGTGTCTCGATAGCCGTATACCTCAAGCGTGTCCTCCGGCAGCGTGAACGCATCGTCGGCAATCGAGGTTACCGTGGCCGGAATGCGAACGCCGTTTGGCAGGGGCACTCCCTCGAATGCGCCGGTCTCAATCGTCGTTAAGCCGTCCGGTATGACGAGTGCGTCCGCAGGGTCGGCACCGGCACAGAAGCTCATCAGAAATGCGAACGCCAGAAGCAGGGCAAGCGCACGCAGGGATTTTTTCATACGTTCCTCCACTCGATCGTTGGGATAAAATCGTTTGCCTATATTATAGTTCGTTTGAAGGCATATTGCAAGCGCGGCAGAAAAAATGTCGCAGATACGCCGGTCTATGGCCGATAACGGAACGATGGGAACAAGGCTTCGGCAAACGGCACCTGCTTTACATAAAAGCTGCGTCCGTTCAGCGGATTCAGAATGCCGGCATCCGTTTCAAAGGAAAAGCGCAGACCGTAGGCGTACAGTGCCTGTCCGTTCACGCGCGCGTCCGCTGCCGCGCCATACTGGCGGTCGCCCAGCAGCGGATGCCGTGCGTTGGCAAACTGCGCGCGAATTTGGTGCGTTCGTCCGGTGACCAGCTCGCATTCCACGAGGGAAAGCCCCTTTTCCTGCGCGAGCGTGCGGTAATGCGTCACGGCGTGCTGCGCGCCGGGTGCTTCCTCGTGAAGAACGGAAACGCGGCTGTGCGCGGAATCCTTCCGAATATAGCTGTCCAGCGTGCCGTCCGTCGGGCACATCGTGCCGTGCACGGCGGCAAGATAGAGCTTTGAAAGCTCGCGCGCGCGAAGCTTCGCATTCAGGATGCGCATCGCTTCCTCCGTTTTTGCGCAGATTACCAGACCGCCGGTAAAGCGGTCGATTCGGTTTACAAGCACCGGCTGGAAGCCATTTGCGCCGCGAAAGCCCTTCTGATACAGATAGGCGCGCACGTGCGTAAGCAGCGTGTTGACCTTTTCCCTTTCGTCCGGATGGCAAATCAGGCCAGGCTGCTTGTCGGCAAGCAGGATGCTTTCGTCCTCATAGACGATGGTCAGCCTCCAGCGGAAGCGGGAAAGCAGCGCGTCCGGCTTTTCGCGAGGCTCGAAGAATTCATCCTCGATATAAAGATTCACGCAGGTGCCCGCACGCAGACGATCCTCGCCACGCGCGGGCTTGCCGTCCACCTTTACGCGCTTGAGACGCAGATATTTCTGCATCAGTCCGAGCGAAAGGCCGGGCACATTCGTTTTCATCCACCGGTCAAGACGTTTGCCGTCGTCGGCCGGCTGTACGGTCAGCGTTTTCATAGGCTATTCCGTCGTAATCCTCGTGTCGTATTCCTGTCCGGCAAAGGTGATCTGATCGGGCAGCGAGTCGAGCAGCGCCTGATACGCGTCCCAGCTCAGGCTCTGCTTTTCGGCGTTCTCCTCGTCCGATTCGCCGGTTTCTCCCTGCCTCATGAAATCGTCATAGGACACGAAGCCGAGCGCCTCCGCGTCGAATTCGTCTGCCTGTGTCGTGCCATAGTCGCCAGCCGTGCAGTCGAATTCCACGCGCAGGCTGTGCGTCCTGCCGCGGCGGTCGCTGACGGTGAAGTCCGCCGTTCCAACGGCAGAGGTGAGGTTGGAGGCCTCGTCCAGCGTCACGGCAGCATTCAGAGAATCCAGCGTGAGCCTGTCGAGCATGCGCAGGATGCGGCGCGTCACGGTGTCGGAATTGTTGGTCAAATGATATTTCGGCTCCGCCGTGCCGTCGGCATGAACCAGAATGCTGACAGCCATCTCGTCGTCCTTGAATTCGTCGAGGTAGCTTTGCTCCATGGCGGTGCTCACGGCAAGGTATGCGCTCCATAGCGCCTCGTTGGTGGAAAGCATAATGGCCTGTGCCAGCTCGTCGGTGTAGGGCTGACCGTAGGTCTTTTCATAGTACACGCGGAGCGCCGCATCAAAATCCGCGTAGATCACGTTCTTGATACCCTCGGAGCGCATGTAGTCCTCCTCGTCCTCGTACCACCGATACGTGCCGTCGGAAAGGATGTAGAGCAGCCCGCCATCCGGCTGGGCCATTGCGGCGCTGGTTATCTCGTCCACGGCGCTTGTGATCTTGTCGTATTTCTCCTGCGCGTCCGCAGCCGTGCGGCTGTTGGCGGAGTACATGTCATCGTAGATGCTTTCGGGCATGTCCGTGCCATAGATTGTGCGGCAGCAGTGGTTCAGCAGCTGGGCGTAATCCTCGTAGATGAAGGTTATGTCGCTGTCGGTTTGCTGATTTTTGCTGAAGTAGTGAGAATGGATGTATTCAACCAGCACGTAGGTCATTGCGTCGTTGAGAAGGGAGGGAACGCCGTCAACGGAAATCTCGAAGCTGCGAACACCGTCTGCGGCAGTCTCGCTGATGCACGCGCTCAGCTCGGAGTCCAGCGTCTGCACCGCCGCACCGGCAAGCGCGGTCACGGCCTGCGTCAGCGTGGTATTGCGAAGAACGCTGGAGGAGGGCGTTGTGCTGGTTTCCATGTAATAATTTCCCTGCTTGGTATCGTTGGAAAACACGCGGCTTCCGTTGCCAACGACGGTGTAGCCGCCCGTGTATACGCTGCCGTCGGCATACGGAGTATCCAGCATCACGCGCATAAAGCTGTTTTCGCCGGCTTGCCGGTATTCGCCGTAAAGGGTTTTAAACCACTCACCGTCAAAGGTGAAACGCGCCTCCGCGGATAGGGTAACATTATCGGTATTGAACGCCAGCGCCCGCGCGCTTTCAAAGATGGTCACCGCGCTGCCCTCCGCGAGCGCGCCCGCGCACAGCATAACCAGCGCCACGGCGCAGGCCAGAATTCGAAAAGCCGTTTTTTTCATGGATTTCTATCCCCCTTACATGCAAATTATACCGTTTAGACGGATGCGAGCCGGAAAAAGTTTTGCGGGATTTGTTAATTTCCATTCACTAAAGGATTCCAGCGGCCGCGCAGATAGCGCACCGTAAGCATTGCGCCCAGCGCGATATTGTGAGCGATCATGCACGCCCATGCGCTGGTCAGATCCTGTCCAAGGCGAATGACGCAGATATAGGTGCCCAGAATGCGAACGCCCCACATGCCCACGACATTGAATACAAACGTGTGCATCGTGTCGCCTACGCCGTTGAAAATGCCCTCAAGGATGACTGCCACGCCGTAAATCGGCTCGGTCAGCGCGACCATGCGCAGCACGCGCGCGCCCGTGCGTATGACAACCTCATCCTGAGTGAAAAGACTCATGACCGCCTCCGCGCCGAGGAACAGTGCCGCGCCGCTGAGCGTCATAACGATGAATTCGATTATCAAAAGCATACGGGAAAGCATTCGCATTTTCTGACGGTCATTTTCGCCGTAGGAAATTCCAATCAGCGTAGAGGCTGCGGCCTGCATGCCGTAGCCGGGAATGTAAAACGCGCTTTCGGCAGTGTTTGCGATGGTATGCGCCGCCGTGGACGTCGCGCCGAGGGTGTTGATCATGCTCGAAAACGCCACATAGCCGAACGACGTGGCAAAGCGCTGAAGCGTGGCGGGAACAGCGACGCGCAGGCAAGGCTTCAAAATTGCGGAATCGGGGCGCAGAGAGCCGCCGCTCGGGGACACGAGCGGGTTCTTAAGAAGCGCCGCCGTCATCCATATGCCGCCTGCGACGAAGGAGATTGCGCTGGCGATGGCCGCGCCCTGCACACCGAGACCGAGACCGGGGATTGGAATCGAACAACCGAGCACGGTTAAGGCGCTTGGTTCATAGATAAAGAAGAAATTGAGTACGACATTGATTGCGTTCATTGCGCCGTTTACAACCATGGGCGTGCGCGTGTCGCCGGAGGCGCGCAGCACGGTGCCGAAGATAATCGTCGCGCTTCGGAACAGCATGGGCGTATATAGAATGAAGAAATACTCCGCTGCCACGGTGCGCAGGTGCGCCTCCGCGTTCATCCATTCGGGAATCCTCGCGGCCAGAAGCAGGGGCAGAAGCGTAAACAGGATGCCGGACAGCAGCACCGCAAGCACGGCCTGCGCCGACGCGCGGCGGGCAAGCTCGTGCTGCTTCGCACCTATGGCGCGGGCGATGTACGCGAGAAAGCCGATGCCAAGCGCGGAAACCGTGCCGTTAATCAGCCAGTTCACCGTCATTGTTACGCCCACGGCCGCCGATGCGTCGGGGCCGATGCGGCCGACCATGGCCGTGTCGACATAGGAAACCGCCGTGGTGAGAATCTGTTCCATAACCGTAGGCCACGCAAGGCGGAAAATATCGCTCACAGCCCTGCGCTTCGAATACTCCTGCTGCATATACAAGCCCTTCCTTCACGGATATGGCTTCATTATATCATACACACGCCCCGTGCGCATGAAATGCGTATGAAATTTCTTCTTTTTAGACAGAATGAAGGAAAATGAAAAGGAGAGCATGGTATGCGGCAGATTCGAACGGATATGGCGCTGGAGGCTTCACAGGCGGCGGGGAGCATTCCCGGCGTGCATGTAAGCCAATGGGAGGAGGAAAGCGTTTCCATCACGGAGGTGCGCGTGGAAACCGAGGCGGCGGCGCAGCGGCTGGGAAAGAGCATGGGGACGTATCTGACGCTGGAATGCGAGGGCGTGCGCCGCCGCGATCCGGCCGCGCGCGAGGAGGTGCAGAACGTGCTGGGGGAGGAGATTGCGCGCCTTCTGCCGCCGGACGAGCAGGGTGCGCCGGTGCTGGTCGTCGGACTGGGCAATCGGCGCGTTACGCCGGATTCGCTGGGGCCGAGAACGGTGGACGGTACGCTGGTCACGCGCCATCTGCTTCGTGAGATGCCCGAAAGGGTGGATGAACGCCTGAACCCGGTGTGCGCCATCGCGCCGGGGGTCATGGGTGCGACCGGGCTTGAGACGATGGAGACGGTCAGCGCGCTGGTAAAGGAAATCAGGCCGCGCTGCCTGATTGTCGTCGATTCGCTGGCGGCGCGCGCGTCCTCCCGCGTGGGCGTGAGCATTCAATTATCCGATACCGGCATTCAGCCCGGCTCGGGCGTGGGCAACCATCGTCGCGCACTGAACGAGCGGGAGCTGGGCGTGCGCGTTCTTGCGCTGGGCATGCCGACGGTGGTCTACGCGGTAACGATTGCGCGCGACGCACTGGAGATTCTGGGCGAGGG
>CAZMGO010000029.1:0-2685 GCA_964565845.1 uncultured Oscillospiraceae bacterium | reverse complement strand
CCGTTCTCTTTTCCTATAGGTTTTATTTCTTTGAGCGATGGGGAAACTTCTTTTTCGTCTTTTCAGGCTTCGGCGGTTTGGGGCTTGGCGATTCGGGCGGTATGGGCGGCACGTCATCTGCCGGGGCAGGCTCGCTGCATTTGTCGTATTTATCCACGATTTCCGAATACAAAGAGGAGAGCAGCGCAAACACCGGAACGCCGAGCAGCATGCCGGCCATGCCGAACATTCGTCCGCCTACGACAATGGAAACCAGCACCCAGAACGGAGAGAGGCCGGTGGAATCGCCGAACAGCAGAGGCTTGATTACGTTGCCGTCAATCTGCTGAAGCACCACGGTAAAGATGATAAAGCCGAGCAGCAGGTCGGGCTTTACCATCAGCATGACCACGGAGGCAACCACGCCGCTGATAATCGGGCCGAAGGTGGGAATAAAGTTAAACGCGCCCAGAAACACGGACAGAAGCAGCACATACGGTGCTTTAAAGATGCTTAGAAACACAAAGTTTGCCGCGCCGATCAGAAGCGCGTCTAAAAGGTTGCTGGAAAGGAACACCATCATCAGGGTGTCGCCGCGATTCAGAATCGTGTTTACGCGCTCCGCCTTCGCTTCGCCTAGCACGACTCGCTCCAGCTTCAAAAGGCCGCGCTTAAGGTTGCGGCGGTCAAGCAGCGCATAGACCGACATGGCGACGGCTATGACGAAGTTTACCAGCTGGCTGCTGGCTTCTTTCAGGAAATTCGCGAACAAATCTCCGTTATTGGTTACCCAGCTCACAATTGCCGTGAAGATTTCGTCACTGGAGCCGATTACCTTGTCTACGTCCACGACGATGAATTCCACGTGTGAAAGCACGTCGGCAATGAACACCTTGGCAGAGGCGATATAGTCGTTGATATTGCTCGCGAAGGTGGTGGCACTGTTGATGATTTGCGGAATCAGCGTTGCCACGAGGAATACGATGACCACAAGAAGCAGAATAACCGCGGACAGGCTGCTGATATGCACGCGCGCCTTGTCGCTTTTGATTTTTTTCAGCGGCACGCGCTCCATAAACTTGGCGAACGGTCGAAGCAGATACGCCAGCACCAGACCGGAGGTCACCGGCGCAATGTAATACAGCAGCGTCTTAAAAAACGTCTTAATTGCATGCAGGTTGTTGAACGCGCAGAAAAACACCGCAGCGCCGAAGGCAATGACGAGACCGGAATAGACGAGCCGGGAATCGACCTTTTTAAATAACTTCACTGAAAAAATCACCTCACTTATTCGTCATTATTGTATCAGAAACCGGGCTGCATGGCAAGTGAGGAATACGCTAAGAATCGGGAGAATATGCTGTCGTAAACAACCGGGAGGGATGCAGAATGGACGTGAATCTGACCAGACAGGCACTTGAAGCGGAAAAAACGCTGGGAGCGGAGGAGGCGCAGGTGCTTCTGCGCGCGGAAACGCTGGTATCCGGTGCGGGGCGCGAGGAGGTAGAAATCCTGATGAGCGACGCCGCGGCCGTACTCGATACGGTGGATGTGCAGACCGGGCGCGTGCTGGTGGAGGGCAAGGTGAAGTGCGAGGCGGCCTATCGGCTGGGCAGCGAAAACGTCGTTCGCGCCCTAAATGCGGAAACGGCCTTGACGCATGCCTTTGACATGAAGGATGTGGCGGCGGGCAGCATCGTGCGCACGCGCGTCCATGTGGACGATGTTCGCGCGCGCTATGAAAACGGCCATATGCTTTTTGACGTTTCCGTCACGGTAAACGCGCAGGCAGCGCAGCTGAACAACGTCGAAGCGCTGACGGGAATCGAGGATGCGCCGGACATTGAAGCAAGGTATGAGGAGCTTGTATCGGTGAAGCTGAACGCGGAAAGCACTGCATCGGCGCTGCTGTCCGGCAGCGTTGCCCTTCCCGCGCAGCTCGACGCGCGCATGGCGCTGATGGAGTGGGCGACGCCGACCGACATTAACGCGCGCCGCGACGTGGGCGGCGTGCGCGTAACGGGCAATCTGCTGGTGGAAACGCTGATTTCCGGCGGCACGGTGTCCCGGCCGGCGGCATTGATTCGCTATGCGCTGCCCATCGATCAGCTGATCGAAATGCCGGACTGGCTTGCGGAAAACACCCGCGCGACGGTCGATGTGCGCGCGCTGTCCACGGAGGTCGAGCAGGCGCCGGGCGGCGAGGACAGTTTGCTGCGCATGGAGGCGGAAGCGTCCATCACGGTATCCGCGTTGGGCGAGGATCGCGTGCGGGCACTCACGGACGCATACGGAACGGGAAAGGCCTCCGTGGCGGTTGAAAATCAGGCCGTAGCGCTTTTGCGGGGCATTCAGCATCTGGACGTTTCCGAGCCGTTCCGCGGAACGCTGCTGATGCCGGAGGGCGCAGGTGCGGTAAAGAGCGTGTGCGCCGTGCGGGCACGGGCCACGGTGGGCGAGATTGTGCCCGGGAAGGAACGCACGACGATTTCGGGCGTGGTGGACGCGCAGGTGCTGTATATATCGGGCAGCACGGACAAACCGTCGCGGGCCGCAGCGGAGCTTCCGTTCGAAATTTCGCTTGCGGCAGAGCTGAGCGAGGATGCTCCGGTGGAAATTCACGTTTTAAGCGCCGAGGGCAACGCACTGATGAGCGACCGAGTGGAGTTCAAGTGCATGCTGAACATACAGGCGGAAAAGCGCGAC
>CAZMGO010000028.1:16845-21141 GCA_964565845.1 uncultured Oscillospiraceae bacterium | reverse complement strand
TCCATCATGCGGATGTTGTCAATCTTGTTGACAACCAGTATGACCGGCTTGCCCGAACGGCGAAGCATGTCGGCAACGGTTTCATCATCGGCGGTCAGACCCTGCTTGCCGTCCACGAAAAACAGAATCACGTCGCAGGTTTCGATGGCAATTTCCGCCTGCCTGCGCATCTGCTTCAGCAGCGGATCATCGCTCATCGGATCGATGCCGCCGGTGTCAATCAGCGTAAACTTGTGATTCAGCCATTCGCAGTCGGCATACACGCGGTCGCGCGTTACGCCGGGCGTATCCTCGACGATGGCAATGCGCTTGCCCGACATCTTATTAAAGAACGTGCTCTTGCCCACGTTGGGGCGGCCAACAATTGCGACCAACGGTCGTGCCATATCCATATCCTCCTGAAGCCGCCTGAGGGCGGCGTATATTCACGGCTATGCAAACCGAACGATGGCGTCCAGAAGCTCGTCTCCCCTTCGCCCAACCGGCAGAATCGGGCGTTCCAGCGCCGCCTCCGCCTCGGTAAGCAGCAAATTATCAAGAAAGCGCTGATCCTCCGAGCGAATCATGCACTCGGTTATCAAAATCGCCTCCGACGGCCTGTTCTTCATCTGGGAAACCAAATCGCCGCCCGTCACAAGCCCCGCGACGGTGACGGTCTCTCCAAAGAATCGATTGGTAATCGCATACACCTTTACCTCCACGCCCGTCACCGGATGCGTGTCCAGCAGCCTCTCCAGAATCGGCTGCGCCGACACGCCCGTGGCAATGGCAATGGTGCGGCGCGGCTTGACCTCGCGCTTGAGCTTGGCAGGAAGCTCCATGTAGGCATCCTCAAACTCGGTAATCAGCTGACGGCAAAGGCCGATGCCGTTGTCAATCTGCTCGTAGTCCTCATATGCCTCGTCCTCCGGAAACGGCATTTCCGCCTTCAGATACAATTCGTCCGAGGGGAAGACAAACCGCGTGCCGTATTCCCGAAGCATCCGTTCGCGAACACGGTCAGCCTGCCGAAGCACCTCGCGCGCCGATTTCCGGTCAAACATGCGGATGCTCTCCAGACCCTCCCGGTGCCCGGTTAATCCAACGGGCACCAGCGCGAGTGAACGGCATGCCGGATACAGCCCCATCAGGTCGTTCATTGTTCGTTCCAGCGCTTCGCCGCAGTTCAGCTCCGGACAGAGCACCGCCTGCGCGTGAAAGCTGATGCCGCCCGCCGCAAGCCTTTTCAGCTGCTCCATGATGTTGCCGCCGCGCGGATTGCCCAGCAGCCTTTTGCGCAGCTCCGGCTCCGTCGCATGCACCGAAATATACAGCGGAGAGGCATGCCGCCGGATGATGCGGTCAAGCTCCCGCGGGCCGACGTTCGTCATCGTAACGAAGTTGCCCATCATCAGCGACAGCCGCCAGTCGTCATCCTTTACCCGCATGCTGTCACGCGCACAAGCAGGCAGCTGATCCACAAAGCAGAACAGGCATCGGTTCAAGCAGAGTCGCAGGCCATCCAACATATCGTTTTCAAATGCCAAACCAAGCGGCTCATAGTCATCCTTCTCGAATTCGTACTCCGTCTGCACGCCGCCGCGCTCAATCAGAAGCGCAATGCGGTCGCTGCACGACAGCGCCTGATAATCGATCCAGTCCAGAAGCCTTTCCCCGTTCATCTTCAGAAGAACGTCGCCCTGCCTGAGTCCCAGCTGGTCGGCAATGCTGTCCTTTTCCACCGACCGAATCACGTGACCCATCCGATCCCTCCGTCACTTCACCGTTACCGGCGTGCCCGCCGGGCAGTTTTCGTAAATCCACTTGGCATTGTCGCGATACAGGCGCACGCATCCATGCGACGCCTTCTTGCCCAGCTGCTTGATCGTGTTGTACCGCACGGAATTGTCGTTCTTCGAGGAATAAATCTCCGAGTGGAAGAAGATGCCGCCGTCAATCACCCACGCGTATTTCGCCCAGCAGTCAAACTCCTTGAAATACCACCATTCCGTCAGCGGCGCAGTGTTCCAGAATTCGCCCTTGGGCGTGGGCGTTTCGTCCTTGCCCGTGGAGCACTCGAACTCCTTGATCTTGTTGTCGAAGTTGGAGCCGTTCCACTCATAGACATACACGCGCTGCTTGCTTGTATCGATGGTAATCCGATACTGCGTCACGATGATATCCGACTTCACGGCCTGCTCAGAAAACAGCACGCGCTGCGTCGCTTCATCGGCTACGCCGCTCTGCTCCAGTCCATTCAGCTTCTGGAAGTACACGAGACAGCGCTCCGTCGCCGAGCCGAAGTCTCCGTCCGCCTTGCGCATATAGCCCAAATATACCAGCCTGCGCTGAACGCGCATCGCATCGGCGGTCTTGTCTCCGCGCTGCGTCGTGGCCTGATACACGTCGAACGTATCCCCATACAGCCATTCGAGCAGCTCCTCCGAGGCCACGCCGTCCGGCGTATAGGGAGTCGCCTCCGGCGCAAAGCGAATGGTCGGCGTAGGCGTGGGCAGCTGCGTCTCCTCCGACACGTCTGCCGCCTCGTCCGGCGAAGCCGCAGGCTCCGGAGTAGGCACAGGCGTGGGTGTGGGCGTAGGCGTCATCCACGCCTGCGTCGCCATCGGTGTAGGCGTTACGATCGCCTGCATCCACTCATAATAGTACGCCTGCGCTTCCTTCACGGCCGTTTCGGTTTTCTCGCCAAAGGTTCCGTCTGCCGTGTCATCAAGGAAGCCGTACAAAACCAGCGCCTCCTGAAGCCGCTGCACGCCATCGCCCTTCACACTTTTGGCCAACGGCGTCGGCGTCGGCTCCGGATCGACAATCGCGTCATCGGAATACAGCTTTACCAGCGTATCATAGTCGGCCACGCCCGTTTCCGGCAGACCGTTCACCTTCTGAAAATAGCGCACGGCGTTGGAGGTGGACTTGCCGTAAATTCCGTCATATCCGCCGTCCATGTAGCCCATCTCAATCAAGCGATTCTGAAGCCGCGCCACGTCCTTCGCGCCATTTTCGTCGGAAATGCCCTCGTACAGCGCGCTCATATCCACCATCACCGGGGTTGGCGTGGGCGTGGGTGTCGGCGTAGGCGTCGGCGTGGGCGTAGGCGTCGGTGTAGGCGTAGGACTCGGTGTGGGCGAGGGCGTCGGTATCGGGGTCACCGACGCATCCCCCGTGTTCACCGGTTCGGGCGCTTCCGCAGCAGGCCATAAGCAAATCGCCAGAACCGCCGCCGCAATCACCAAAACAGCCAGTAGCTTGCGCATGTATGTATGATCCTCCGCAATCCCTGCGCCGTCTTCAGCGGCGCGCAATATCTCAGTTTCAGTATATCACAATCACGCGGTTTTGAAAAGCATTTACCGGTAAACATGCGTACGAAACGTTGGCATGCCGAGGGCTGCGGCGCTCCTTTTTTTGAAAAAATGGCAGAAAGCCGAAGGATCCGTACATCCATCATGCACAGACCCTTCGGCTTTCCGCATTGGTGCAGAGCGGCTCATCCGCCCGCTATTGTGCAATCGACGCATCGCCAAGAACATGTGCGCCTCGGTTCAGAGCGTTTTGCACGGTTTCCGGGCGGTAGGTCAGGTCAGGGTACAGCTCCTTCAGGCGTTCATAAGGCTCGCGCTCCGTTTCGAAGCGGTCGGCGCACAGCAGGAGCACACTGGCTTCCCGTTCCGTATCCCCGGTCATCCGATAGGCCTGCGCGAGCTTGGCAGCCGATTCGTAGGAGGTATGCTGTTTTAACGCCCGATAATAATGCTCTACGGCGCGGGCATAATTCCCCGATTCCATACAGTCGTCGCCCAGCAATATGTATCCGGACGCGCTGCCTATGCCCAGCTGGGCAAAGGTACGCTTGCCCGAGACCGTGGACGTGCTCCACACGCAGAACACGATCACCGTAACCGCGAGCAGCGCCATAGCAATCAGCGAACGCAGATGACGCTCCAGAAAGCTCTCTCTGTACGGCTCCGAACGAGCATAGACACGTGCGCCGCGCACATTGGATTGCCCGGCTCTGCGCGGCGGCTGGCGTCGGCTCGGCGCACCGCCGTTCCGCGCGGACGCCGATCCTCGCATGCCGGCTCCCGGCTTCGCCGCCGTTCGCACCGGCTTCGGGGATTCGCTTGACGACTTTATGCGCTCGCCTACCCAATCCCTCCCGCTACGAACCTGCTTTTTCAGCGTATGCCCGGCGCGTCTAAACGTCTTACCGAGTGACCTTATCTGTCTGCGCGCCCTTTTCAGTGCTTCTTCCCCCGCGCGATTCCACTGCTCGGCGTAATTGAAGCGTCCTTCATTCGA
>CAZMGO010000028.1:6268-16745 GCA_964565845.1 uncultured Oscillospiraceae bacterium | reverse complement strand
CTTCTCCGCGGTGCCGCGCCGTTCTGCCTGACCGACCTTCTCTGCGGTGCCGCGCCGTTCTGCCTGACCGATCTTCTCCGCGGTGCCGCGTCGGTCTGCTTGTCCGGCCTTCTCTGCGGCTCGGGCTTTGGCGGACGCCTCCGCCTTTTCCACGAAGCCTGGACGCGCGGCCGTCTTCGTTTCCTCACGCGCTCGATCAAACAGGCTCCTCCTTCCGGACGTTCCCGCCCTTTCTGCCGCTGCATTTTCATGCCCTCGCTCGGAGGCTTTTTTTCCCGAAGGCGCGTTCGCCTTTCCGTCCTCGCGCAATCGGTCGAACGCGCTTCTCTTTGAAGCATCGGCCTTCCTTGTGTCCCGGCGCAGGCGGTCGGAGGTTTTCTCCGCGAAAGCTTCCGTCCGCGCAGCCTCGCGCGGTAAATCAGGCCGTTCTTGCTCCACGCGGTCATCGACCGAACGCCCATCGCGCTGACGCGCGTCGCGTTCACTTAAGAAGCGTAAATCCGCAGGATAGACGAGACGCGTTTTGCAATAGATGCATCGCTTCCCATGTGTAAGGTCTCGCCGCCCGCATCGCACACAAAACACGTTCTCACCCCCTCCGCGCGCATTTGACTGATGGTTTTATACGCCCTTCAGCGTCTCATAATACGGGTCTCCGGAAAAATCTCGCTCGCCCTCCACCATGCCGCCAAGCATTTCGATGGCGTTGCGCACCTCGAGATAATCCAGATAGTTGATGTCCGGCTGGTTCAGGCTTGCCCGCAGCGGCTCCAGTGCGCGATCATCGCCCAGCTTGCCAAGCAGCGAAGCATACATTGCCAGCTTCTCCGGATGCGCCTCGAACGCTGCCATCAGCGACGTGAAAATGCGCTCGTCCCCGGGAAAATTGCACAGCACGTCGAGATACGTCTCTCTCGCCTCATCGGAAACCTCCTCTATACGCGAAAGGATTTCCGGCACGCAGGCATCCCCGATGTTCTGAAGCAGCTCCGCCGCCACATCCGCGACCTCATCCTCGCCCTCCCGGCGATCGATAATCGCGAAGCACGTTTCCGCCGGAGCCTCGCCGCACTCGACCTCCTTGAGCAGGTTGAGCGCCGTTACGCGCAGCCCCTTGGGATTGTCCGGATCAGCCGCCGCGCGAATCAGAGGCCGCACGCTCTTGCCGCCCAAATCCGTAATCCGCTCCAGAAGCACGTCCGGCACCGGCACACCCGCCGTCTCATACTCGGCGACCCAGTTCACCAGCATCGGCGCGTCGTCGTATTTGCGGAAATATTCCTCCGGCTTTTCTCCGCCCAAGAACGCAGCCGGAGAGGTCAGCCAGTGCATGTATACGTCCGGCATTGCATCCTCCATCTGCTCGATGTTGGCAAACCGGCTCTTGTTCATCTGCATCCACTTTTCGCAATACGCCGCGAAATTCGCATCGAAATCCAGAATATCGTACATTTTTCGTTTCTCCTATTCCTGTAGCCCAGTCTCATCCATCACGCGGCTCAGCAGCGCAGCGGCGCGCCTTACCTGCCGAACCGGACAGGAAAACTCCCCGGCAATTTCCTCCATGTCTGCGGGCTCCTCGCCCGCATTCAGATACAGATACGCCAGCGCTGCCGCGCCCACATCTCCGCGCGCAATTGCCGCGCCGCCATCCATCCGCGTCTTCTGAAACATCATCCAATATCCGGCCAGCACGGAAATGGGATATTCTCCCGTTTCCTCCTCCACAAACTCGGCGGCATCGCGCAGCATCTGCCTCGTGCCTACCGGAAGGTCGCGCAGCACATCGGTTTCGGTGGGCAGCGCCGCCTCCATGTAATACTCGGGCAGCAGCGCTTCCTCCAGAGCTGCGGAATCCATGCCGAGCATTGCAGCCACGCGCACCTCTGCCGGTATGTCCGGTCTCCCGACGTACGCGCGCGCCAGTCGGTGCGCCTCGTCATCATCAACGCGCGATAAAAGACAGGCTGCGGCAGCCGAAACCGACGGCGCGGCGGAGGACAGCTGCCCTTCCAGCGCCGTGCGGAACGCTTTGTCCGTTCGCCACGCATGCGCCAGTCCCTCACCCTTCAACGCGCGCGGCACCTCGGTCAGATGAAACGCCTGAAAGGCCTGCAGCCGCGCGTCGCATATCTCGTAGCGAAGCGTGCAGTCCTCCTGCGTAAGAGTGCCCTCCTCCAGCTTGCGAAGCAGCGTCTCCGGCGCCGGATCCTCCGGATCCAGCCAGCGAATCCGCTTCCAGCCCTCCGCTGCCGTCTCGGCAGGCCGCCCCGCAAGAAAGGCCAGACACGACATTTCATGAAGCATTGCCGGATTGTACGGATGCGCGGTCAGCAGCGCACTCTGCTCCTCGCAGGCCTCGTCATACATTTCCAGCCGTTCCAACGCCGTAACGCGCACGCGCTTTTCGTCATCATCCGCAGTCATTTCCCGCGCGCGCTCCATCAGCGCGCGCCCCTCCTCGCGCATGCCGGACTCATATAATGCCTGCGCGCATATGCACACATCCTGCAAGGATGCCGAGGCTCCCAGAAGCCGCCCGGCCATCATCGCTTCCCGGCGTGCGTCCTCCGTCTTGTCGTTCAGGTTCAGAACCACCGCATACAGCGCATGTGCGCTGCCGACGAGCGGATTCAGCCGAACGGCATGACTGAACGCCTGCTCGGATGCCCGTGAATCCCCAAGCGTCTCAAGCTGGCGAACGCCCTCCTCAATCAGCCGCTGCACACGCCGATTATGGCGATCCGCGAACACGTCCTCCTGAGCCTCGCTGTTCAGATAAATTCGGTCGAGCATCCGCTCGGCCTCCTCCACGGATTCATGCCCGCCGCTGTGATCCACATACACGCGCAGCACATGCTCCGCTTCCTCCTGCCGTCCTCGGGCAAACAGCATCTTTCCGGCCAGAAACAGGCATTCCTCCGGCTCCTGCTTCTCGCTCAGCAGATGCATCAGCTCACGCCCGGACGCTTCGTACAGCTCCATCGAAACCAGAATGCGCGCCATATCCAATCGGCAGCGCGCATCCGCCGGATCGCTCTCAACAGCTCTTCGAATCAGATTCAGCGCGTCCGGATAATTTCCGGCACGCCAGTTCATCAGCGCGCGCTGATGAACAAACCTGCTTTCCTGCCGAAACGAAACTACCCTCGAATCATATTCGCCCATCCGCGCACCTCCTCATCAAGCACCATTTGCATCCGTCAGTTCTTGGCCTTTTCCAGAAGCTCGCGCAGCTCCGCCTCGCTGAAATGCCGACGGGTGTTGCAGAAATGGCAGTCCACATCGCAGCCATGCTGCTCCTCGATCATTTCCGTAAGCTCCTTCTCGCCCATCGAAATTAGCGCCCGCTCCACGCGCTCACGCGAGCAGTCGCAATGATACCGCAGCGGCAGCCGGTCGAGCACCTCCGGCTCCAAATGGCTCAGAAGCTGGGTAAGCGCGCCGTCCAGATGATCGGTCTTGAGCGTACCCGAAATGTCCATGAACATGCCTGCCGACATCTCAATCGACTGAATTGCCGCCTCGGATGCACCCGGCATCATCTGTATGATCAGACCGCCCGCCGAAATCACCTCTTCGCCGACGAGCACGCCCAGCGACACCAGCGACGGCGTCTGCTCGGAGGCAGTAAAATACATGGCAAAGTCCTCGCCGATCTCGCCGGAGCGCAGGTGCACCTGCCCCACATACGGCTCGCGCATGCGCATATCCTTCACGACGGTCAGCATGCCTTCTCTGCCGACGGCTGCGCCCACGTTCAGCTTTTCACCGCTGCGCGGCGGATCCACCTCGGGATGCGCCACAAGCCCCTTCACATTGCCGCTGCTGTCGCCCACGGCCAGCACCAGCCCAAGCGGCCCGCCGCCGTCGATGCGGCAGGTAACCGATTCGTTTTCGCCCTTCAGCATCGCGCCCAGCACGGCCGTCGCCGTGAGCGTGCGCCCCAGCGCTGCCGTCGCCGTGTGCGACAGCTGGTGCACACGCCGCGCATGCTCTACCGTATGCGTGCTTTCCACAAGAAACGCACGCGCCTGTCCGCCCATCAGCGAAATGCGCAGAATTCCATCCATATAGCTTACGCCGCCCTGTTCGGTCATATTGTTTCATCCTTCCTGTTTCCTCGCGTCGCCGCGAAATAGCACCTTTGACCGCCGGGGCCCTCGCTTTCTCCCTCGTCGCCGCCAAAGACATGAATGTTTTCAAACCCTGCGCCCGCCAGAAGACGCACAAGCTCCTCCGTGCGATGCGCCCGCTGCACGTGCGTTTCCTCAAATTTGCGATACCGACCGTCGCCCTCGCGTACGAAGAAGGCCAGCTGCATCGTCAGAAGCGCCGTTTTTTCATCGAATTCATTCTGCCACAGGTAGGTTTCATTTTCCAGATCCTCCCCGTACAGACCCACGCGCCCCATCTCCCGAAGCTTCCCGAGATTGGACACGTCAAACGCCAGCGCGCCGCCGGGCTTCAGCGCCGCATACGCGCTGCTCAGAAAGCGCAGAACGCCTTTTTCGTCCGTCAAATAGTTCACGCCGTCGCACGCGCATAGCATGGCATCCACCCTGCGGGGCAGAAGCAGCGCGCGCATATCCTGCCGCACCAGCCGCACCGGCACTCCCCATGCGCGCGCTTTGTCCGAGGCCACGCGCAGCATGTCCTCGGACAAATCAATCCCGGTAATCCTATACCCTTTTTGGGCCAATCGCACGGCCAGCGGGCCGGTTCCGCAGCCCACGTCGCAGATTTCCCGGGTGCCTGGACGAAGGTCGAGAATCAGCTTCTCATACCAGCTCGTCCATGCGTCATAATCGAAATCATAAGCAAATCGATCGTAAACCTCTGCAAGGCTCTGATAGCTCATTTCGATTTATGCTCCCAGAAGTTCTCGTTTTCATCCCTTCCCGTTTGCGCGGCCTCCTCCGGCTTGCTCTCCTCCTCTTCGTCCTCGTCTTCCTCCTCGGGCTGATGCAGACCTTTTCCAACCTCCGCACCCTCAATGCGCGGGTTCAGATAACGGTCAAACAGGTCGTTGGCATACGATGCATACACAAAGCCGGTCAGTGAGAAGCCGATCAGGCCATACAGCAGCACCAGAATCAGCATGCAAATCTGCGGATAAGGAAGGAAGAACATCAGCGCCACCGGAATGACCAGCGAGCCCAGCAGAATCACGAGGGAAATCGGCAGCCGCGCCACGACCATGATGGCGCTGTTGCGAATGAGCTGAGAAAGCTTCATGTCGTAGGTGACCATCATCGGGAAGATGATTTCGTTAATCATCCACCATACGATCAGCAGAACGACCATCAGCATCTGCGGAATCACAAAGAATACGCCGTTGCTGCTGGCCATATCGCCGTAGAACACATAGGCAATATACGCCAGAAACAGCGAAAGACCGTTCAGCAGACCAACCGCCAGACCCTGCTTCCAGTTTTCCTTGATGGCCGCCTTGTAATCCTGCCACATGAAGGCATGCTCGTCGCGCGCCCAGTTGCGAAGAATATACATCTGACCGGTCGAACCGATGCCCGCAAGACCCAGCATCGGAATCAGGAACAGCAGCAGCATGGAAATATTGGAGAGCACCGCGCTTCTGCGATAGGTGTTATACGTCTGCGCAGCCTCCACATACTCGCTCTTCAGCGTCTCCATGAAGGCCTCGTCCGCCGCATGATCGCGGTATTCCTGCTGCTTATCCAGCTTCGCACAAAGCTCCTCTTTCTGCTTCGTCAGCTCCTCCACCGTCACGGGACGCTCGGTTTCCTCGCCGCCCTCAACCACCGGCGCTTCCTTTACCATAATCGTCTTGCCGGCCTCAAGCTGCGCAAGCTTGTCGTTCACGTCCTCAAGGCTGTACTCAAGCTCCGCCGTATTCTGCGCCTCATTTTCAATGGCGCTGTACAGCTCGTACTTTTCGGTGTATACCTCGTAGGCCGCCTGCATCTCCTCGCCGCCCAGCTTGTACGCCTCGTCGCCGGCGTACATCGTCAGCGTCTGATAGTTAATGAACAGCCAAATGATTGCCGGGATCAGGAACACGACATGAAGCAGGTTCAAGCCGACCATCGAGGAGAAGCGCACACGCAGCGTGGTAAAAAAAAGCTGCTTTCGCGTTGTCGGCATCTGATCCACCGTGTAATCGCCCTTGCCGGCCTTTCCATAGAAGTAGTTGTTCATCAATCCGGCCATCGTAAACCCTCCGCTCGTCAGTTTCGCGCGCTTCCACGCGCATTTCCATCATTATATCATGAAATTACGTGCTTGGCAATCGGGCGCGCCCTTCTCATTTCGACAAAATTCCTTCATTTTTTCGCGCGTCAAAGCTTTTCATGCGCTCACCGTCGTCAAGCGCCTTCAGCTCGAACACGCCCTCGTTCAGCGTCATATACGAGCGCACGCTTTCGCCCTTCGGAATGGAAACCGAGCCGGGATTCAGGTAGACAAAGCTCTCATGCGCGCGCATGGCAGGGATGTGCGTATGCCCGCACAGCAGAATCTCGCCCGCACGCAGCGGCGGCGGATTGCTCTCCCCGGCATGATGTCCATGCGTGGCAAAAATCGTCACGCCGTCCACCAGAAGGTAGGCATATTCCGCCATCACCGGAAACGACAGCACCATCTGATCCACCTCTGCCTCGCAGTTCCCGCGAACGCAAAGCAGCCGTTCCCTGTTCGCGTTCAAAAGCGCGATGACCGCCTTGGGATTATATCCATCCGGCAGATCATTGCGCGGCCCGTGATACAGAAGATCCCCCAGCAAAAGAATTTTATCCGGCCTTTCGGCCTCCGCTCGCTCAAACAGCCTTTCGGCATACAGAATCGAGCCGTGAATGTCCGACGCAATCAAAAGCTTCATAGAAAACACCCCCATCCGGCTTTATGGGTATCGTAGCCGAAACGGGGGCGGATGTCAAGTCAATTCTTCATTGTCTGCACGCAGGCGCGCGCAAGGCGTGCAATCAGCCGACCGGCCGTGGGACGCCCGTCCGCCAGCACCGGATCGCTGATCACCGCCGCATAGCTTTGAATGCCGCCATTCTGCCACGCGGTCTGAATTGCCGTGCGAATCGCGCGCTCCACGCCCGACGACGTCGCGCCCAGCCGCAGAGCCACCTCCGGATACAGCCTGCCGGACAGCGCATGCACATACGAGGAATCCTCCATGCACAGCGCAATCGCGCATTCCAGATACCGATAGCCCTTCGAGGACGGCGCAATGCCGATTCGCTTCAGCACACCGGCAATAATGTCCGCCGAACCAGAAGACCCGTTCGCATCCGCCTGCTCCGCAAGCAGGCAAATCCGCTTATACAGCAGACGGCTGTCCGCGGGCTTCAGCATGTAATAGCTGGCTCCGAGCGCCATCGTTCGTTCCACAAGTGAATCCCGGCAGAAGCTTGACAGCACCAGCATTTGAGGATGTGCGCCTCGCATATCATGAACGGCCTCCAGCACACCCAGTCCATCCACGTTCTTCAGCGCCAGCCCCGTCATTACCACGTCGGCACGCACACGCTTTAACAACGACAGCAGCTCCGCGCCGTCTGCCGTTGAGCCCACAACGTTAATGCCGTCCATCCGACGCAGCTCGGAAACATACTTTCCGAGTGTATTTCGATCGCCGTCAGCCACTACGAGATTGACACATTTCATGTGCGATTCACCTTTCCACCATTTCTCATAGGCACTATTATATACGTTTTTGTTACAAAAGTAAATACTAATGTGTCAAATATTTGCCGAAAATCCGTGCTTATGGTAACTATTCGCGCAGTCTTTTTCATTTTCGATTTGGTAAGCGCCCTTCTGCCGCCTGTGGACAAACGAAGCATAGAAATACGGCGGAGGACGCATCCCCCGCCGCAGAACTTTCTTACAGCTCGTAGCCCATTGCGATGGCCTTTTTGTTCAGCTCCACAAGGTTCTGCCCCTTGGCGGAGACAACCTTCTGAATGGTGCGGTCGACCGCGTCATACGGAAACAGCGCGCTCTCCCGAAGCATCTTGCCCATCACGATCATGTTCGCCAGCGTGGGCATGCCCGCTTCGCCTGCAAGCTTCGTCGCCGGAACGCCGAACGAGCGTACGTCCGCGCGCTTCACCGGGCGTTCAATCAGCGAGGAATCGTAGAAGATCATGCCGCCCGGCACGACCGCGTCCTCATATCGATCCAGCGAGGGCAGGTTCATGGCAATTAGAATGTCGGGATGCGGAACCAGCGGGCTGCCGATCGCCGTATCGGAAATAATGACCGAGCAGCTGGCCGTGCCGCCGCGCATCTCGGGACCATAGGAGGGCAGCCACGTGACCTCCCGACCCTCAAGCAGTCCCTCATAGGCAAGGAATTTTCCGGTAAACAGCACGCCCTGCCCGCCGAACCCGGAAATCAGAATGTTCGTCGTCTTCATTTTCCGGCCTCCTCGGCATATTTATCCTTGTAAACGCCCAGCGGATAGTAGGGAATCATGTTCTCCTCCAGCCACTTGAGCGCCTTGTCCGGCGTGAGACCCCAGTTGGTCGGGCAGGTGGAGAGCACCTCAATCAGCGAGAAGCCCTTGCCCTCCATTTGATAGCGGAACGCCTTCTGAATGGCGCGCTTCGCACTGCGCACGTTCTTCACGTCGTTTACCGCCACGCGCTCCAGATACGCCGCGCCGGTCACATTGCTCAGCAGCTCGCATACGCGCAGCGGATAGCCGACCGACTCGACCTTGCGGCCATAGGGCGAGGTCTGCGTAACCTGCCCGGGCAGCGTCGTGGGCGCCATTTGTCCGCCGGTCATGCCGTAAATGGCATTGTTGACGAAAATAATGGTGATGTTCTCGCCGCGCGCCGCGGAGTGCACGGTCTCGGCGGTGCCGATTGCCGCCAAATCGCCGTCGCCCTGATAGGTAAACACGATGTTGTCCGGATTGGCACGCTTTACGCCCGTGGCGACGGCCGGTGCGCGCCCGTGCGCCGCCTCGACCATATCGCAGTTAAAATAGTTATATGCAAATACCGAGCAGCCGACCGGCGCAATGCCGACGGTGCGACCCTCGATGCCCAGCTCGTCAATGGCCTCGGCGACCAGACGATGAATAATGCCGTGCGTGCAGCCGGGGCAATAGTGCAGCTTCACGTCCGCCAGCGCTTTCGGTCTTTCAAATACGATCATGCCTCGTCGCCTCCCGTCCTTGCGGCTTCCTCAATTTTGGCAAGCACCTCTTCGGGGGTGGGAATCATGCCGCCGACGCGGCTGCAAAGCAGCACCGGGCGCGCACAGCGAATGGCAAGCTCCACATCCTCGATCATCTGACCCATCGACAGCTCCACCGACACAAACGCCTTCGCGTGCTTTGCCGCGTCGCGCAACGGCTTTTTCGGGAACGGCCACAGCGTAATGGGGCGAATCAGCCCGGCCTTAATGCCCTTTTCGCGCGCCGCGACAATCGCGTTGCGCGCCACGCGCGCCGCCACGCCGAACGCCACTACGACGATTTCCGCGTCGTCCGCCATGAAGCTCTCCGCCATCGTTTCGTTTTCCTCAATGGCATGGTACTTCTCATAGCGCGCAAGATTCCACTGCTCCAGCTCCTCCGGCAGAAGCGACAGGGAGTTGACGATGTTGTGCTTACGCTTGCCCTGCGTGCCGGTAACTGCCCAGCTCTTGTCGTAGGTCTGCACCTCGCCCATGTCCAGCGAAACGGGCTCCATCATCTGTCCCATCGTGCCGTCGGCGAGAATCATCGTGGTCATGCGGTATTTGTCCGCCAGATCAAAGCCCTTAAACACTAAGCTTGCCATTTCCTGCACGGAGGCCGGCGCAAGCACCAGCATATGGAAGTCGCCATGCCCCGCGCCGCGCGTCGCATGGAAATAGTCCGACTGGCTGGGCTGAATGCCGCCCAGGCCGGGGCCGCCGCGCTGCACATTGACCACAAGCGCCGGAAGGTCGCAGCCCGCCAGATAGGAAAGCCCCTCGCTCTTGAGCGAAATTCCGGGGCTGGACGAGGACGTCATAACCCGCTTGCCCGCGGATGCCACGCCAATCACCATATTAATGGCGGCGATTTCACTTTCCGCCTGCAGGAACGTGCCGCCGATCTGGGGCATACGCTTGCTCAGATAGGCCGCAACCTCCGTCTGCGGCGTGATGGGATAGCCAAAGTAATGGCGGCAGCCGGCCATGATGGCGGCCTCGGCCAACGCTTCGTTGCCCTTCATAAGTACCTTGTCAGCCATGAATGCACCCTACCTTTCCACCGTAATCACGCAGTCCGGGCACATGATGGCGCAGGAAGCGCAGCCGACGCACTTATCCATCTCGTCCACCTTGGCGGGGTGATGTCCCAGCGCGTTGAGCTTTTTCTCGTCCAGACTGACGATTTTTCTCGGGCATGCGTTCACGCACAGTCCGCAGCCCTTGCACCGTTCTTCACGGAACGTGACTTTTGCCATGGTTTGTGTCCTCCCAATCGTTAAAAGATTGCCCA
>CAZMGO010000028.1:0-6168 GCA_964565845.1 uncultured Oscillospiraceae bacterium | reverse complement strand
GCGTGAGCGGACGATAGAAGTTCACCACGAAGCGCATGTCGTAGTCGTTTTCCTCCCTGAGCGCCGGGGACAGCCTGCCCAGTGCCAGCGCGCCGCGATCGTCGCCGCCCACGTCCACCACGGCGTGATACGCCCGGTCGTCCGTCACGCGATACATCTCCTGCGGCAGCGCGGGCACGTCCACATTGCTGTTGGCGTAGGGCGACACGATGATCTCCACGCCGGCGCGGTCAAGCTCGTCCTCGCTGTCCCGAGTGCGAAAATACGGGTTCACGATGTCCAGATCGGCAATCAGCGTTTTGCGTCCGGCCCGCGCCAGACCCAGCGCATAATTGACGGCCAGATTCGTCTTTCCGCTTCCGTAGTGTCCGGCAAACAGCGTCACGCGCTTCATTTCACAAGCTCCGTCCAGCCGAACGCATCGGGCTCGCGGCCCCACTGAATGCCGGTCAACACATCGTACAGCTTCTGCGTAATCGGGCCGATTTTGCCTTCGTTCACCACATAGGGCACGTCGTCCACGCTCAATTCGCCGATGGGCGACACCACGGCGGCGGTGCCGCAGCCGAACGCCTCCTCCAGCGCTCCGCTGCGCACGGCATCCTCCAGCTCCTGAACGGACAGAAGCCGTTCCTCCACGGGCACGCCCCACGACTTCAAAAGCGCGATGCAGCTTCTGCGCGTCACGCCGGGCAGCACGCTGCCGGTCAGCTTGGGCGTAACCACCGTGCCGTTAATCTTGAACATGACGTTCATCGAGCCGACCTCTTCCACGTATTTGCGCTCCACGCCGTCCAGCCACAGCACCTGCGCAAAGCCCTTCTGCTCGGCCTTCTCGCCCGCGCGCATGGACGCCGCATAGTTGCCGCCGCACTTGGCATAGCCGGTTCCTCCGCGCACCGCGCGCACGTCCTCGGTTTCAATCATGATGCGCACGGGGTTCACGCCCTCCTTGTAATAGGAGCCGGACGGCGACAGGATGATGACGAACATGGATTTATTCACCGTGTGCACGCCCAAGAACGGATCGTTTCCGAACAGGAACGGGCGAATATACAGGCTGGCTCCCTCCGCGGACGGCACCCAATCGCGATCCAGATTGATCAGCGTTTTCAGCGCCTTCAGCGCGAACTCGGGATCAATCCTCGGCAGGCACAGGCGGTCGGCCGAATTGTTCATGCGCTCGAAGTTATCCCACGGGCGGAACAGCTGAATCTCGCCGTCCGGCCGGCGATAGGCCTTCAGGCCCTCAAAAATCTCCGCGCCGTAGTGCAGAACGGTCGCCGCGGGCGAAATGGAAATATTGCCGTAGGGTACGATTCGCGCGTCGTGCCAGCCGTTTTCGCGGTCGTAGTCCATCACAAACATGTGGTCGGTAAAGACCTTGCCGAAGCCGAGCGCCGATGTATCGGCGGGCTTCGCCTTGGGCGACATGCTCTTTTCAATGCGGATTTCCATGAAATTCCCTCCCCTTTCACAGTCCGAAGACTTCCTTGGCCTTTTCTCTCATTTTGAACTTCTGAATCTTGCCCGCGTCGTTCATGATGAACTTGTCCATGAACCACACATATCTCGGAACCTTGTGGCGCGCCATGCTGGCCGCGACAAAGGCCTTGAGCTCGTCCTCCGTCAGCGTCTGCCCCTCCTCGGCAATTACGCAGGCCATGATTTCCTCGCCGTACTTTTTGTCCGGAACGCCGATCACCTGCACGTCGCGAACCTTGGGATGCGTAATGATAAACTCCTCGATCTCGCGCGGGTAGATGTTCTCGCCGCCGCGGATAATCATGTCCTTCAGACGCCCAGTCACGCGATAGTTGCCGTTTTCGTCGCAGATGCACAGGTCGCCCGTGTGCAGCCAGCCGTCCTCGTCAATGGCCTCGCGCGTCGCCGACGGCATTTTGTAATATCCCTTCATAATATTATAGCCGCGGGCGACAAACTCGCCCTGCTCGCCCACGCCCAGCTCGCGTCCCGTCGCCGGGTCGACGATTCGGCATTCCACGCCCGGCAGCGCGCAGCCGACGGTCGTCGTGCGCACGTCCAGCGAATCCTCATAGCAGCGGCTCATCGTGCAGCCGGGCGACGCCTCCGTCTGCCCGTACACGGACACGATGCCGGTCATGTTCATTCGCTCCGCCGCCTGTCTCATCACGGATTCCGGACAGTTGGAGCCCGCCATGATGCCGGTGCGCATGTGGCTGAAGTCCGCCTTGTCAAAGTCCGGATGTGCCAGCATGGCAATGAACATCGTCGGCACACCGTGGAAGCAGGTGATCTTCTCGCGCGTCACGCAGTCCAAGGCGGTTTTGGGCGAGAAATACGGCAGCGGGCACATCGTAACGCCGTGCGTCATGCAGGCCGTCATCGCCAGCACCATGCCGAAGCAGTGGAACATGGGCACCTGAATCATCATGCGGTCGGCGGTGGACAGATCCATGCGGTCGCCGATGCACTTTCCGTTGTTCACAACGCCCGTGTGCGTCAGCATGACGCCCTTGGGGAAGCCGGTCGTGCCGGAGGTATACTGCATGTTCGCCACGTCGTCGCCGCGCATATCGGCCGCTCGGCGGCGAACCTCCTCCTTGGGCACCATCGGCGCGCGCGCCATCAGCTCATCCCACGTGAGGCATCCGTCCATGCGGAAGCCCACGGTGATCACGTTGCGAAGGAAGGGCAGCCTGCGCGCGTGCAGCGGCTTGCCCGGCTCGGTATCCTTCAGCTCCGGGCACAGACGCGAAATGGTGTCCACGTAATCGGAATCGCGATAGCCGTCGATCATCACCAGCGTGTGCGTGTCGGACTGCCTGAGCAGGTATTCCGCCTCGGCGATTTTGTAGGCCGTGTTCATCGTGACCAGCGTGGCGCGAATCTTTGTCGTCGCCCAGAAGGCAATGTACCATGCGGGCACGTTCGTCGCCCACACCGCCACCTTGCTGCCCGGCTCCACGCCGATGGAAATCAGCGCGCGCGCGCAGGCGTCCACGTCGTCACGGAACTGGGAATAGGTGCGCGTATAGTCCAGCGTCGGGAATTTGAAGCACAGCTGATCGGGAAACTCCTCCACCATGCGGTCAAGCACCTGCGGGAAGGTGAGCTTAATCAGCTCGTCATGCCTCCACACATACCGGCCGGTGCCCGCGCGGTTCGTATACAGCGTCTGCTTCCAATGCTCGCTGGGCTGATACCGATTCACCACCGACGCGAAATGCGCCAGCACCACCGACGGATCGTTCAGCTCCGCCTGCCATGCGGGATCCCATTCCAGACTGTAGAAGCCGTCATAGCTCACGGAGCGAAGCGCGTCAAACACCTCGCCCAGCGGCAGCGTGCCCTCGCCCAGCAGACAATAGGAAACGCTGCCGTCCGCAGCCACGACCGAATCCTTCAGGTGCACATGCTTCACATACGCACCAAGATTGGTAATGGTTGTCTCCGGCGCTTCCCCGGCGAAGCGATAGGGATGATGCACGTCCCACAGCGCGCACAGCGAATCGCAGGCAAAGGCCTTCAGCACCGTGGATAGGCGGCGCGTGTCGGCATAGATGCCCGCCGTTTCAATCAGAAGCGTCACTCCCGCCTTTTCGGCCTCAGGCAGCACCTCCGCAACCAGCGCGCGCACGTTTTCGTCCTCCCTGTCCGCGCCCACGCCCGTCTCCCGCGCGCGCAGCCGCACAAACGGCGCGCGCAGCCAGCGCGCCCGGCGGATGCAGGACAGAATCTCCGCCTTGCCCTCGCCCGCCGTCTCGCCGTCGGCCGGATTGCTCCGCGCATCCAAACAGCACACGGAAATGCCGTCCGCAGCCAGCGCGCGCGCCGTGCGCACCGCCTCCTCCTCGGCAAAGGGGCCGTTGGGACCGGACAGGCGCGCATCGTCCATATCGTGAATTTCAATGCCCTGCATGCGCATGTCCCGCGCCAGCGACACGAAATCGTCCCATTCCAGATCATGCCACCCATAGGTGGAAAACGAAAGCTTCATCGTTTATTTCTCCCGGTACACAATTTTGTTGAGCGCGTTCAGGTAGGCGCGAATCGAAGCGCCCACAATGTCGGTGGAAATGCCCCGGCCGGAATACAGCTTTCCGCCGTCACGCAGCTTCACCAGCGCCTCGCCCATGGCCTCGCGGCCGGACGTAACCGACTGCAGCTGGAAATCGTCCAGCTCATAATGGTGACCGATAATCTTCTCAATCGCCATCAGTGCCGCATCAATCGGGCCGTCGCCGGAGGAAAGTCCCTGCACGCTCTCGCCGTTTCGGGTCAGCGCGATGTGCGCCGTGGCGGCAATGATGTTTCCGGAATTGACGACATAGCTCACCAGCCGATACGTGGGCGGCACCTGCAGGGCAGCGTTTGCGATAATCGCATCCAGCTCGCGCGCCGAAACGGGCTTTCTGGCCGCCAGCGCGCCAAAGGATTCGTACACGCGCGCCAGATCCTCGTCCGACAGGTCGTAGCCCAGCACGCGCGCCGCGTGAGAAACCTCGCCGATGCTTGCGCCCTGCTTGAGACTCACGGCATCCGGCACGGAAACCGGCGCTTCCTCCCTCACCTGCCGCACGCTTCCGAACGACGCAATCTGCTCACACGCGCGCCTGAGCGCCGTACGGTCGATGGCGCTGACTACGCCATAGGCCTCGCCGCGGGCGCTGAACAGCTCCGCCATCGGATACAGCTCCACTGCATCCGCGTCCGCAGCGCGAACGCACAGCTCCGTCGCACCGGCGCGCACGGCTTCAAACGCGCAGCCGACCGCCATATTCAGCCGGTTGGCGCACGACACGCCCACGCAGCAATCGTGCAGCTCGGGAACCGAAAGATACAGACCCTTGACAAACGCGCCGAATTCGTCCGGCAGCATTTCACCGGCTTCATCTGCCAAAATCACGGCTTCGGCACCGGCCTCCAGCGCGCGGCGGACGGCAGCGGCAAGAAATTCGCTCTCGGCGCGGGTCGCATCCATGGCCGTAAAGGCCACGTTTTCGCATTTTTCCTTCGCAGCGGATACCACCGCCGTGATTTTATCCAGCATCGCGGCAGGCTTCATATGCCCGGTGTACTCCATCTGCTGCACCGACACGGGCATGCGCACGTTCAGCCGCGGCTTCCTTGCGCCGCCAACCGCCTGCCACGCCTTCTCCACGTCCCCGTCCGATACCGGGCAGGAAATCATGCTGTTCTCCGCCAGCGACGCAATGGTTTTCACCAGAATTTCGTCGGCCTTGTCGCCGACCGGACAGGTTTCAATCACGTCCACATGAACGTTGTCCAGAAGCCGCGCCGTTTCCAGTCTTTCCTTAAAGGTCATTTGCGCACCGTGCGCGAGTGTTGTTTCCGTGAGCCTGATGTTTTTCATGGTTCTCTCCTTTCATACGGCGACCCGCTATGAAACAGAAATCGCCCCGGAAATCTGTTTCCGGGGCGATGATGATTCGCGGTACCACCCGAATTGCCGCCAAAGGCAGCCACTCGATCAGGGTTCATATAAACCCTTCGCCATGATAACGGGGCGTGCCGTGATCCCCTACTGGGTTTCGGGAATCCTGCTCGGGAAGGAGACTACCCTCTTCACTGCGTGCCGACTCGCACCGACCGTCGGCTCTCTGCTCCGCGTGGGAAAAAGGCTTAATTCCGTCATCGCATTTGCATCGTAATGCGGAAACTATATCACTTTTCTTCGGGCTTGTCAATGCCGCGCCCGGTTCGTCTTTTGTTATTTTACAGTTGACTGCGAATGATTTTTCCGCTGGTCGTCTTGGGCAGCTCATCCCTGAACACGACGATTCGGGGATACTTATACGGCGCGGTCTTATGCTTCACGTAGCTTTGAATCTCCTTCTTCAGCTCCTCCGTGCCCTCCGTGCCCTTTGTCAGCACGATGGACGCCTTGACCACCTGCCCGCGCACCTCGTCCGGCTCGGCGGACACGCCGCATTCCAGCACGTAGGGAAGCTCCATGATGACGGATTCGATTTCGAACGGCCCGATGCGGTAGCCGGACGACTTAATCAGATCGTCCACGCGTCCCACATACCAATAATAGCCGTCCTCGTCGCGCCACGCCGTGTCGCCGGTATGATACAGCCCGCCGCGCACGCTGGAAACGGGCTTGCCCTGCGCGTTGTCAAAATAGCCGCGGCTGAGACCGCACGGCATGCCCTTGTC
>CAZMGO010000027.1:0-21676 GCA_964565845.1 uncultured Oscillospiraceae bacterium | reverse complement strand
TTTTCAGCAACTACAGTCTACCGCGGCTTGATTCTCTATTTCGTTAAGTTAACAAAGGTTTAACCTTCGCCACCCCCATGGGGGTGGCTTTGCTGGCGCTCTCGGCCTTCCGGTTCTTCCGTTCCTTTTCCCCAGGACTATTTTACACCATCGTAAAAATTCGCGCGGGAGCCGTTTTTTTCGGCTTGAACGCTTGCATTTGCCTGCGGGATATGGTATACTGATTCCCGTCCATGGGCGATGACAGTTGGGCCCCGTGCGGCGTCATGCCGTGAACCATGTCAGGGCCGAAAGGCAGCAGCATTCAGCGGAATTTGACGTGCGCCGCGGATCAGCCGGACTCGAGCCCTTGGATTTTTAGGAAGCGGAAGGAAGCTTCTTCTTTTTTATTAACGAAAACAGACCATAGTCTATTTTAAAGCAAAAGAATAGAATTAAAACAAACTTTAGTCTGTTATGAAATTTCCTCTTGACTCTTCCATCGTGTGAGGCATTATGCTATACGTGAGCTCAAGAACAAATGGCATGGAGGTACCGCTATGCTGAAAATCGGAGATTTTTCAAAGCTGTCCAGAGTCAGCATTCGTATGCTGCGCTACTATGACGAAAAAGAGCTTCTGAAGCCGGCGGAGATCGACGCGTTTACCGGCTATCGGTATTATCGGGAGGAGCAGCTTCCGGTGATCGGGCGCATCGTCGCGCTGCGGGACATGGGGTTCAGCCTGGCTGCCATCGGCGAAATGCTGAAAAGCGGTGACGATCCCGAGAAAACGCTCGCGTTTCTGCGCGTCAGAAGAGCCGAGTTCGAGGCGTTAGCGGTGGATACGCAGCAGAAGCTGCGGCTTCTGGACACAGCCATGGAACGGCTGAGAAAGGATAAAACGATGAAGTATGATGTGATTATTCGAACGCTGCCTGAGCGCTACGCTGCCTGCGTGCGCATGAAGATTCCCTCCTACGACGATGAGGGCATGGCGTGGAGCGTGTTTTGCAGCGAAACCGCGGGCATGAACCTGATTCCGGACGATCCGTGCTATTGCTCGGTGGCGTTCCCTGATGGAGAGTACAAGGAGAGCGACGTGGAGGTCGAGGCGCAGAAGACGCTGAAGGGTCATTATCCGGACACGGAGCACGTGCACTTCCGCATGCTGCCGGCCGTTACGTTTGCCAGCGCGACCGTCAAGGGAGGCTATTCGCAGCTGGTCGATGTCAACGCCGCGCTTGCCGCATGGATCGAAGCCAATGGTTATGAATACGATGGCATCGCATTCAACATCTACCATGTGAGCCCGCATGAGACCAGTAACCCGGACGAGTTTGTGACGGAGGTCTGCTATCCGGTGCGCAAGAAGGAAAGGTAAGCAAGGCTAACGCAAAACCGCGCCGGGCAGGGAAGAAGCATCCCTGTCCGGCGCGGCTTTTGCATAGGTGTGCGTTATTCGGCGCTGGGAACCTTTACCCAATCGCCGGGATGACGCTGTGCGGCTACGGCGGCCTCCATCAGACCCATAACGGCGAGCGTTTCCTCGCGCGGAGCGACGGGCGCGCCGCCGGCAAAGAAGCGAAGCATTTCGCCGATGAAATTCGGGAAGTAGTCTACGGGGGTCAGCGTTTCGCCGTGCCCGTCATTCCATGCCACGTGGCACTGGAAGTCCAGCGTCGGAAGCTGCGTCATGGAGGCATAGCGTCCCTTGCCGTAATCGATGATCAGCTGGCGTCCGGCGCTGCCGCCGGCCAGCATTATGCGCTTGGCCTTGGAGCCCATCGTGCACACGATCATTTCCAGCTGATGGACGGCATAGTTGTCCAGACGACCGGGGCCGGTAACGGCGAAATACTGAATGCCGTCGTCACCCTTCACGTTATCCAGGCAGCGGCTGCAGCGCAGGGCGCTGGTGGAGCAAAGGCGGGTGCCGTTGGCCTCGGCTAGCTCAAACATGCGCACGGCGGCGGCAAGGTCGGGCGCAAAGGTCTTGTCCATATAGACGGGCTTTCCGCTCATCAGAGCTTCGCGTCCCAGACGCTCGTGCTCCTCGGCGTTGTCCGGAGACAGCACGACGATTACGTCGGACTTTTCGCAGACCGCTTCGCGGGATTCGAGCAGCTCAACGCCGAATTTGGCGCACCATTCCTTGCCGCTCACTCCGCCCTCGCGCGCGTGATCCTCCCACGCATAGGCGACCTTGAAGGGGATGCCGAGAAGCTCGGACTGCTCCTGAATCCACTTCGGATAGTTATTGGCATGCCATTCGTCCAAATAGAAATCGATAAAGCCGATCTTAATCATGAGTTTTTCCTTCCTTTCTTCGCGAAGCCTGCGCAGCTGCGCGTGGTCGAGCTTGTTCAATCGGAGGCCCTTCAGCATTTCCGGGCGGCGCTCAAAGGTTATGCGCAGGGCCTCATCTCTGCGCCAGCGATTGATGTGCGCCTGATTGCCGTTCAAAAGAACCTCCGGAACCGAGAGCCCGCGGTATTCGCGCGGGCGCGTATACTGTGGATACTCAAGCAAACCGCTGGAGAAGCTTTCGTCCACGCTGGAATCCTCGCAGCCGAGCACGCCCGGCACCAGCCGGGATACCGCGTCCACCAGAATCAGCGCGCCAAGCTCGCCGCCGGTGAGCACGTAATCGCCCACGGAGATTTCCTCGTCAATCACCAAATCGATTGCGCGCTGATCGATGCCCTCGTAATGCCCGCAAAGGAGAATCAGCTCCTCCTCCCGCGCGAGCCGCTCCACCGTCGGCTGGGTCAGCGTTTTGCCACGCGGGGAAAGATAGATGCGTCGGCCGCGGAAGCCCTCGCCCATGGCGGTCTCCATGGCATCCACAATTGGCTGCGCGAGCATTACCATGCCGGCGCCGCCGCCGTAGGGTGCGTCGTCGGTGTTCTTGTGCTTGTTCAGCGAGTAGGGGCGAATGTCGATGACCTCGGCCTCGATTGCGCCGGAAGCAATGGCGCGCCCCAGTATGCTTTCGCCGAGCACCGCGCGAATCATATCCGGGAAGATGGTCAGTATCTTAAATTTCATCGGTTACCGCCACTTCGCGCAGCCGCTTCGCGCTCATCAGCATCTGTCCGTTCGCCAAATCGACCTTGAGAATGGCCGTTTTCAGCGCGGGAACCAGCGTTTCGCGCCGCTTTTCGTCGCGGAAGACATACACGTCGTTTCCACCGGGCTGCATGACGTCCACCAGCCTTCCGTACGTACCGCCCTCGTCGTCCACGCCCTCCAGACCGATCAGGTCTACGATGAAGTTCGCGTTGTCATCCAGCGTCACGGCGTGGGCACGATCGACATACAGAAGCTGTCCGCGCAGCTTTTCGGCCTGATCGCGATCGTCGATTCCGTCGAATTTCAGATAGACGGCGTCGCCGTCGATGCGCACCGGCTTCACGCCGATGGATTCGAAGCCGTCGCCCTTTTTAAGAAGCACGCTTTCGAGGTCTTCGAAGCGGGCCTCGTCGCAGGTGATCGGGCGAACCTTCACCTCGCCGCGAACGCCCTGAGGCTTCAGCACCTCGCCGATGACCAGGTATTCGTTCATAGCGCTTCTCCATCCTCGCGCGTCAGATGGACGGCGATGGGGTAGTGGTCGGACAGATAGATGCCGTTCAGGTTCTGCGTCCACATCTCGGCGGCACCCTCAGCCTTCAGGCCGCGGGTGAAGATGTAGTCGATCTGCGGCTCGTTCGCACGGCCATAGCCGTGCCACGTCGTGCCCAGTCCCTCGGTGCGCTCGATCAGACCAAATTCGTCCTCGCGGAGCAGGTGAATGGCTTCGCTGTCCGGATAGGCATTGAAATCGCCGGTGAGGGCGAGCGGGAAGGGATGCGTTTTCTGATCCGCCTTCATCTTCTCAAGCAGCTGCCTTGCGCCCAGCACGCGTGCCTCGTCGGATTCATGATCCAGATGCGTGTTGTACACATGGAACGGCTTGCCCTCGCCAATCGGGCGCAGGATGGCGTGCGTGATGATGCGCGGGCACGGGGACTGCTTTGCGAAGCGGGAGCCGGGCGTATAGGGTTCATCGCTCAGCCACGTGACGTCCAGACCGATCAGCTCATATTTGTCGGACAGGAAGGCGACGGGATTATGCTCGCCCTGATAATCGGATTCGCGGCCGCAGCCAACCAGCGTATATTCCCGAAGATGCGTGCGCAGGTATTCATTCATGACCGGAGTGATTTCCTGAAAGCCAATGATGTCGGGCTTTTCGGTTTCCAGACGATCAATGACGAAGCCGCGGCGATGGTGGAACGCGTTGTTGCCGTCATGCATGGTTTCGCAGCGCAGATTAAAGGTTACCAGCTTCATAGATTTCTTCTTCCTTATGTCAATTCTTCATGCTCGCGTACGGAGCGGTTCGAATTCCACGTTTGCGTTTTCGGCGCATCTCCGGCTTCCGCCGCGCGGAGCTTGCATTGCAGGGAAACGAAGCGCGCTTGGGAGCGGTTTCCCGTTTATGAAAACGCGGCCGACGACAATCGCGCCGGCCGCGTTCGGAATTCAAAGCGTTCCTGCGCGGGTTCGCTTACAGCATGCTGCCGGCGGCCTCGTCTACCATGATGATGGTGTTCGGATGCGCCTTCAGGATGGAGGCGGGGCAGTGGGGATCGATTTCGCCGTGCACGGTGTCGTGGATTGCCTGCGCCTTGCCCTTGCCCAGTGCCAGCAGGATGACGGCCTTCGCCTTCATGATGCCGCCTACGCCGAAGGAAATGGCCTCCTTGGGCATGTCGTCCTCGGTGGGGAAGTAGATCTTGTTGGCGTCGATGGTGGAGCGGGTGAGCTTCACGATGTTGGTGCCATAGATGAACTTGTCGTTGGGCTCGTTGAAGCCGATGTGACCATTGTGGCCGATGCCCAGCAGCTGAAGGTCGATGCCGCCCGCCGCTTCAACCGCTTCGTCATACGCGCGCGCGTCTGCCCAGTGATCGGCACCGGTGCCGCAGGGCACGTGGGTGTTTTCCATCTTGATGTTGATGTGGTTGAACAGATTGTCGTTCATGAAGTAGCGATAGCTCTGATCATGAGTGGGCTCAAGGCCGATGTACTCGTCGAGGTTATAGGTGCGAACCTCGGAAAAGTCGATCAGACCCAGCTTGTTCAGACGAGCCAGCTCTTTGTAGGTGCCTACGGGCGTGGAACCGGTGGCAAGACCCAGCACGGTGTCCGGCTTCTTGGCGATCTGCGCGGCAAATACCATTGCGGCAGCCTGAGCGAGCTCTTCGGGGGTTTTAAATACATGTACAACCATTGGTAATTCCTCCTCTATTCCTCTGCGGGCGCAGCCCGTTTCCTTACCGTGTATATTATAGCACCAGCCGGACAAAATGGAAATACCTTTTTTCCAAAAATCTTAGACCCTCAGATTCATTCGTGCGAGCGCAGCCGCGCCGGCCATGCCTGCGTCGTTTCCGCGGCTTGCAAAGCGCAGCGCGGAGCGAATCGTTTCCACGGAGAAGTCGTAGGCCTTCGGAATGCTCCTCAGGATGGCCTCGCGCAGGGTTTCGCCCGCCGCGCTGATGCCGCCGCCCAGCACGATGGCCTGCGGCCGGAAGATCATATACAGCGAACAGAGTCCGAGCGCGATTTCGCGGGCGTAAGCGTCCAGCACGGCGAGCATGTCTGCGTCGCCCGCGCGCGCCCGGTCGATGACGGTGCGTGCCCGCACGCCGCCCGCAAGCCGGGTGAGCGCGCCCGCCGAGGCGTACATTTCAAAGCAGCCGTTCATGCCGCAGGCGCATTTCAGCCCTCCGGCATGCGTGATGAAATGGCCAAGCTCCGCGGCAGCGTTGTCATGTCCGCGCCAAGGGCGTCCGTTAATCAGCAGCGCGCCGCCAATGCCGGTGCCAAGGGTCAGGTAGACGGCACTTTCCAGCCCGAAGCAGGAGCCCCCAGGCAGCGTCTCCGCCGCCAGCGCCGCCTCTGCATCGTTGTCAATCCACACGGGCAACCTCGTGCTTTCGCGCAGCAGTGAGCCGAAGGGAACGCCGAACCATTTCAGGTTGCCGGAGTTGATTTTTCCGGACGGGCGAAATACCGAGCCGGGCACACCTGCGCCAACCATTGATACCGGGGCGGGCGAGGTGGAAAGCAGGGAGGCAATCTGCGCGGCAATCGCCTCCGGGCCGCCGCGCGCGGTGCGCCGTAAAAGCGTATATACGGGCTGACCGTTTTCGTCAAACACGCCGAATTTCAGGTTGGTTCCGCCGATGTCCACTCCAGCAACGTACATGAAATGCCTCCGAAGGCGATGGAGACGCGCTTAAACGTCTCCATGCTGTGTCAGATTTTGTGAAGAATCGGGTTGGGGGTCGCCTGCGGAAGCATCGGCGTCGCCGAGGGCGTTTCAATGTCCGAGGCTGGCGCCTCGGACGGCGTGGCATCGCTGTCGTTCGGCTGTTCATCCTCCGTAATGGAAGAAAAATCGATGCCTTCGACGGCGAAGGCGGCAAACAGATCCTCCCGGATCAGGCAGACGATCGTCTCCGTGCCGTCCGCCTCAAGCATAAAGACCCAGCCGTCCGACATCGAGAAGCGCTCGGAGGATGCATCGTCCGTTCCGACAAAGGCGATCATTCTTTCCATGGCTGCGTCCGTGGTCAGCGTCGAATCGCAGGCGTACAGCGCCGCGCCGCAGACGAGCGCAAGCTTGTCCTGCGACGAAATGCCCGTAACGACCACGCCGGCGACGGTCGATTCATCATCCGTGACAACAAACAGGCCACCTTCATCCAGCAGGATTCCATAGGTTCCGGAGCCGAGTTCCTGCGTAACCGTGATGAGCGCGAGCTCCGCAGACAAGGCGGCGGCATTGTAGCGCGCCGTCCAGTCCGCAAGGCCGTCCGCATGCGCACAGGTGCACAGCAGAAGCGCACAGATGACGAGGAGGGTCAATTTTCTTCGAAACCGCTTCATTGCACGTCTCCCCGCGTTAATGCTCAACGCCGTTGATGGCCGTGACCGCGCCGCCGACAATGGTGAACCTGTATGCGTCGCCGAAGGTGTGACCGTAGCGCAGCGTCTTCTTATTTGAGGTATACTGAATGCCGACGCCGATCTGATAGTCGCCGTCCGGATAGCCGGATACGTCGATCATCGCGGTGAAGTCGCAGTCGGACAGGTTCTTGCCCTTGCCGTCGTGCTCGCCCATGCCGGTGATCCCGGGCGCAACGGTGGCTTCATATACGTGCATGCGGTTCTTGGAATCGAGCACCAGAATGTACATCTGGCAGTTCTGGCCGTCAAAATTGGCGTCCTCCACATAGCCCCAGCCGGTGAGACGAATCAGTCGGGAGGAATTCGATTCGGGCAGCTCAAACTGCGTCAGGCCGTTGGTTACCTTTTTGCCGTCGATCTTCCACTTAGCCAGCTTTTCCAGATCCTTCACGCGCGAGCTGAACGCCGTGTCGGGAATTGGCGTGGGCGCGGGCGTGGGGGTCGGCGTCGGGGTGGGCGTAGGCGTGGGAGTCGGGGTGGGTGTGGGCGTGGGTGTCGCGGTCGGATCCGCCGGAGACAGCGTATCCGCCGGATGCAGAACGGCGGCGCTGGTGCCGGTGGTCAGCGGCGACTGTGTTCCGTCCAGCGTAAGCACGTTATCAATCCGCGGCGAAGAGCTGAATTCGCCCGTGAGTACAAATTCGTATAAAAGCCATACCAGAATCGCAAGAATCAATAGACCGATCAGAAAGCGAATGATCGCCTTGCCGATATTATTCTTCCGCAAGTGTAAGCGTCCCATGGAGAAGCCTCCTATCCTCATTCTACGTATATATTACCTTCGGAAGACGAAAAAGTCAACCGAAAGATGTAAATTGCAGCCGGTTTACGAGCGCTTTTTTTCGTTTTTCAGACGCAGCATTGAAAAGCGGACGGCAATCTGGTAGAATGGGAGGGAAAGGGGCGATGAGGATGACGGATTTGCGGCGGGTAACCGTGGCCGATATGCTCGATGCGCGGGATCGCCGAGCGGAATGGCAGAAGCGTTTTCTTCAAACGTCGCCCACGCTGATCTGCCTCACGATGAATATCCCCGGCCCTGTAAAGACGTCGCCGGAAATCCTTGCGGCGTTTCGGGAGGGCGTGCGCCGCGTGCAGAGCGTCGCCGGCGCGCGCCCCATTCGATATGAGGCGTTCACCGGGCCGGAGGCCTACTTTCCCATAAACGCGGATGCGTCTGCCATGAAGCGGGCAATGTGCCGTATAGAGGATGAGGAGCCGCTTGGGCGACTGTACGATCTGGATGTGCTGTCCGGAGCGGGCGAAAAATGCAGCCGCGCGTCGCTGGGTCTTTCGCCGCGCACATGCCTTTTGTGCGGGAAGCCTGCGTTCGAGTGTGCGCGCAGCCGGGCGCATTCCGTTGCGGAGTTGACCAAAGAAATTTTTCGGCGGATTGACGAATGGCAGAGGGCGACGCTGCCGGAGCGGATTGCCGAGGCTGCCGTGAACGCGCTGATTCGCGAGGCGGAAACCACGCCGAAGCCGGGATTGGTGGATCGCCGAAACCGAGGCTCCCATCCGGATATGAGCCTCGAAACGCTGCTTCAAAGCGCACAATCGCTGAAGCCTTATTTCCGCGAATGCGCGCGGACGGGCTTTGAGACGGAGGAAACGGAGGTTTTTCCCGTCCTTCGCGCATTGGGCATGGAGGCCGAAGAAACCATGCTTCGTGTGACGGGCGGCGTGAACGCGCACAAGGGCGCGATTTATTCCATGGGCTTGCTTGCGGCTGCCTCGGCGGCGTGCCTGCGAAGCTATGAGGCCGACAGCGAGAAAATCTGCGCGCGGGCGGGGCGAATGGCTGCGCCGTCCGTAGAGGCGCATTTTCGCGCCCTGCGCATGGAAACGGTCTGCACATTCGGGGACAGGCTGTATCTTGAGACCGGTCTTCGCGGTGCGCGCGGCGAGGCCGCAGCCGGCTTTCCGTCGGTTTTGCGGCTTGCGTTGCCTGCGCTTGATGCGAACCGGCACGAAAATGCAGCGGAAGCATGGAGCATACGAAATGGAACCCTCGCGCAGCTCGATGCAAGCCCCCTCGGAGATTCGGAAGCCGAAGAGGAGGAAGCATCCGGCGTATATGCGCTTCTTCGCCTTGCGGCGGAAACAGAGGACACGACGCTGATTCGGCGCGGAGGACTTTCGCGCGCGGAGGCGGCAAGAAATGAGATCCGCACGCTTCTGTCCTCGGGCGTTACGCGAGAGAGGGTCGAAGCGCTGGACGATTGGTTTATCCGCGAAAACCTTACCCTCGGCGGCTGCGCTGACCTGCTTGCCTGTGCGTATTTCCTGAGGATGACACGGCGGCTGTGAATGGAGGAAGGGCTTCGCGGAAGGAGAAATACGCCTTCTAAAGCGATAGTTTCGATTGCTGACTTGCCCGATACCATTACAATTTTTAAAAATGTGTAAATGCTATTGTTTTTTTGGCGGCGTGATAAAATGAATATGGTGATTGCAGGAGGTCACCGCCCTGCTCATCTAACGATTACAAAAATCGTAGTTGCTTTCCCTTGAGTACTGAGCGGGGCTGCCGCCTATGCGCTTGCGTAGCTGGGCGGCTTTTTGGTGTCTGATTCTTGAATAGGCAAACGGTCTGAGTGGTGCAGCTTCTTTGGTGAGATGGCGCGCGTGAAAAAAACGATGCCGACAGGGAAATCGACGCCGGAATGGGCTTGATATGTGAATTCGAGGACGGTACAGGAGGTTGCACCCTACTCATCCATTATAATGGGCACCTTCCCTTGAACACTGAGCAGGGCTGCCGCCTATGCGTTCTGGCGCTGGGCGGCTTTTGGCGTCTGATTCTTGAATAGGCAAACGGTCTGAGCGGTGCGGCTTCTTTGGTGAGATGGCGCGCGTGAAAAACGGCACCGACCGTGAGATCGGTGCCGAAATGGGCTTGTATGTGAATTCGAGGAAGCGACGCTTAGCGCATGGCGGGGGATTGCTGCCATGCGTTCAGCACGGTGTCGGTAATCAGCTGATAGCCAGCAGGGTTAGGATGGATGCCGTCGACGCTCATCAGGGAGTCGAAGTCGCGCTGGCGCAGGAAAATACTGCGCAGGTCAAAAACGGGGCAGGCTGCGTCGCGGGCGGCCTCCATGGCAGCATAGGCATAGCGCTCCTGCCAACGGTAAATATACTGCGCGCTGCCCAGATATTTCAGAATCGCATCGCCGTCCAGCCCGCGGGAAATCCATTCCAGATAGCGCTCCGCCACGACGGGCAGCGGCGTAACGACAACGGGATGCATGCCCAGCGTGCGGGTCTTTTCGATCATTCGCTTAAGGGAGGCCTTAAAATCGGCAATCGTTACGGCAGCCTCATGAAAAATGTCCGGCGTTTCGGCAACGTCCTTCCAAATTAGATCGGAATCGTTCCCGCCAAATTCGATGGCGGCTACGGCACCGTCAGCCGCCGTGCTGCGCTCCAGAATATCCAGCGCGGCCTTGCTGGTGCAGCCGGGCTTGGCATAGTTGCGCACGTTTACGCCCAGCGTTTTCAGTGCGTGGTCAAAGGTTTCGCGGCATACGGTGTAGCGCTGCTTGATTTCGTCATACATGACGCCGCGGGCGATGGAGTCGCCCCACACAAAAAGATTTTCGGAAAGCATACGGTCTTCCTCCGGCTTCGTGATACTCCGGCGTGCTGAGACGCCGTCGATGGATGTATTATAAGAAGTTCGAGGCCGGATTGCACCCTATTGTTGCAGCGTATGGCTCTACCATGTGAAAAAATGGATTTCTCGCCCGCGGAGAAGCGCGGGGCTTGCATTCTGCGGAAAAATCGGGTACAATAGAGGCAATTCTATTGGCGGGAGACCGCGAAAAACGACCACTCTCCTGTGAGGAGAGTTCCAAAATGGGGGTGAGCGCGTGCAGCAGGAGACGTGGCGCCAGACGCTGGCAGAGAATCTGACCCAAAAACGCCGTGACAAGGGACTTACGCAGGCGGAGGTCGGCGCGCAGATCAACTATTCGGATAAGTCCGTTTCCAAATGGGAACGGGGCGACGGCGTGCCGGATCTGAGCGCGCTGATGCAGCTGAGCAAGCTGTATGAAACGACGCCGGATGCCCTGCTGGGCTGCGCACGGGAGGAGCCGACGGCACCTTCCGAAAAAAAGACGGGGCGTATTGTCGATCATACGCTGATCCTGCTTTCGATGAGCAGCGGAATCTGGCTATTGGCCGTGCTTGCGTTCTGCGTGCTTCGCTTCGCGTGGCCTTCGATGGAGCGCAGCTGGCTGGCGTTTATCTACGCTCTGCCGATGACCTTCGCAAGCTTGGGCACCGCATTCTTGGTATGGAAAAATTACCCGTGGGCGTTCGGCGCGCTTTCCGCTGCCGTGTGGACCCTGTGCCTGTCGCTTCAGCTGACGCTGCCGACGGAAAATTCCGGTATGTTCTACGTGTTCGGCGGCGTGCTGCAGCTCACGGCGATATTGGTCATAGGCATTGTGACGCGCGAGCACTGGAAAAAGAGGCTTGGAAAGCCAAAGACCGAGTGAACGGTGTATGCGATTGCGTTCGCGGTGCGCGAATGAGTCAGGACGCGCGACTGGCAAACGCGGAAATGAATGCGTGAAAACCCTGCCAATCGGGCACAAAAACGCTTCGGCATCAGGCAAGTAAGAAGAAAAATGCAGAATTCACGCAAAAAAGTATGAAAACTTGGGTTTCATGCTATGCGAACGCACAAAACTATGCTATAATATTGAAGAGAAGGTCGGCGCAAGGCGGTTGGCCGGGCAAATTCTGCCGGCAGTCGAAGCGCAGACGATTCGCGAGGACGACGGAGGGTGAACAGGCATGGCAATGGACAACTTCAAAGAGGAAATCGTAGTGAAAAGACACGGCGGCGTGGCGAACGCGGCGTATTATCTGGCGTGGATTCTGCTGGTTATTTCCGGCATAATCGGCCTTCTGATGCTGAACATTGCAATTTCCTCCATCGGAAATGCAAGCTATGGCTTCCAGTGGCAGCAGCTGGTGATCGGCGTTCTGTTTATCGGCATCGCCGTGCTGATCTGGGTGAAGAAGGACGGCCTGCGCGTGGAATATGAATACACGTTCACCAATGGCGTGCTGGACGTGTCAATGGTCATGAACAATTCCAAGCGCCGCTATCTGACGGAGCTGCCGCTGAAGATCGTCGAAAGCTGCGGAAGCGTCAATCATCCGTCGTTCAAGCGTTATCTGAGCGATAAGACCATCAAAAAGCACAACTGGTTTCTCAACCGAGACAACAATCTGGTGTATTTCTTCTTTAATAAGAACAACGTGAAGCATTTGGTTGTGCTTGAGCCGTCGGATGAAATGCTTGAGATGATTAAGAGCCGGAACTACCTGAACTTCGGCGTTTGGCAGAACTGAAGCAGGAGTCGGAGGCTGGGGGACGCTTGCACAGCGCATTCGTTTGTTCGCTGAAACGGCGGACGGAATGTCTGCGCGAGAAAAGCGTCCCCGCTTTTTCATGTAGAAAGGATCGTTTTCCATGCAGGCATATCTGGACAACAGCGCGACCACGCGCCCGACGGACGGCGTGATCGACGCAATGGCACGTGCGATGCGCGAGGATTTTTATAATCCCTCGTCGCTGTACGCGCCGGCCATGGTTCCCGAAAAGCAAATGAACGTGTGCCGCGATAAAATTCGGAGAGCGCTTCACGCCGCAGATGCGCGCGTGATCTTCACATCCGGCGGCACGGAGGCGAATAATCTGGCGCTGTTTGGCTCCATCGGCGCAATGCGTCCGCCATATCGCGCGGCGGTGTCTGCCGTCGAGCATCCGAGCGTGCTCGAGGCGGCGCAGCGGCTGGAGGAAATGGGCTGCGAGGTGTTTCGAATTCCCGTGAACGAGGCGGGCGAGCTGGATTACGACGCGCTTTCCCGTTTTCTGGAGGGCGGTGCGAGCCTTGTCAGCTGCATGCAGGTGAACAACGAGACCGGCGCAAGGACGGACGTCGCGCGTCTTTCCAAGCTGGTGCGCGGGCTTGCGCCGGAGGCCAGACTGCATGTGGACGGCGTGCAGGGCTTTCTGCGCGAGGAAATCGACTTTCGATGGATTGACATGTACACGCTGTCCGGGCATAAGATTCACGCGCCGAAGGGCGTGGGTGCGCTGGTGGTGCGCAGGAACCTGCGCCTTAAGAGTACGCATGTGGGCGGCGGGCAGGAGGAAGCATATCGCAGCGGTACGGAAAACACGCCGGGCATTGCGGGGCTTTCCGAGGCGATTGACGAAATGCGGAGGCTTACGGATTGCCGAGACCGACTGATGCGCGCAAAGCTTCGGCTGGTTGAGAAGATGCGCGAGGCCGTGCCGGGGCTTTTGATCAACGGCCCGCAGCCGGAGGATGGCGCGGCGCATATCGTAAACCTCTCGTTCCCGGGCGTGCGCGGCGAGGTGATGCTGCATGCGCTGGAGGATGCGGGCGTGTATGCGTCCACCGGCTCCGCATGCTCCAGCAAGAAACGGCATGTCAGCGCCGTGCTGACCGCCATGGGCATTCCGGCGGAGCGCGCCGAATGGGCACTGCGCTTCAGCCTGTGCCCATACACCACGGAGGAGGAAATCGACTACGCGGCGAGGGTCGCCGGGGAAAAATACGAAATACTGAAGAGGTTTCAAAGGAGATAGATACCCGTGCGTAAGGTATTGCTTGCCCGCTTTGGCGAGGTGCATCTGAAGGGACAGAACCGACCGTATTTTATGCGGGTGCTGGTTGACAACGTGAAGAAAATGGTCGCGCCCATCGGCGGACACGTGTGGCTGTCCGATTCGCGCATTTATGTTTCCGATTTCGAGGACATGGACGAGTGCATCAGCCTTGTAACAAAGGTGTTCGGCATTTATTCCGTGAGTCCGGCGCTGGAAATGGAAAAGGATTTGGACAGAATCGCCGAGGAAACCGTGCGCTGGATGGACGGCGTGACGGGCACGTTCAAGGTGATGTGCAAGCGCTCGGACAAGCATTTTCCGCTGAATTCGCAGGAGCTTGCAGCGGAGCTCGGCGGCCGCATTCTGGAGGCTCATCCGAATCTCAAGGTGAATGTGCATCATCCGCAGACGGAGATGTGGGTGGAAATCCGCGATCACGCGTATCTGTACAACACCGAAATCATGGCCGTGGGCGGCATGCCGATGGGCACGTCCGGCAAGGCGGGTCTGCTGCTTTCCGGCGGCATTGACAGCCCGGTGGCGGGATACCAGATCATGCGCCGCGGCGTGAACATTCAGGCCATTCACTTTGCCAGCCCGCCGTATACGTCCGAGCGCGCGCAGGAGAAGGTTTTGTCGCTGGCACGTATCATTGGATGCTACGAATACGGCATGCGAGTGCATATCGTGCCGTTCACGAAAATTCAGATGGAGATTCACGAGAAATGCGAGGACGGCATGGGAACGCTGCTCATGCGCCGCTTTATGATGCGTATTGCCGACCGCATCGCGCACGACAACGGTCTGCAGGCACTGATTACCGGCGAATCGCTGGGACAGGTGGCTTCGCAGACGATGGAGGCGCTCGGCTGCACGGACATCATGACCGATCTGCCCGTATTCCGTCCGCTGATCGGCCTTGACAAGCTGGAGATTATCCATATTGCTGAAAAGATTGATACCTACGAAACCTCCATCCTGCCCTATGAGGACTGCTGCACCGTGTTCACGCCCCGTCATCCCGTCACGAAGCCGAAGCTCGCCAACGTGGAAAAGGAGGAGCGCAAGCTGGACGTGGAGGCGCTGGTGGAGGAAGCGGTTGCCAACGTGAAGACCGTTCTGGTAAAGGACTGATTTGAGTGACGCTTTCGGAATTCGTTCGTACGCTGAGGGACGATCCCCGGTTTATGGAGAACGTGACGGAGTGGCGCGTGCTTCCCGCAAGGGAGGCGAGGTACGCGCCCTTTCCCGAGGAGCTGGACGCACGCATTGTTCAGGTGCTGAAGGGACGCGGAATCGAGCGGCTGTATACGCATCAGCGGCAGGCGCTCGACTGCGCGCTTGCGGGGCGTGATTTTGTCGTGGTTACGCCTACGGCATCCGGCAAAACGCTGTGCTACAATCTGCCCGTGCTGAACGCGATTCTGAAGGACAACGCTGCGCGGGCGCTGTATCTGTTTCCGACGAAGGCGCTTTCCAGCGATCAGGTCTCCGAGCTGTATTCGATGGTGGAGGCGCTGGGCGCGGACATCAAGGCCTTCACCTATGACGGCGATACGCCCGCGTCCGCGCGCACGGCGATTCGGCAGGCAGGGCATGTGGTGGTGACAAACCCGGACATGCTGCATCAGGGGATCCTTCCGCATCACACCAAATGGGTGCGCCTGTTCGAAAACCTGAAATACGTGGTTATCGATGAAATTCACGCCTACCGCGGCGTGTTTGGCTCCAATCTCGCAAACGTGCTCAGGCGGCTGGAACGCATCTGCGCGTTTTATGGCGCGCATCCCACGTTTATCTGCTGCTCGGCGACGATTCATAATCCGCGGGAGCTTGCGGAGCACATGACCGGGCGTTCCATGACGATGATTGACGATAACGGCGCGCCTGCGGGACGGCGGCACGTGATTTTCTACAATCCGCCGGTGGTCAATCGGCAGCTGGGCATACGCGCCGGAAGCCTGCCGACCACCCGCGATATTGCCGCGCGGCTGGTGCGCGCGGGCGTACAGTCGATCGTGTTCGCGCGCTCGCGGCTGGCGGTTGAGGTGCTTGTGCGCTATGCCAAGGATATGGTGCGCGACCCGCTGGGCAACGCCGGGCGCGTGCGCGGCTATCGCGGCGGCTATCTGCCCACGCTTCGCCGCGAAATCGAGCGCGAGCTGCGCGCGGGCAACGTGGATTTGGTGGTTTCCACGAATGCGCTGGAGCTAGGCATCGACATCGGGCAGCTTGACGCATGCGTGATGTGCGGCTATCCGGGCACCATTGCGAGCACGTGGCAGCAGGCCGGGCGCGCGGGACGGCGCTCCAATGAATCGCTGATGATTCTCGTGGCAAGCTCCAACCCGCTGGATCAGTATATCATTGGTCATCCCGATTATTTTTTCGGCCAGTCGCCGGAGCAGGCATTCATCAACCCAGACAATCTATACATCCTGCTGAACCACCTGAAATGCGCCGCCTACGAGTTGCCGTTTCAGGAGAGTGAGAAATTCGGGAACGTGGAGGAGACGGACGAGCTTCTGCATTATCTTGCCGACCAGAGCATTCTAAGGCTCGTTTCCGGACGCTGGTATTGGATGGCGGAGGAATTCCCGCAGGCCGGCGTAAACCTGAGAAGCGCGTCCGATCAGAATTTCCTGATTGTGGACATTACCAATCCGAAAAAGCATCGCGTGATTGGCGAGATGGATCGCTTTACCGTGCCGATGCTCCTGCACAAGTATGCGATATACATGCACGAGGGGCGGCAGTATCAGGTGGAGGAGCTGGACTTCGACGACAAAAAGGCGTATATCCGCGAGGTGGACGTGGGCTATTACACGGACGCCGATCTGACGACAAGCCTAAAGGTGCTGGACGAATTCGAAAGCGAGCCGCTGGGGCTGCTTTCGCGTCACCGCGGCGAGGTGCTGGTAAGCTCGATCGTGACGCTGTTTAAGAAGATTCGCTTTGACACCCACGAGAATCTCGGCTGGGGGCCGGTGACGCTGCCGGAGCTTGAAATGCAGACGACCGCCTGCTGGTGGACGCTGCCCGCCGGGCTGGAGGCGAGGTATGGGAAGGACGAAATGAAGACTGCCATGGTGGCGCTTGCCTACCTGATGCGTCACATCGCGCCGATGTATCTGATGTGTGCATCCACGGACATCAGCGTGGTCTATCATGTGAAGGATCCCTTCAGCGACCGTCCGACCGTGTATCTGTATGATCAGATTCCGGGCGGCGTGGGGCTGTCCGACCGCGTGTATGAGATGAACATGGAGCTGTTTACCGAGGCCAGACGCATGCTGCTTGCCTGTCCATGTGAAAATGGCTGCCCCAGCTGCGTGGGCGCGGCGTCCGTGGGAGGAAAGAAAACGCTGCTCGCCATTTTGGACGAGCTGATTGGAGACGTCGATGCGAACGCTTGAGCTGACGCGTGCACAGGCGCGAAGAGGACTGACTCGTCTGCACTTCGGAAAAAAGACCGGCGTGCTGGAGACCGTTCGGCGGCTGCACAGCGTGCAGTATGATCCGCTGAATGTGGTTGGTCGAAATCCGGATCTGGTTTTGCAAAGCCGGGTGCGAGGATATAGGCCTGAAAAGCTGTATCGGGAGCTGTATCACAGGCATACGCTCGTCGAGGGCTTTGACAAGATGCTGTGCCTGTTTCCGGCAGAGGATTTCCCGTACTTCGCGCGCACGCGCAGAAGCACTGCGAGGGCGTATCGGGAAAATCCGGACGTTGTGCAAATGGAGGCGCGGCTGCTGGAGGAAATTCGCCTTCGCGGTCCGCTGTGCTCCGATGATGTGGTTACGGAAACGCGAGTGCGCTGGCCATGGGGCGAAACGAGCGCCGCACGCGCAGGTCTTGAAAGCCTTTGGATGGCCGGTCGGCTTGTGCTCGATCATCGCGAGGGCGCGAGACGATATTATGATCTGGCCGAAAGGCATGCTGCGCCGGAGATTTTGAATGCGTCCGACCCGAACCCGACGGACGAAGCGTATTTCCGTTGGCAGGTTATGCGCCGCGCGGAGAGCATTGGACTTTTGCGCGAAGCGGCGGGAGATGCGTTTCTGGGCGTGGACGGCTTCAAGGCCGAGCAGCGTGCCTGCGCGTTTGAAGGTCTTCTGCGCGAGGGAAGGCTGCTTCGGGCTGAGATTGAAGGAAAGAGCTATCTGATTCCGAGCACCCTTGAAGCGTATTATGTAGAGGATGCGCCGACGCCCAAGGACGTTCGCATACTTGCGCCGCTGGATAATCTCCTGTGGGATCGAAGAATGATTTCGGAAATCTTCGGCTTTGACTATCGCTGGGAGGTTTACGTACCGAAGGAAAAGCGGAGGTACGGCTATTATGTGCTTCCGGTGATGGACGGCAACCGTTTTGTCGCGCGGTTTGAGCCGGAGGCCTTTCGCGGAGGCAGGCTGAAAATCCGTGCATGGTGGTGGGAGGATGGCGTGAAGCCCACGCCTGCGCTGCTTCGCCGGATTGACGCGTGTTTTGCAGGTTTTTGCGCGTATCTGGGCGCGGAGGGCTATGAAGAATTTTCGTGGTAAAGGGGACTCCGCCGTCGCGGCCATAAATCGGCTGACGACGGCGGAGCCTTGTTTTATTGGAATACGAAATAGGGGCGTTCAAAGCAGTCGGGACGGAGGAGCGCACAGTCGCACCATGCGGCGCAGTCCTCCATGCGCACCTTCCCGGCGCGGCCGGGGATGTCATAGCGGCCGGGGCGGTACATGGGGTCAAGCACGCGGAACTGCCCCTCCTGAAGGCGGTCGAGCAGGATATAGTGCCCGCTGTTGGAGAACAGGCCGATGTATCCCTCACGGTCGCCGCGCGTGTTGGCGACGGCCTTGGCGGCTGGATTGGCGCGCATCAGGGCGAGAACCTCGTCCAGATTTTCCGTGCAGGTCATTTTCAGGTCGAAGCGTCCGGCGAGCGCGCCGCCGAAAATGTAGAAATTCGTGCCGAAGCGGTCGCGTGCGCCGCAGCGCTGGGCAAGCCGCGCGGCCTCCTCGGGCGGGAAGGAAGCGCCAAGCATGCCCTCAATCAGCATCGACGCGCAGCACACGCCGCAGCCGCAGTCCGCAACGGTGCGCCCGTCGTTCTGAAAGGAATAGGGCAGGCTCGGATAATCGAGCTGACAGTAAAAATGCTTCATGCAGGTCTCCTTTCGTGGAAAGCTTTGAGCGGAATGCCGTTTGGATGGTTTGCGGATGCGGCATTCAAGCTCCTTGAAGCGGCCAAACGGCATTTGCTTTGGCGGCCGCAGCGCGCGGCTCGAAGGGCGCTTCAGGTGAGCGCGCCGCCGCGGAAGACAGAAAGTTTTTGGGCGTCAAGATGACGGATGACGGCCTCGGCGAGGTCGATGGCGTGCGCGAAGTCATTCAGCGATGCAAGGCCCCAGTGGCTGTGAATGTAGCGCACCGGCAGGCCGATTACGATGGTCGGAATGCCATCGTTCGAAAGATGAATCGGAGCGCCGTCGGTTGCGCCGCCGGAGCGTACGGATTCCTGCACGGGAATGCCAAGCTCATCGGCGAGATCGAGCGCGTAACGCTGAAAGCGCGGGTTCGTAATCATACGAATGTCGATATGGCGCAGCATCGGCCCCTTGTGGATTGCCGTTTGCACCATATAAGGCTCTGCGACGGTATCGTCTGCCGGGGAGCCCTCAAAGACAATGGCGATGGAAGGCTTTACCGTGCGGGCGGTGACGACGGCACCGCGTGTGCCGATCTCCTCCTGTGCGGCAAGAGCGCCCACGGGATTTACGCTCAGCGCGTCCGTGCCCAGCCGCGCGAGCGTCGCAAGCACTGCGGCGCAGCCCAAACGATTGTCAAACGCCTTGCCGAACATCAGGTCATGCGCTTCGTCATAGGAAAACGATACGTCCGGCACGACGGGCGCGCCGATGCGAATGCCGAAATCGTGAATGGCCTCCTCGGCGGAGGATGCGCCGACGTCGATGCTCATATTCTCAATCTCCGGCGTGCGTCCCTTTTCCGCTTCGCTCATAAAATGCGGCGGCTTGGCGGCAACGATGCCGGGAATCCATGTGCCGAAGCGCGTGCGTACGCGCACCTTATGGGCGGGAATGTTGCTGTTTACCCAGCTTCCCATCGGAATAAAGCGCAATGTGCCATTGGGGCGAATGGCCTGCACCATGAAGCCAACCTCATCCGAATGTGCGTCCAGCATAAGAACGGGTTTCTCGCCGTCCGCGCTTCTGCGGCGCAGATACAGGTTGTTCAGCGCATCGCCCGTGACGGCATAGTCTGTGGACGCGCAGCGGCGAATGACCTGAAGCACATCATCTTCAAAGCCGCTGGGGCCATAGGCATTGGAAAGAGCCGAGATCATATCAAGCGTTTGCATATTCTAAATCCTCCAATGTATGCGAATTGCTCCACGCCTATTATAGCTGATTTTCGCCGGAAACTCAACGGTTTTTCAAGGATGGAACGCATAGAGTATGCGATGAAGATTGACATGCAGAGGAAATGAATGTATAATGAAAATGCCGAGGGAAGAAGGGTGGATTGAACGATGAAGAAATGGAAAAGCGTGCTGTATGCGGCGATTGCCTCCGTGCCTGCCATGATGGCGGTTGTGGTGGATCTGAGCGCGCTTCCGAAGGAAGTGACGAGCCTAAGAGCCTATCTGTCAAACCACCTTTTTACGAACCCGCTGGCCGACGCGTGCGTATACGCGCTGATGTTCATTCTTTTGTTTGCAGGCGCAAGACGCAGAACGAGGAATGCCCGGTGCGTGCTTTGCGCAGCCGCGATGGCGGGAGTTCATATTGTTTCCGGTCTGTTTTTGAATGGAAACGTCTTTCTTCCGACGGGAAGCCTTGCTTACATAACGGTTTGCGCGGCGGCGGTCGGCGCGTATGCGCTCTATCGGGCGCTGATTTCACTGGCGCTGAGCGGCGTGGAGGTGCTGACGGATACGCCCTGTTCGTGCGTGCGCTGGAGGTATGCGCTGGTGCTTTTTGTCTGCATGCTGCCGTATCTGCTGGTGAACTGGCCCGGCGTAGTTCATCCGGACAGCTATGATCAGATCAAGCAGGTGATCGGTACGCTGTATCCGGGCAGCGTATCGTCCGTTACCGCCAGCATGAGTACGTTTTCGTCCGAAGGCATCCTTTTGAATGACGCGCAGCCGGTGCTGCATACGCTGCTTGTGGGCGGGCTATACGCATTGGGACGCAGGCTGGGCAGCATGAACGCAGGCGTGGCTGTCTATTGCGTTTTGCAATGCGCGCTCGCGGCATGGATGCTTTCGGGAGGAATTCAACTTGCTGCCAGACTGGGCGCGAAGAAACGGGTTCTGGCGGGAATTACAATCTTCTATGCGGTGCTTCCCGTGTATCCGGCATACTTCAGCGGAATCATTAAGGATTCGGCGTTCGCGCTTGCGATGACGGGTGCACTGATTTTTGCGGCGGAGCTATGCGCGTTTCCCTCGGAAACCGTTCGCAGTGCGGGACGCATGCTCTCCGGCGCTGCATACATCGCAGCTACGGGGCTTCTGCGCAAATTCGGAATCGCCATTGCGGCAGTGACAGCGATTCTGTCCATTTTCTATGTGTGCAGAGAATATAGGCAGGGCTTTGTGCGGACGCTCGCATTCTGCGGAGGAGGATTGGTCGTTTGCCTGACGCTGACCTATGTGGTCTATCCGCTGTGCGGCGTGGGAGAGGGGCCTGAAAGCGAGGGGAGAAGTGCACAGATTCAGCAGGTGGCGCTTTATGTCTGCCAGCATGAAGAGGAAATCAGCGAGGAGGACTGGACGGTGCTTGAGCGCTATTATGGCGACCGGCAAATCCGTATGCGCTTCAACGCCGTAAATGCGGATCAAATGAAGAAAAGCATGCTGCAATGCAGGGAATGGGAGGCGTTTGACGCGCTGTATGCGCGGCTGCTGAAGAAGGATGCTTCGCCGTATGTGCGGGCGCTCTTGAGTATGGGTGCGGGTTACTGGTCGCTGCGCGGCTTGGAGGGTCAGAATACCG
>CAZMGO010000026.1:0-22134 GCA_964565845.1 uncultured Oscillospiraceae bacterium | reverse complement strand
TGGTATAACGGCGGCATGGAGCACACCACGCTGCACCTGCTGTACAGCCGCTTCTGGCATCGCTTCCTGTATGACATCGGCGTGGTTCCCACCAAGGAGCCGTACATGAAGCGCACCAGCCACGGCATGATTCTCGGCAGCAACGGTGAAAAAATGTCCAAGTCCCGCGGCAACGTCATCAATCCCGACGACGTGGTGGACGAAATCGGCGCGGACGCCTTCCGCCTGTATGAGATGTTCATGGGCGCGTTCGATCAGGCCATTCCGTGGCAGACCGACGGCGCGCGCGGCTGCCGCCGCTTCCTCGACCGCGTGTGGAAGCTGATGGACATGATGACCGACGAAAAGAGCATCTCCAAGGATATGGCCTTTGACGTGCACACCTGCATCAAGAAGGTCTCCGAGGACTACGAGCGCATGAAGTACAACACCGCCATCTCCGCAATGATGACGCTGGTCAACCAGTTCTACGCCAAGGGCAGCGTTACCCGAGGCGAAATGCGCGTGCTCGTTCAGCTGCTCAACCCCGTCGCGCCGCATATCACCGAGGAAATCAACGAGCTGTGCGCGCTCGGCAGCGAGCTCGTGCGCGCGCCGTGGCCGAAGTACGACGAAAAGGCGCTGGTAAAGGACGAGATCGAAATCGCCGTGCAGGTGAACGGCAAGGTGCGCGGCCGTGTGCACGTGCCCAGCAGCCTCACCCGCGATACCGCCAACGACTTCTTCGCCGCAAATGAGGACACCCAGAAGCTGCTCGCCGGCCTGACCGTCAAGCGCATGGTCTACGTTCCCGGCCGCCTTCTGAACGTCGTCGTCTGATTCCTGCCCTCTCTCCGCCCGCAGCCCCGCGCTGCGGGCGGTTTTTGCTTCTATGGACGCGCCGCGCACAACAAAAAAGCATGAATTTCTCCATGCTTTCCCGGCAATTCGGCGCTCCCCGCGACATGCACGGGAAGCGCCGGGGTTGTTGGATTTTATCCCTCGGATTCTGGCTGCGTCTCGGCGGCCGATGATTCGGCAGGCCCGACGTCCTCCACGCGGCGGCCAACCAGCCCGCCGGAGGCGACTTTATTCAGAAGGCCGGGAATATCGAGGCTCGTGGCGGCCTTAATGGCTTCGAAGGACTGCAGCATGGAGCCGGTCACGTCGCGGGTCAGTCCGGTGGCCGCGCCCTCTCCGAACAGGATGATCTTATCGGTCTGTCCGAGCGGCTCGCCGATGGCGCGGGCAACCTCGGGCAGCTTTTCGACGACCATTTCGAGCATCGCGGCCTGTCCATACTGCTGCATGGCCTCCGCCCTGCGGCGAATGGCCTCCGCCTCCGCGCGGCCTCTCATTTCGATGGCCTCCGCGGCCTTCTGGGATTCGTACAGCTCCGCGTCGGCCTTGGCCTGACGTTCGAAGCGCTCGGCCTCGGCGCGGGCAATACGCGCGTCCTTTTCGGCGTTCGCCTTTTCGCGAACCTCCACGTTCAGGCGCTCGCGCTCAATTTCGACCTGCTGCTTCTTCAGCTCCGTTTCCTTCTGAAGGCGCGTCATCTCGGCGGCGGCGCGCTCGGTTTCGTAGGTCTTGCGGATGCGCTCCTGCTCGATTTTGTAGGTTTCGTCCGCCTTGGCCTTCTCCTGATCGGATTCAATCTTATAGGCGGCCTTGCGAAGCTCCAGCTCCTTATTCTGCTCGGCAATAATCGCCTGCGCCTCGATTTCGGCCTTGTGTCCCTCCTGCTCCGCCTTGGCGCGCGCGATCTTGGCGTCGCGTTCCTTGTCAACGATGTTCTGAAGCGCCATGGTCTCGATCACGTTGTTGTCCTTGTCGGAGAAGTTCTGAATCGTCAGGTTGATGATCTCAAGACCCATGTTGCCCATGTCGGACATGGCGGCCTTGATGGACTCCTGCGCGAACTTATCGCGGTTTTGAACCAGCTCGGCGATGGTCATCTGACCGATGATCTCGCGCATGTTGCCCTCCAGTACATCCTTCGCGAGCGCCTTGATGTGGTCGGCGTCATAGTGCAAAAGCTGCTCCGCCGCCGTGGCAATAGACAGATCGTCCGAACCGATTTTGATGTTCGCAACCGCGTCTACCAGCACCGATATGTATTCCTTGGTGGGAACAGGCTGTGCCGTCTTGATATCCACCTGCATCAGGCACATGTCCAGCTTGTCGATGCGCTCCACGGCGGGAATCCAGAATGTCGCGCCGCCGCGCACGATGCGGTAGCCGAACTTCTTCACGGATACCGTGCCGTCGTGATTGCGCACCTTGTAGCGCCTGCGCAGAAAGCCGGAAATAATCAGCGCCGTATCCGGCGGCGCAATCTTGTACCGCGGCAGGAACTTAATCAGAAGAATCAAAACCACAATGCCAATCGGAATCCAGTACCAGTACTGCAGCAGCTTTTCGAAGCCCATATTCTCACACCTCTCCCCCTTATTTTTCCCTTAAAATTATACAGGATTGACGCATTCCTGTCAACAAAAGGATACCGCGCCGCCGCGCGGTTCGCCCTCCGCATGTTAAAAACGTATGAATCTTTGCATGTTTCACTGACAATCCCCCTGTTTTCGTTTATAATTGAAGCATTCTTATGGGGAAGGCGGCGATTTCATGAAAAAATACATGGCTTTCGCGCTGGCGCTCCTTCTGGCTCTAAGCTGGTCGGCCTGTGCGTATAATTACGATTTTCTGCTGGTCATGGACACCTCCGGCAGCATGCAGGGCACTCCCATTTCCGTGCTGCGCGAGGCCGCCGGAAGGCTGATCGACGACGTGGCGGATCAGTCCGCCGACTCAAACATCTCCCTTGAAACCTTCGATACGAACGCGCGCATGCTTCAGCGCTTCATCCCCGCAGGCAGCGGGCGCTACAGCCTGCTGACCGCCGTGAGTCGGCTGAGCGCAGGCGGCAATACGGAAATCGACCAGGCGCTGTCCCTTGCCAAAAGCACCATTGAGCGGCAGCAGGGCGCCTACTCAAATCGGAAAACCTGCGTCATCGTGATGAGCGACGGCTATCCTACCTGCGACGTGGACAGCGCCTACAATCAGGCCGACTGGCTCAAATACCTGAGCGGCGTGGACGTGTACACCGTCGGCTTCTTCCATAACCTCTCGGATTCGGAGCGGCAAATGTGCGAAAACGTGCTGCGCACCATCGCCAGCGACAGAACCAAATACTTCGTGGTTGACAATGCGGAGGACTTCGGCCTCATCTTCGCCGACATCTCCGAAATCATTCTGGACTCCGGCAAAATCATCATCTGGCTGGAGGGCGACGCGGACGTTTCCATCAGCTACGGCGGCGAGGTGCTGAGCCGCAGCAACAACCGCACCTCGTTCGGCACGCTGCAGCTGGAGGGAAGCAATGGCAAGCGCAAGGTGCTGCGCCTCGACCCTGCCAACAGCTACCTTGTGGACATCCTCGGAAACGGCAGCGGCTACGTGAACTACACCATCAAATATCCGGACGGCAGCGGCGGCTACGCCGACACGCGCAAAATCGTCGGCATGCCCATCTCCGCAGGGCTTTGCGCCGCCACGAGCACCCGCCAAACGAGCCTTACCACCATCGTGGCCAATGGAAAGAGCTACACCGCTGCCCCGGGCGAACGGCGCGTATATCACGAAACCAGCCTGCCCATCTCCGCCCTCACGGGAAATCTGGCCGTGACCGCCAGCTCGTACTTCGAAAACAACAACCCGCCCGTGTATCCCAGCCGCGTAATCGACGGCAAGGACAGCACCTCGTGGGACGCGTGGGGCGAGCACGAAAACGCATGGATTCAGCTCTCCGTTACCGACGGCTACGATTACATTTTCAGCGGCCTTACGATTGTGAACGGAAAGGGCATCACGGAAAAGAACAGCGCATATTGGCAGAAAAACTCCCGCGTGCGGGACTTCAGCGTGTACGTGGACGATCAATACGTTGCCAGCTATACCCTGAAGGACGACCGCAGCTATCAAACCGTCTGCTTCCCAACCCCCGTCGTGGGCAGCCGCGTTCGCATTCATGTAGACAGCGTATATAAAGGAAGCAAGTACGACGATTCAAAATTCGGCGTGTGCATCGCCGAAATCGAGCTATGGTAAATTGGCCCGTCACGGCGCACCGAAGCCCGGGCTTTTCCCAAGAACAGTCAAAAAGGGTGAAAACATATGAACGGATATGAAGACCTGCCGATGACCGCGCTTTCCAATGCCGCATTTACCGCCGCAACCATGGACGGATTAACCGCGCAGTCGGCAACCGTCTCCCTGATGGAGCACGTGCAGCTTCGAAGCTTTCGAGACGTGCTGGCCGCCCATGCGGACGAAGGCCGCCTGCAGGAGAGGCTGGTGGACGGTCTGTGCGCCAACGATGCCTCCCGCGTCAGAGGCTCCGTGAGCAAGAAGGTTCACGACTGGCTGAGCGGAAAATATCAGCCCACCCGCCGGGAGGATCTGTGGGAGCTGTGCTTCATCCTTAAGCTGAGCGAGACGCAGGCGGATGCGTTTCTGGCCTCCGCCGGTGACGCGGGAATCCATTGGCGGGAGCCGCGGGATCTGGTTTATGCGTTTGCGCTGGACAGAAGCATGCGCTATCCGGAGGCCGTCGCGCTGTTTGAGCGGGTAAAGCCCGACGCTGCGGCGGATGCCGGCACGACGGAAAGCTTCACGCCCCTCATTCGTCAGGAGGCGCAGCGCTGCCGCACGGAGGACGAGCTTCGCGACTATCTGCGCGCCGCCGCCGGCAAGCTGGGCAGCCTGCACAACGTTGCCTACCAGCATTTCCTTTCCATGCTGCAGCTTCTGGATGCGCCGGAATCCTCCAATGGAGAAACGGAGCGGCACTATACAACCCGCGAAATCGTCGAGGAATATCTGGATCGAAGGCTGCCCTCCACCCGAGAGGGCAAGCGAATGGACGAAAAAAGGCGCTGCATACTGGCCGATTGGCCGGACGAAATAACCCTGTCCCGCATGAAAAACCGAAAGGCCGACGTAAACCGCAAGGTGCTGATTCTGCTCTTCTTGGCCACGGACAGCGGAGATGACCTGGAGGACGAATGGACGGACGACGCCTTTTATGACGCGGAAATCGAGGAGCCCGAGGAGGAATCCGCGGACGCGGCGTTCCGCTCCACCCTTATGCGCATGAACCAGATGCTGGCCGACTGCGGCTTCCGCCTGCTCGACCCGCGAAACGCCTTCGACTGGCTTGTGTTTTACTGCATGCGGGCCAGCCACGGAAGCGACGAGGAAATGGACGGCCTGAACGAGCACCTGACCCACGTGGTGGATGCGTTATTCGCCGCCTCAAGGCCGGAAAGCTGAGGCCAAAGAAACGAAATGCAAAACCTCGCGCATTCATGTGATAGGATATGAGTGAAAAGCGGAGGTGATTGAATGGATCGGCGGACAGAATTGAAGCCGGGCGCGCGTCTGCCCTTTCCGGGAATGGAGTGCACGATTGTCGGGCCCGTTGGGCGCGGCTCAAACGCCATTGTGTATGAGGGAGAGTACCGCGATTCCACAAACGAGCGTTTCGTGCACCGGGTACTGATTAAGGAGCTGTTTCCCTATGAGCCGGGCGGGCACATCTGGCGCGACGAGCAGCAGGGCATTTGCCGCGACAGTCAGGGAGACGAGGTATGGGAGCTGCACCGCCGCAGCTTTGAACGGGGCAACCGCATCCATCTTCAGATGCTGGCGCAGCATCCGGATCAGATTGGCGGGAACCTGAATACGCACGCACTGAACCAGACGCTGTATACGCTTCTGGATTATTCCGGCGGGCACAGCCTGGAAAGAGAGCTGAAAAGCGGCGCGCCGCAGACGCTGCCGCAGCTTCTTGCGCGCATGCGCAAGCTGCTTATGGCGCTTTCCGTTCTGCACGATCAGGGCTTTCTGCATCTGGACGTCAGTCTGGACAACGTGCTGCTGATCGGGCAGGGCGAGCTGGAGCGCGTGATGCTGATCGACTACAACAGCATGCATCGCATCGAGGAGCTGTCCGAGCAGGGCGGCATTTACTTCAGCGCGAAGGAGGGCTTTACCGCGCCGGAGGTTCGCATGGGCATGGTACAGCGCATCGGCCCGCATACCGACCTTTTTTCGGCGGCCTGCGTCCTTTACGCCCTGCTCACGGGAACCACCCTCACCACGGTGCAGCTCAGCCGCAAGACACCGCCGGACGTATCGGACACTCCACTGCTCAGAAACGCGCCCGCCACGGTAAAGGCGCAGGCTGCCGCCATCCTGCGCCGCGGCCTGTGCGTTCTGCCGGATAAACGCTATCGCTCCTGCTCGGCAATGCTTCAGGATTTAGAGGAGCTGGAGCGGCGAATTGCCGGCGTCGGCGTCACCCATGCCGCGCTGTGGGAGGCCGGACGCGGGAGCGTACAGCGTTTGGTGCGGCAAAACCCGTCGCTTCGCTATGTGGAGCGCGAAGGCGGGCTGTATCCGCTTCGAATTCAAAAGGAAGACGGCATGTCCATGTCCGCGCAGGCATGGATGGACGAGCTGATCGGCGAAAACGGCGCGTCCTCGCTGCTGGTGGGCGAGGGCGGCATGGGCAAATCCACCGTGCTTCTGCGCTCGGCGCTGCATGGCACGAGCCGTTACACGCCTGCGGCTCCGGCGGTCATGTATATTCCTCTTATGGGAATCCGCCCGGGAGAGGGCAGCTCTATTCTGGATCACATCCTTCAGATGCTGCGCTTCGATTCGAAAACGCAGACCATGGAGGACGCGCGGCACGCGCTCCTCTCGCTTTTGAATCCCGCGCAGAAGCGGGCGCACGACCCGCAGACTCGGCTGCTTCTGCTGCTGGACGGGCTGAATGAGGCTGCGGGCGACCCTTCGGCGCTGTTAGAGGAAATCCGCCGCCTGTCCGGCTGCAGCGCACTGCGCATGCTGATCGCCACCCGCTCCGTGCCGGAGGCTCTGACCCTGCCCAAGGCGACCATGGTTCCGCTTGAGGCGGACGACGTCGCCGAGGCGCTGCGCGCACACGGGCTTCTGCAGCCCGAAAGCGCCGATATGCGCAGCCTGCTGCGCACGCCCATGATGCTGTCCCTGTTCATTCAAACAGCGGACAGCGCAGGCGGGCAGGTGCGGTGCCAAACGAGAACGGAGCTGATCAACGGCTACCTGAACGCGCTGTGCCAAAAGGCCGCCGCCGATTCGGAAAACGCCGTCGATTATCGGGTGGAGACCGCCGTTCGGCTGGTGCTTCCGGCCATTGCGCAGGAAATCCGCCGGAGGGGATGCCCGCTGGACAATCAGGCGCTCTATCCCGTCATCCGGCGCTGCCATCGAATTCTTCGCGGCAAGGCGCTGGCTCGTGCGTTCCCGGAATGGATCGGTCACAGTCGGGAGGCTCTCGGAGAGGGCGCGCAAAGCGCAGAGGCATGGTTTGGCGAAATCGTTCAGCGCACGCTATGGTGGCAGCTGGGTCTGCTGGTGCGGGACGAGGACGGAGGCTATCGCATTCTCCACCAGATTCTGCAGGAGCACCTGATTGCGCTGGCGGAGGCAAACGAGCGGCGAATCCGGACGCAGCGGACGCGCGCGGGGCTGCTTGCGGCGGCAACGGCTCTGGTGCTCGCCTGCATGGGGCTGCTCGCCTACGAGCTCTGGCTGAAGCCGCAGCCCTATGATCGCGGCATGAGCACCGCCGTGATCGACGCGCTCACCGTGCAATACATCAACTGCGGACTTCAATACGAGGCCATGACCGGCATGCTGCGCGGACAGACGACGCCCGAGGCCTGCGCCCAGCAAATCGCGCAGCTTTCCGCGCCGGTCTCGCAAACCACCCGGCTGGCCCTGCGCAGCCTGACGGAGTCGGATGCGGACGTCATCCCATGGTCGGGGCAGCCGCTCGATTTTGACAGCGCGGAGAAGCTGCTGGCGCTGCCCGGGGAGCGCCAAGCGGAGTATGCGCGCTATATTCTGGCCTATCAGCTCGTCTGTCGCGGAGAGACCCGAACGACGGAGGATGAGTTTTCCTCCGCGCTGCTTCCGCTGCTGGAGGCGGACGCGGACATCGCGTGGCTGCTTGAGCGCTCCGCCGCCGCGCCCCACACGGCGGGGATGAGCGAATCGCAGCGTCTGACCTATGACACGGGCATGCTGTCGCTTCCCGCCGCGCAGGAAAGCCGCACGGTGGACACCTCGCGCGGGCTTGCCTACGCGCTGACCAAGGCGTATGAAACGCGGCGGCTGGCGCAGGATGGGCTGAACCGGCTGAGCGTGATGTACGCCCCGGAGATTCAGGAATCGGGAGGAGATTCACTTGATTAAACGGATGCTCTGCCTGTGCATGGTTCTCGCCATGCTGACGGGCGCATGCACGGCGATGGCCGACACTGCCGACGCCGTGCAGCCGCTGCTTGCGCAATTGGATGCGTATCTGGCGTGCACCGAGTCGCTGCTTGCCATCCGCGCAGACGCGATTTCATACGCTCAGGCCTTCTGCGACCAGCGCAGCTATGCCAGCCTGCTTTCCGCGCGCATCGCCAGCGATCAGGCACAGGGACAGCTTGCGGAGCTGTCGGTGCCCGAGCTGTCCCTGTCGGAATCCGAGCTTTTGGCGCTGCTGCGCATGGGCGTCGAAACGGACGCTCTCGAAATCGAGCTGAACAAGCTTCCCTCCTCGCTTTCCGCGGCCTTCGACAAAATGAATCAATATGAGCTTCTGCTGAATCAGGTGCTTCTGCAGCGCGGCACGCTGGAATCCTTCGCGGAATGGGTCGCGCTGGATCGGCAGCGTCTGGAGCTGGACGCCCGGTATGAATGCTTCCTGATAAACGTGCTGCTTCTGCCCGTGGCGAATCACGAGGCGGCTCTCACCTTCTGGCAGACGCTGGCGCAGCGCTATCCCGTAATCGGAGGCTATCAGGGCGCATGGGAATCGAATGGCGATACACTGATTTCCGCCACCGCGCGGCTGCTGGACGAATACACGGAGCTCACCAGCCGCGCCTCGAAGGTTCTCGGTCAGGATTCCTACTCAACCGACCAGTTCGTTCAGCGCGTACAGGACGGCGATCTGGACGCATTGAAGGCCGACGCGGTTATCCTTGAGGATATGCCCGCCATGGTGCCGCTGCCTGCCGACTGGCTCGAACCGGAAACCTCCTTTTATTCCATAAGCGGTGAATCGGACGGCGCGATTTCGGGAACTCTGACCCGTTGGGATACCAACGTATCACTCGACGCCTTCCAGCTCTATCTTCGTCAGCTTCTCGATTACGGCGCAGCGCTGTATCTGCAGGAGGGCAGCGACGAGGCGGGCTGGAGCTATGCGCTGATCGTTGCAGACCATGTGCTGGTGCTGAACTGGTACCCCAACTGCGCCGCCGTCGTCGGATACCAGCCGGCCTTCCTTACGCTGGAGCCATACGCCTATATCCTCTGCTGCCCGTGACGGGCACGATTTGCGAACCAAACCCGACTGCATCGATAAAAGCATCCCTCCGCAGGCTCCATATCGGAGTGCGGAGGGATGCTTGCTATGTGGGCTTGATTTTCCCGCGAGGCTCGACGTCGAAGTAGACGCGCTGGTTGGCGTTGATGATGCGGGTTTCGCCGCGAAGGAATTCGCGCTGGAATTTGGCGGCGGCGTATTCGGGATGCATATGACCGTGCACCATGACCTGCGGATGATATTTATCCATCAGGTCGACGAAGCACTGGAAGCCGCGATGCGGGAGGTTGTCGCCGTCGCCAATGCCCAGCGCGGGCGCGTGGGTGAGGAGCACGTCGAAGCCGCCGCTCTTGCGAAGCTTCCAATGGAGGCGGCGGACGCGCGCCTTCATCTCATTCTCGGTATACATGCACGCGCTTTCGCGGTAGCGCATGGAGCCGCCAAGCCCCAGCACGCGCACGCCGCCGACGTTGATAATCGTGTCCTCGGCGCAGTCGCAGCCCTCGGGCGGCTTGCTGAAATAGCGCTCGTCATGGTTCCCGTGCACATAGAGAATTGGCGCGCGGGTAAAGCAGGTGAGAAACGACAGGTAATCCGCGGGAAGATCCCCGCAGGAAAGCACCAGCTCCACGCCCTCCAGAAGCCTTCTGTCCAGCATGTCCCATAAACGCTTGTCCGCTACGTCCGCGATGGCCAGCACGCGCATGTTCATCCCGCCCTATCATCCGTTAAATTTCCAGCTGATCTCCGAGAGATCGGGTTTCAGGGTGCAGCCCAATCCCAGTGTGTCCACGAGCGGGCGCGCATTTTCCTTCAGCTCTTCCATTTTGGGCATGTCGCCCACCACGTTGTCCACCAGATAGTCCATCAGCAGAATCTGCGCGGGGGTGAGGCGATCCTCGCGGCCGCAGCAGAGGCGGCCGTCCTGCGCACGAATCTCTCCCTCAAACGGCCACAGCACGTCGGACTGTATGCCCGACTGCGTGGCGTGAATCAGCCGCCCCGCATGCGGGTCGAAGCGGGAGGACAGCACCACGTCCAGCGCGTCCGAGCTCATGCCCCACCAGTAGTCCAGCGCGCTCGGGCCCTCGTGGTCGTCGTTGAAGGTACCGGCGAGTACGCTCTCGATCACCGTCTGGTAAAACTTGCTCCAGTCCAGCACCGGTATGGCAAGATTGGTCATGCCGCCGTCCTTCAGCGCGTAAAGACCGTATTCCATGGAGGAATAGCGCGGGGCGTTGATGTCGCGGTTCGAAATCACGCGGATGGAATCGTCCGCAAACGGATGCGCCGGGTCAAAGTCCCTGCGCGTAGACCATTGCAGATAGACCTTTGCGCGCGGGTTCACCATGCGCGCACCGATGGCGAAGGCATTGATCGACGCGGGCGCGCCGTAGATGGGATAATCGGCGATATAGCCGATTTTGTCGTTCTCCGCCATCATGCCGGCGATCATGCCGATCAGGAACTTGGCCTCGTAGGTGCGCAGGTAATAGCTGCGCACGTGATGTGAGGGCGACAGAAGCGAGCAGCACAGGATGCCGACGTCCGGATGCTCCAGCGACGGACGCACGCAGGCGTTCATCATCAGCGGCGAAGTGGCGAAAATGACGCGGTTGCCCTCCTTAATCAGGCGCTCAATCTCCTCGTCAAACTGCTCCTGCGCGGTGGTGACGCTCACGGTGGTTTCCAGCTTGTCTCCCAGCGCGTTTTCGCAGTTGATGCGCCCCAGCTCGTGCCAGTAATTCCAGCCGGAGTCCTCAATGGGTCGATGATAGATGAAGGCGGCCTTCACCTTGGACGGGCGGAACAGCGAGCTGAAAAGGCCGCCGCCGCGCGCCTCGGTGCGATCCATGATAAGACTTACGGACTCCGACGTGACGCCTCGCTCGAAATCGTCCTTCAGGCGGCGAATGTCGGCGGCGATTTCCGAGGAGGCCTTGGTTTTCGCGTCCTCATAGCTGAACACGTTCAGATAGAGCAGGAAGGCGTCCGCCACGGGAATCGGCGGGTTGTCGCCGCATTCCGCCTTGTATTCGTTTCCAAAGTACAGATAGGCGCTGCGAAGATCCATCCGATCCTCGCTCGACCATTTCACGCCCGGCGTGTGGCCGGTTTTCTCAATCAGCTCACGGTATTTGCCCGGCTGCGTGAAGAGAATCGCGTTGAGGCCGCTGTCCTTCTCGAAATCAATGAATTCGAAATAGGCGCGGTTTTCCCGCGTGCGCTTGGGAAGCAGGCGCGTGACCTCGGCCTCCACAAACACGGAATCCAGATATTTCATGACGCTGACGCGCTTGTTGCCCTCCACCAGATAATACTCGTTCATGTATTCGAGCACAGTGATTGGCTGGCGCATGCCGTCGGCGATCACGCTTTCATGCAGGTTGACCCATTTTATGGCAAATTCGCTGTTCGGCTCCAGCAGCGGCATGAAGTTTGGTGCGAACGCATTGGAGCGCGCGCGCGTTGCCGTGCCGACGATGCGATCCAGCGGAATCTGAACGATGCCCAGCGGAACGCGTGTCAGCGATTTTTCGTCCGGGACAACCTCGTCCAGCACGGGAAGGTAGGGCTGTTTATGTGCCTGCAGGCAGGCATGATAGGCGCGCAGGCCCATTTTCCGCGCGCGATAATAGACTTCCGATATAACCATGATTCGCCTCTCCAGATTTGTTGGTTGCTTTTCAAAACGAAAAGCGCGGTCGGCCTCCGGGTAGGAGAAATCGACCGCGAACGAATTGCCCGCGGTCGGTGACCGTTACGGGTATTTTAGAAACCGCACACCGCGAAATCAAGCATGGGCGTGTAAATTTACGCCTGCGGCTGAGAGTCGTCCTCCGGCTGGTTCATCTGCTCCTTGATTTCCTCCGCCTTGCTGCTGGCCTTGCTGCTGGCGGCGTTCGCCGCGCGCGCAATCAGGGAATTCCCCGTGATGCGATAGCGATAGCCGGTGAAAAGGCTGACCACGACCAGCAGAACCGGCAGCCACCACTTCAGGATAAACAGCATGATGACAAACAGCACCGACACCGTGAACAGCGTTTCGTCCTTGCGGCTCACCTCGACGCACGTTTCGTCAATCCTCTGAATGAACGCGCCGATCCAGCGCACGACGGAAGCGATCTTGTCGCCCAGCTCGCCCGCGCTCGCGCGCCGCACGACGCGCCTTCTCAGTGCCGGCGTATCGTCCCGCGCGGTCTCCACCTTCGGCTTGGGCTCACTCTGCGCTTCCCGCGCACCGGCGGCCTTGTGCTCCAGCGCCACGATGGCGTCCAGCATGTCCCAGTTGGCGTCCTCCAGCGCCGTGCGCGCTTCGTCATAGGTAACACCGGTCTTCTCGCGAATTTTTTCCACCATTTCCAAACGAGTCATATACAAAATCACCTTTCCGTAGTACAAAAAACAGCTTTGCTGAGGAAATTATATCACACATCCATTAGTAATGCAACTATTTTGTAATACTGCCGAAATATATTTACGTTTCGCCGCATACGCTTGAGGAAAAGGGAGGGCGACGTATGCAGCCGATGATCCTGCTTGGCTCTGCGGTGGAGGGAATCGTGTCGGTGAACGGAGGGTTCTGGGGCGAGGTGCGGCCGGACGCGCCCCTGCTTCGGCCGATTGGGCCGTACGGCGCAATTTATCTGCAATTTCAGCCGCTTGTTCCGGGATATCTTTCGATGGCGCGCCGGTTCGTGTTTTCGGCGGGGCGACCCGTACCGGCATCGTTTGACGGGCTGCGGGGCGTGAGCGCCGTAGCGTGGCCGTTTGGGGTTACGGAGCTGGAGCTTACGCCCGACCGCGTATATCCCGCGGCGCAGGAGGAAACACGGCTCACCGGCGCGGGACGCGCGCTGCGCCTGACGACGCGGGGCGAGAAAACGACGCTTTTCATCGAGGAGGCGGGGCGCCCGCTGACGATTGAGCTTCCGGACGGCGCGCACGAGCCGGCTTTGGCGGAGGGCGACGGGCTTTTCTACGTTTCCGGCGCGCGCGAGGGCGGGCGGTTCGTGGTTGCGCTGGACGCGGAAACAGGCAGGGAGCGCCTGCGCGTCACGGGCGACGAAATCACCTTTCTGGGAGGCGGGCGCATCGCCGTGGCGGAGCGCGTGGGGGATCTGGCGGGGCACATGCGGCGCACCGTATGGCGCAATACGGGCGGACGGTTTGAGCCGGAGACACCGGAGCTCGTGCCAAACCCGTCCGGCGAGTTCCTCGCGACGAACCCGGCGGACTGCGCACGCGCCGCGTTGGAATGCGTGCAGCTTGGCCTTGACGAAATGGCCGCGGCGTATTTTGACGACGGCGCGCAAATGGCGGATTCCGCGCGGCAGACTGCGCGCTCCACCGGCAGCACGGCGCTGCTTCGCTTCGCGCCGCCGGACGGCCGCCGCGCCGTTGCGGCCATTCGTCCGCTTCACCCGGCGCTGGCAGAGGCCGTGCCCGTCTACTATGAGGCCATCCTGCGGGACGGCGCATGGAGGCTCACGGAAATGAAGGCCGACGCTGCGGAAATGTAGCCCTTCCGCCGTCTCGCCCATTTCCACTATCGGGCAAGGCCGTGCCTGTCTGCTTTGGAACCGTTCTGCGGAACGAAATGCAAGCGGCGCAGCCGCTCTCCTTGACGGTTACGCCGCGTTTCCCCCTGCGGCTCGCTGCCGCGCACATTTCCACCATTGTGCAAGGCCGCGTCTGTCTGCTTTAGAACCGTTCTGCAAAACGAAATGCAGCCGTCTCTTTCCTTGGCGGCTCGTGGCCGCGCCATTTCCGCCGCCGGGCAAGGCCGTACCGCTCTCCTTTGGAGCCGCTCCGCGGAACGAAATGCAAGCGGCGCAGCCGTTCTCCTTGACGGCTGCGCCATGCTTCCCGGCGGCAGTTTGTTTGCCGCGTCTATTTTCTGCCTCGTCTGCTTTTCAGCAGACCGTGCGCATCCAGCTCGCGCGCGATTTGCGTCGCCTTGGGAAAACCGAACAGCGTGTACGCTTTTCCGGCATACGTTTTCAGATGGATGTTCATCACGTCCCCGTTCGGCTCCACCTTGTTTCCCATAATGTCCATAAGCTTGCATTTTTTCACGTCAGCATAGGGGATGTCAAAGTGTACGGATGTCTTCTTCTTCTGCCTCCAGCCATGAATTTTGCTGTCTGACAGCACAACAAATGTCTTTTGGCGGGGTGAATAGTCCGACAGCACCAGCGTTTCATCCGCCGCAAGCGCCTGCTTTTCAAATACCCGCAGTTTTTCCTCCATCTCCTGCGCCTTCGGCCCATTTTGAAAGCGCTCATTGCGCAGCTTCTCCACCAGCGTGGCTATGCCGCCGAGAACTGAGAGGATCAAAACGTAAAAGATCGGTTTCACGAGTTTTCCTCCTTCTGCATCGTATGAAGCTTCACTCGCTGCTCATACAGCTGCGCCTCCTCCGGCGAATGACCGATTTGCAGCTGCGGGTTCACGCTGCGCAGCATCTCTAAAAGCCGTTCAAACGCCGATTTGTCGTGCGCCGTGCCGTAAAAGGCCACCAGCTCCCTGCCGTCAAGGGTGAGCATTTTGCACCGATGCATTTTAAGCACGGGAATCAGCATATACTTCACCGTATGCGTAAAGGGGAAAACCCACGCGATTTCCCGCACGGGGTAGATTGCGCCGTAGCCCGTGCAGAACCAGCTTGGCGTGCAGGCGTAGGTCAGACCATCCAGCTGCAGCTGGGCGGCGGAAGCAATATCCGCCATGGCCCGCTCCATTTCCCCGCGTGCGCGCAGTGCCTCCAGCGAAGCATTTCGCATTTTCGTCACCGACGCCCGACGTCCCAGCTCCACAATCAGCAGAATCAGGCAAACGACGCAAAGCACCGCGCCCACGCCCGTCGCGGACAGCGCAAGGCCGAGAAGCGTCCCGGCCAGCCATATCAGCAGCTTTTTGTTGTGCGCGCGCTTATAATTGGAAACGATTTCCTCGTAGCTCTGGTTTTTCATGGCTTTCCCCCTCCGCGTGCCTTACTGCGCGTCCGCCTCTGCCTCTCCGGCAATTCTGTCCAGTCCGTAGCTCCGGCGTACGTTTGCGGTGCGGTCAATAATCTCGGACAGGCTTTCCAGAATCGCCGTATAGGTTTGCGCCTTCTGCTCAATCTGCGCCTTTTCCGCCGCAAAGTTTTCACGGGTCGTCAGCAGGGTCTTCTGCATATCCTGCAGGGTCGCGCTGGTGCTTGTGGTCAGCTCCTTTTTAATTGCTGCAAACACCTCACCCACGTAGTCCTCTACCTGACGGGCGAAATTGGTTTCCACGAGCATCGTATCCAGCTGCTTGCAGGCCATATCCGTCATTTCATCGCGCAGGTCCTGAGTGATCTGGCGCCAGAACAGATGCTGCGTCACCTTCTTGCTTGTAAAGAAATTCGCCACCGCCGCAACCGCCGTAATAGCCAGCGTAACCGGCGCAGTAATGGTCATACCCAGTGCGGCAGCCACAAAGGTAAGTGCAAACGACGCGGCGAAGGTTGCAGCCGTTCCGCTCAATCCGCCGACGATCGCGCCCTTTACACCCGCATGAGTATATCCTACTCTCCCGCCCAAGCCCAGTGCAAGGAAGGAATAGATTTGCCCTTTCACGTTATTCTGATTGGCGTTGACGGGCACAAACATCTGCGTAAACGCCTGCATCTGCTCGGAAACCTGCTTCTCGTAGGAGTCCAGCTTTTCGCATTCCTTTCCGACGGCCTCGCTGACGCTGTTTTGAATCTTCTCGCTGTACACCTGCAGGCAGCGGGAAATGGCCGGCGCAATCTGCGTCTCCCACGCTTTTTCGCAAAACGCTTTTTTCGCATTGGGCGTAAGGATATCCCTTTTCCCAATGGTCAGGCTGTCCGCCGCCTTTTTGATTTCCTGCTTGATTTCATCGACGTAGCCGTCCCATTCGCCGCGAACCCGCTCCTTGATCTGCGCTTCCGCCTCACTCAGCCGATCCAGCTCGCTGTTCATGGTTTCCTGAATGCTTTTGATCTGCTTGTCCGCGTTTTCACACTTTTCGGCAAATTCGTTTTCATCCATCGTGAGCGGGCTCATCCTCGCCTGAATGACGTTGAACACGTCGTTGGCCGATTTCATGATTGCGGAGGACTGCCTTTCAAGCATCACGCGGCCGCGCTCGTTGGTAAGCAGCCCGTCAATCGCCCGCTCAAAGGCCGGGAAGCCGCTTTTTTCAAGCAGCGCCGCGTCATAATTCTTGCGCGCCTCAAGCGCCATGACCGAGTCCACGCCGAAAATCTGAATATCGCCCAGCTTCCGCTCAAACGCCTCCAGCTCCTCCGGCCTGTCCGACAAAACCCGCTTCGCCTTGTTCAGCACCAGCTCCTCAATGCGCGTGCGGATGGAGTTGAGAATTTTCTCCTGCTGCTGCGGCGTATACTCGCCCATGCGGGTAACAACAAAGACAACGCGGCCAATGTTGGAGGTAAGCAGCTTTTCGCCGATGAACTCGCACTCGGACATGGAGAAATTCACGTTGGCGGACAGGGTAAAGATGGCTACGTCCATGCGCCAGATGACGTCCATGGTCGCTTGATTCATTCTATCACTGTCGTTTAAGCCCGGCGTGTCGTAAATATCCACGTTATTGGAGCAATACACCGTGGGATACCACACCGTTACCTCGCGCACGTTCTCGCTTTTGTCGCCGTCCTGCGTGGCGTAGGCCTCCAGCTCCTCCAGAGGAATCTCCTTTGACGTGCCGTCAAAATATTCCACCTTTGCGTGTGCCTGCGCGTCGTAGGTAATGCGGTTGACGGACGCCGTGGTGGGCACGATGTCCGAGGGCAGCACGGGCGTGCGCAGCAGCGCGTTGATCAGCGTGCTCTTTCCGCGGCGGAACTCGCCCAAAACAGCCAGATTGAAACGATCGTTTTTAATGCGCTCGTTCAGCTCGTGCAGCGTTGCCTGAGAGCTTTCCATTTCAAGGTCCTTTGCGTATACCTCCAGCTTCGCCAAATCCTGCGCAAGCTCAGTTGCGGTTTTCTTGTAGCTGATGATGTCCATCGTATTCCTCCTTTATTCCTCTGCATGCTCCGCATGCACATCCTCCGTTTGAGCCGTTTGCGCCTCTTCCTCCGCGGGCTTTTGCACTCCCAGCAGAATTGCCCGCGTGGAGTCGATGCGCTCCCGCAAATCCCCGCGTTCCTTGCGCAGCGCGTCAAGCTGAACCTGCAGCCGCTGCAGCACGGCATATCCTCTGACGTCGGCGTTCTCCGTTCGAGCCTTGGTTCGCGCATTGATTTCCGCGTTTATCAGCTGCTCCAGCTTCGCATAAAGCTCATTGGCCAGCCTGCGCATGGTGTTTTCAACCGCGCCTACCGTAATCAGCCCGGGCTGCATGGCCTGCAGCGCCTCCATCTGCTGTGCCTTCAGCAGCGCAATGTCATTGGATGGCGATTTTATCGTAAGCTCCTGCAGGGAATCGCTTGCCTCGCCGCCAATCTGCTTTGCCGCACTGCGAAGATCGTTCTCTATGGTCTGCACCATCTCGTATATGGCTTCCGCATGCTCCTGATACAGCGGCCATGCCAGCTCGTTGATTTCAGGCAGCCAGCTCGCCCAGATTTCCCGCTTAGCCCATGAAAACCCGCTTTCAATCCCGCGAATCTGGGGATCGCTTTTCTCGCGGTAGATGTTCATCTCCTTGGCCTTGCGCTTCAGCCAGCCGCCAACGCCGCTCTGCTCGCTGCGATAAAACGAATCCGACAGCCGCTTTCTTGCCTGTACGGCCTCCTCCCTCTGCGTTTTTTCAATGATTTTGTACAGCCGCTGCGCGGTATACCCGCCGGAGTCCAGCGCCTGCTTTACCTGCTGCCGGCATCTTGCGGTTTCCGCTTCGACCCCCATCTTAAGAGAGAGCAGGCACGTACTCGCGTGCTCCAGCTTATTCTGCGCCAGCCGGATGCGCTCGTCCATTGCGCCGAGGCTGCGCTCTGCCGCCGCATCGAACGCGGCAGTCATCTGCTGCTCCAGATAGGGTCGAATTTCACAGGCCACCCACTCATCCTGCTGTGCCGTCAGCCGCGCCATCAGCGCCTTTTTATACACCTCAATGCCGGAGGCGCGAAGCTGCTCCACGCTGCCGTTCACAAAGGAATCCAGCGCCATTTTCGCCGAAACGCCCAGCACCGCCGCCTCCCGAACGATTCGCCCGCAGCGCTGCGCATCCGCCTCGGAAAGCGCCTCGTTTTCCTCAATCAGCTGATTGGTCAGCTTGATGATGCGCTTTTGTATCTTCTGCAGACACCGCTCGCGGTCCTCCGGCGGAATTGTATCGATAAACCCGACGGTAAACAGTATATGGCGAATATTGGGGCACTCCAGCAAACGACATACGGCCTTCGCCTCGCTGATGCCGAAGGGGTACAGCGCGTGAATCGTGTAAATCAGCGCGTCTGCCTGCGCCGCGCTCTCAAGCGTCAGCGCGTCCATTTCCTCGGTTTCGTTCAGACCGGGCGTATCCAGAATGGCCACGTTGTTCTGGCAAAAGACGGTGGGATAGCCAATCTCCGCCTCCCTCACGCGCTGTGCCGCGCTTGCAGCCTCCTCACTCAGCTTTGTCACCCGACCCACCAGCATCGCCAGCGGTATCGTCTCTTCCTTCCCGCCGTGCATGTGCAGCTTGGCGTACGGCTCGGTGCTGTATACCACCCGGTTGATTGTGGCGGTGGTGGGAATCACGTCCGCCGGCAGCACGCTTACGCCCAGCAGCGCGTTAATCAGGCTGGACTTTCCGCGGTTAAACTCGCCGATCACCGCAACGGTATACTGGCGTGAGCGCAGCTTGGTCATCAAGTTGTCAATTACGGCCAGCTCGCCATCCTCCGGCGCGACGGCCGCAATCATGCTGCGCAGCATCGTCAGCTGGGCAAAGGCATCCATTTTTTCCTGCGTCGTTCCCTGTGTCACGGCTTTTCATCTCCATATGTAATCGCTATTTCCGTTTTCTGTGCCATGCGGCTCACATAATCCGTAAGGCACGCCTCAATATTCCCGGATACCTGCGTCTGAAACGCGCCGTCGCTCGTAAGCCTGTCCTTGAAGGAATCGCGCAGCTGCTGATAAAAACGGGCATTAAAGATTTTGTCCGCCGACAGCCTTTTGCGAAGAAACTGCGGAATCTGCATGGTCGCAAGCGCATTATCCAGCAGATTGCGTCCAAAGCAGGCCGCAACCGCCGTACCCGCAATCATAATCAAATCCACAACGCCGCCGCCCGGAATCAGCAGCAGCACCGTCGCGACCACGCCGGTAATCAGCACCTGCATGCTCGTGGTAAGGAATGCCGTATCGCCGTGCAGCTCCAGCCCTGCGCCCGTGCTGCCGGGCATTTCCTTCAGCCCAGCCAGCTGCATCTGGCTGCACGCGACGCCGTATTGCTTGCAAAGCTCGTCAATCTGCGGCTGCAGAGCCGCGCAGATTTCGTTGATTTCATTTTGCAAAACGCTTTCCAGCGCCTCGGTCGCTTCCCGGCGGTTGATTCGCGCCGCCACCGCCTTGCTCAAGGCCGCATTCATATCGCGGATGGTATTGTACCGTCCCTCGCGCCACGCGGAAAAATGCCGTTTCGCTTCCTCAACGCCAATGTCCGCCATGCAGGCGGAGCTTTCGTTAATCAGCTCGTCCATACGACCGGTCACGGCCTTATGAATCTCATTGCCATGCAGATATTTCTCAATCGCCCGATTGAACGCGTGAAGACCCTCGTCCACGCGCGCGGAATACGCCAGCCCCTTTGCGATGGAAAACTCCGGCTCCTCGCACAAAACAAAATGCGCATCCGGGAACCTGTCCCTGCATAGCTGCTGGAAAAACAGCATGCGCGACGCGCCGCCCGTCAGCAGCACCAGCTGCGGCAAAGGCTCCTTCGTCTGCTCATAGGCGTGCTTGAGCGCCTTTTCCAGCATGTCGTAAAAGCTCATTCCGTTCAGCGCCTGAATTTTCAGGTTGATAACGCTCCACATCAGCACGTCGGTTACCAGCAGACGCAGCGTAAGGGGCGCATCGTACATCAGCGTCAGCGTTTCCCGACAGCTTATGTTTTTCTCGCCCTTCGCCTGCCGCGTGAAATACTCCTCCTTCAGCCGGCGCGCAGCCAGCAGACAGTGCGCGCGCCACTGCGGCGCCGCGGCGAACGTTTTTTCAATTGCCGCCCGCTCGGGCGATTGCCTGACCGCCGCATCCAGAAGCGCCTCGTCAATCGCGCCCGCGCCCAGATATACGTCGCCGAAGGTGCCTACGTTCGTTTCGCGTCCATGCACGATATAGGCAAAATCCAGCGTAGAGGAGCCAATGTCGATTACCAGCGCGCTTTCCTCAATCAGCGCGGGATCCATTTGTATGCTTCTGGCGTACTTGGCATATAAAAAAGCCGCGCGCGACTCCGACACGAGATGTACGGAATCGAACCCGACAGCCTGAATCATTTCCTTGTACTGCTTTCTTGCCTTCTCATTCCAGCCGGCGGGGCAGCCGACAACGATGCGGCCGACGTCCTGAAGCGCGTCCGCATCCTGAAGCGCCTGATAAATTCCGCTCAAAAACAGGCGCATGTCCTCCCGCGCGCCATCCTTGCCGCTCAAAAAACGCGACTTAAAGCGCACGGACAGTCCCTGCTCAACCTGTCCGCCCACCGCATCCATTCCAATGATTGCCTGTCCGCTCTTGGTTTTCGCAACGGCCGAAAGAAAGCTCTTGCGTCCCGTCACCGTCACGGGGCGAGGCTCTATCTGGCTGACGGAGGACAGCAGACAAACGCAGCTTTCTCCGTCGCCGATGTCAATGCCCATGTAGTTCATTTTTGTTTCTCCTCTTCCTGCCTTTGTACGCATTCAATATATTGCCCCTTGCGCACCAGCGTGCCGTCGCTGAGGCTGCAAATCGCAGGATATACCATGCACGATTTCCGCTGCGTAGGCATCACATCAAACCACGCCCGCTTTTCAGGCGTATACTCCAGCCAATTCATGTCATTCTGCCGCAGGGTTCTTTGCGCCGCGTCCAGCGCGGTTTCCGCGGGATACCCGCCGTTGGCACATGCCCACACATACTGGCACAGCTGCTGCGCGCTCGACTCCAGCGAGGCCTCCCGCACCGGCGAAAGCGAGTCCTGCAAAAGCGGCCGCAAATCCGCGATGTGCTGATCCAGCAGCTTCGCCTGACGGCCAATAAAGCCGTCCAGATACTCCACGCGCAGCGGCGATACCGCCCGGCTGTCCGTGTCGTCCGCGCCGCCCGCGTCGCGTCTTTTCAGCTCCAACAGCATCACGGCCGCCGCAAACAGCGGCGCAAACTGCCAGCAGCCTCTGCCGCTCAGCACGCTCAGCACCAGACCCGCGCCCAAAATCACATAGCTCGTTTCCGGCCTTTTCAGCAGCGCCGGCAGACGCGCGCCCACGCGCGGCTCCGCCTTCTCCTTCCCCTTCACAACAACGGGTTCGCCCTTCGCAAGCAGCATCTCCGCGCCCTGCATGGCCTCATAAAACAAAAGCGCAGTCTGCTGCCGCAGTACATCCTCATGCGGAAATTGAGCCAGCGCCTCCATTTTCATCTGCTCCATCAGCATCCGATAGCAGGATAAAAGCTGCTGATCGTCCTGCGCCTGCCGCGCGGAAGCCAGAAACGATTCGCGATGCTGTGCCCAGTAGCCTTCCATAGTCATAATTGAAGCCTCCCTCTGCGCGCCGTGTCTGG
>CAZMGO010000025.1:6084-22145 GCA_964565845.1 uncultured Oscillospiraceae bacterium | reverse complement strand
CGGAATGCCAACCTCCTCCATCAGCTTAATGGCCTTCTCCTTGGCAATCCGCTTGGTCAGCGTATACACGACCTGAGACGCCTTTCCCTTGAGGAAGTCAATGGTATCCAGACAATGCTGGTTGGCGTCAAAGCGATCGGCGGCGGCAATATCCGCCTCAAACTTGCTGCGGACGCGGGAGAGTACGGAAACGATGCTCTCGATCTGCTCCTGCGGGTCGTTGACGGACTTCGGAACGACCTTCCAGCTCACCTTCTTGCCCTTGGCAATCAGCGCCTCATACTGCGCGGTCTGACGGGCAAAGCGCGCCTCCTCCTTGGCATTGTTCTTGATAAAGAAGAAGTATTTCTTCACTTCCTTATCAATGGTAGTGCCGAAGGTGTAGGCCACGTTATCCTTGACGATGGCGAGCGGGTCGATGGCCGCGACAACGCTTTCGTTCACCTGCTTGCAGAGATTCTCGGCCGCCTGCGCGGTAAACATGCCGGCGCGGAAGAATTCGATGGCGCCCTTGAGCTTCTCGACCGCAAGCCTCTTATCCGCAACGCATTTGTCGTTGGAATACTGCACGGCAAGCCTGACGAGCACCATGAAGGAATTCATAAAGTCCTCGTCCAAGAACTTCAGGCACATCTCGTTCGCCTCATCGGCGGGCATATGGCTCAGATCGGTGCCGGGATGCTTGTAGGCATAGTAGCCGATGCGGAAGAAGTTATACTGCGACCGCTCAAGCATCTCCTGCGCGGTCTTTTTAAGTGCCTTCAGCACCTCCACCGTTTCGGGGGACGCCTCGTTTTTGGATGCGCCGCTTCCCTGCTTCCTTTTGGTGTTTTCCACGGCGGACAGATGCTCCTTCAGTGTGCCCGCAAGGCCGGAAATGAAGTATCTGTCTTTGATTGCCCGCAGCTTGGTTCTAATGGAGCCCAGCGCGCCCGCCACGTCCACCTTCCGCTTGTTCTCGGTCATGAACAGCAGATCTTCGATGGCTGCGATCATTTCCTCCGCTGCGGTGCGGGAGTCGTTGTAGCTGTTTTCAAGCTTGATGGCCTGAATGTTGAAATTATCAAAGGTCTTGATGTATTTGTCAACATCCGCGTCGGAAACGCCCTCTATGGGCTTTTCGGCCAGCGCCTTCTTAATCGTCTGGGACAGCACCGCCAGCGTCTTGTTGAAGGTCGCGCGCCCCTCCTTGCGGCTCGCCTTGTTCTTGAGCAGCATGGCCTCGGTGATCTGCTTGCCAATTCGCATGATGGGGTTCAGCGAGGACAGCGGATCCTGGAAGATCATGGCAATCTTGTCGCCGCGCAGCTTGTGCATTTCCTCCTCGGGAATGCGGGTCAAATCCTGCCCGTCATAGAGAATCTCGCCGCCCTCGTAGATGGAGTTTCCGGCGGAGATACCCATGATGGCCTTCGACGTAACGGACTTACCGGAGCCGGACTCGCCGACGATAGCCAGCGTCTCTCCCTTGTAGAGATCGAAGGAAATGTCGCGCACGGCCTGCACCTTGCCTCCGTCTGTACGGAAGGAGATTTTAAGATCGTTTACAGACAGCTTTATCTCTTTGTTCATTCTTAATCCTCCGTTCCTCTCAGAGAAGGATTGAACGCGTCGCGCAATCCGTTGCCGAACAGGTTGAAGCTAAGCATCATAAGAATCAGGAACAGGCAGGGGAACAGCGCCACATAGCCGGCATTGGCCATGATGGACTGCTGACCGGCCGCAATCAGCGTACCGACCGAGGTGGTGTTGCCTGCCTCCAGATTGATGATGCCCAGATAGGAAAGACTGGTTTCCGAGTAAATCATCGCGGGAATGACCAGTGCGACGCTGGTAACAATGGTACCGAGGGCATTGGGGAGAATATGCTTAAACATAATTCTGGAATCCTTCGCGCCCAGTGTTCTTGCCGCCAGCACGTACTCCTGGTTCTTGAAGCGGTAGAACTGCATGCGGGTGGTTCCCGCCATGCCAATCCAGCCTGTGGCGAAGAATGCTATAAACAAAACCAACGCCTGACTGGAAGAGCCCATGTGGTACTTCAAAAGCGTAATTACGATCATGGTAGGCACTGCGCCCAGAATCTCGGAAAAACGCTCCATGAACAGGTCAATCCTTCCGCCGCTGTAGCCGGCAATGGAGCCCCAGGTCACGCCGAAAAGGAAGTTGACGATGGCGACGATCGTCGCAAACACGAAGGAGAATCGCGCGCCGTAGGCAAGGCAGGCGAAGATGTCCTTTCCGGTCTGCGTGGTTCCGAACAGGAAGGTAGGCTCCGTGATGCCGTCCTTCAGCACCTCGGTATGACGATAGATATAATATTCGTAATATTCGACTCTGACCTCAATACCGCCGTCGATCTTTCGACCGTAGGCGTAGTAATAGGTCTTGCCGTTCTCTTCAATGCCGTTCTCGCCCTCGAGGCGCAGGGAATTATACTCCGGAATGGAGGAACTAGCCTTCCCGTCCTCATACTTCCAGTAGTTGGGCTGGATGTTGCCCTCCTTGTCCAGCTTGGGCTTAACGACAGAGGCCTTGCTGTTTTCCATTTTATAGTAGATGTTGGCGTCATACTTGTTCTTTTCAAGGCTCGGTCTGTCAGAAACCTTGACCACCGGATAGAGCACCTGCCTGCCGGTTCGGTTCTGATATTCCTGAATTGCCTTGAATTCGTCCGCGGAGATGGTCTTATACTTGCCGAAGCCCACGCCGTAATACGTGTCGTAGCGGTAGGTATAGGTGCCGTCCTCGTTTACCGTATATTCGCCGTTTTTGATAACCTCTCTGCCGGTTTCGGCGGCGAGCGCATAATCCTTAAGATAGCCGCTGTAGCTCACCGTCTTCTCCCTGCAGCCGTCCCAGAAATCGATGCCGTTATCCGCAAACAGGCTCAGCTTCGGATAGGCATAGGCGTACACCATATCATAGTACGCCGGCTTGAAGGGTGTGCAGAAGGGCGCGATAATTGCAAACAGCACCAGCACGGCAATAACCACACCGCCTACCACGGCACCCTTATTCTTCCTAAAGCGCTGAAGCGCGCCCTGAAAATAGCTTACGGGCTTGGTTTCAAATTTGCTGTCATGGTAAAGGTCGTCCCTTTTCGCAAATTGAAACATCTCAATGGGAATATTGTGTACATTGTTGTCCATCATTACTTCGCTCCCATTCTGATTCTCGGGTCAATGAAGCCGTAGCTGATATCGATAACGATACCCGCGGTCAAACTGACCAAGGTGTAAAAGCCGGACAGCAGCATGAAGAAGTCATAGTCCTGGAAGGTGATGGAGTTCAGATACAGACCGCCCACGCCGTTGATGGCGAACATCTTTTCAATAATCAGCGATCCGGACAGAACGGAAATGAACTCGCTCAGAATCGAGGGGAAGATGACAACCATGGAGTTGCGCATGGCATGCCGGTAAATGGCCTGCCGCTTGGTAAGACCCTTGGTTCTTGCCAGCAGCATGAATTCGCCCGTCAGAACCTCGGAAAGCTCGGCGCGGGTATAGCGTGCATACCCGGCAATGGAGCCTAAGCACAGCGCAAACACAGCCGGCAGCATGGAGCGGAACACCGGCCATGAGAAGTAATCATCACTGACGGACATGGTAAGCGGGAACCATCCCAGCTTGAAGCAGAATACATACTGAATCAGCAGCGCCAGAACGATCGAGGGCACGGAAATCAGCAGAATGATGAAAATGTTGATCAGCTGATCCTGCCACTTGTTCTTTTTCAGCGCAGCAATAATGCCCAGCGCCAGACCGATGGGCACACCGATCAGGGTGGAGTAAATGTTAATCAGAATCGTGGGAGGCAGATGCGTTACAAATACCTTCCAGATATTCATGTTCATATATTCGCCGTAGGTGGTAGCGATACCGAAATCGCCCTCGGTTACGATTTTCTTGATATAGATACCGAACTGGCGCATGATCGGCACTCTGTCATATTCCCACACACCGTTGGCGCCCTCGCGGATGTTGGTAATCCAGCCGCGGCCCTCCAGCGTTTTCATCACGATCTCGGGGTCTTGCCCGGGCAGCGCGGTTGTCGGGATGGGCAGAAGCTTAATCAGCACAAAGCACATCGTAAAGATGATGCCAAACGTGAGCAGCATCAAACCCAAGCGCTTCGACACATATTTAAACATATACATAGGTATTTCTCCTCTGTTGTGTTGTTTTCCTCTTTATCGTGTCTGAGCCAAACAGCAGCCGATTGCAGGCTCTGCGTGAAGAATAAATCTGCGCGCCGCCGTCAAACCCGATGCGCTAAGCATCCACGCAGCTGCTGTTGCAGCCATGGCAGAATCGGTCGCTTGGATTATTCATCTTCGGAATCGTTCGGTTATTGGGCCGAATTTGCGATTTCAGCCGCATATGCTACGAACGGGCGGTGAGCGCTTTGCTCACCGCCGTTCGCAGTCATTCAGTCTAACGAATCAGGAAATTCCCAATTATTCAGACTTCTTGTACTCGGAGGACAGATCGTTGTTGTTGGCGGCAACAAAGGCAGTCCATTCCTCGTCGGTGTAGTTGACTTCCATATAACGGTATCCGCCGAAGCCCATGAAGTAGTTCTCTTCCTCGGTGAAGTTGGAGAACTTGGCGCTCAGGAAGGATCCGCCGCTCTCAGCAATCAGCATGAGGGAACGGGACTCCTTGATGACGAGCTCCTCCAGAGCGGAGAGGATCTTCACGCGCACTTCAGTGGGAGCATAGCCTGCATCCCAGTTGTAGGTATAGACCTGGTTCTCGACATCGGCCATACCGTTCAGGCAGAAGTACCAGTTCAGCACGTTCATGGTGATGGTCTCGCCAGCGCCTTCATACTCGCCTTCCGGCATGGTCAGCGTCATATCGACGGCGGTGGTGTCCCAATACTGGTGGTAGTTGATGTTCTCGCTGGGGTCAATGAAGCAGCCAATCATGCTGTAGGGGTTGAAGGGGTTGCCGGAGAAGCCGTAGCCGAAGCCGATCTGCGTTGCGCCGCTGCGGAAGGCATCCGCCCACTTCGCGCCGGCGGAAGCGTCGAACACGATGTCGATCTTGTCTTCCAGCTCGGTGCCCTCGGTCAGGCCGTCCAGAATCTCCTGCACGTAGTCGGCACGGAAGCGCTGCTTGTCGTTGTCAACGGAGGAGCCGTAAACCAGCGTGATGTTCTTGGTGGAATCATAGCCATACTTCTCGGGATCCGCGTTCAGGATGGCGATGGCTTCCTTCATCTTTTCCTTGGCAACCACGGGGTTGTAGCCGGTCAGGGTCTCATAGGCCTCGTCGGTGTCCATGCCGCTCAGGTCGCCGGTGGCCCACAAGCCGTCCTCGTCCTGCTCATAGCCGTAGGCGCGCAGGATGCCTTCCTTGGCGAGGATATTGTTGCGGTACTGGCCGCCGTCCTCGAGGTCAGCGGAGTTCTCGATGTCGTAGTAGTAGGCAACGTTCAGAAGGCCGAAGCAGGGGATGGTGGTGCCGGGCCAGATCTTCTCAACGACGTCGCTGCGGTTCAGAGCCAGGTTGATCGCCTGACGGAACTCCTGGATGGCGAGGATGCCGTTGTTGTTGGCGCTGTTCTTGAGGACGCTCAGGTCGGAGAACAGCTGCGCGCCGAAGGTACCGGTCGAAGAGGAGGTATAGGAAACGTACTTGGAATCGCTGTAGTCCGCAATGTTCTCCGTCTGCAGGGAGGCGTCGTCATAGGTTCCGTTCAGGAAGCCCATCCACTTGGTGGCGAATTCCTCAACCTTGCGGCAGTTGATCGCGGTGATGTTGTACTGATTCTGATAGGTTTCCATGTTCCAGCCGTACCAGTTCTCGTTCTTAACGAGCCTGTAGTGGGAGCCGGCCTCAAACTCTTCCAGCTTGTAGGGGCCCCAGCTGGCAGTGGATTCCAGAGAGGAGTTGTAGGTGGAGGTCCACAGCGTGGAACCCGCAGCGGGCTCAACCTTGTTTTCCTCGTACTTTTCCTTGTGAACCAGCGGCAGGCTGCTCATGTAGTAGGGAGCCCAAACGGACAGGCTGCCGTCTTCCTTCAGGAGGGAGTAGGCCTTGTCCAGGCACACAACAACCGCGTTCTCCTCGGGAATGGCGTACATGCCGACGCTTTCCCAAGCAACATCGCGCTCCGTGTTCTCGGAGTAGATGGTGGCGTCATAGCCGGTGCCGGGCTCGAGGTACGCGCCGTAGTTGTCATACAGGTACTTGCCGGAGAAGGCGTCGGTGCCTTCCGCGTTGTCGTACACGGTTTCGTCGTTGATGGCTACGTACTCGGGGCACTCGTTGCCCTGGGCATCGACGTAGCCGTTGGCGCCCCAGAGGTTCCAGCAGTTGACATACAGCGTTTCGCCGGCGTCAATCGCTTCCTGAACGGAGGAATAGCCCTTGGAGCCGAGCGTTTCGTAGGTGCCTTCCATGTTCTGGTTGAAGTAGCTCTTGGAATTCTTGATCATCAGAGTATCGTAGTAGGTATTGGCACGATAGTTCATGAAGTCAGGATCCAGGGTCTGCTGCATGGAATACTCGAAATCCTCGGCGGTGATGGCGGTGCCGTCATCCCACTTCAGGTCGTCGCGCAGGGTGATCTTCCAGGCGTAGCCGCCCTCAGCCTTCTGCTCCTCGGTGTAGCCCCACTTTTCATCGACGGTGGCGGTTACGTCCTCGAGCTTGGTGGCAGCATCGTAGTAGACGGAGAAGGCGCCGGAAACGATGGCGTCCTTATTCACGGTGCCGTCCTCGTTGAACTTATTATCATCCTCGAACTTGTAATCGTAGGAGAAGAAGCTCGAGCCGATGTAGCTCATGATGTAGGTATCGTTGTTGTCCTGGTAGGTGAGCTCATTCCAGTTGCTGGGCATGGTCGTGATGGTGGTGTTGTACTCTGCCTGCTTGAGGGCAGTCTGCTCGGCAGACGCGGTAACGAGCATGCTCATGCCAAGCACCAGGCACAAAACGACCGCGAGAACGGACTTCAGGGTTTTGTTCATGGTAATCCTCCTTGAAATTATTAATCTTCAGCCAATTTTGCAATTTCGGATGCCAGAAGTTGCATTCTCATGCAAAAACAGCATAGATTTAAAGGCATGTTTCATTATAGCAGGATTGTTCTTGCATGTCAACCCAAAAGAAACACACACAAAGAAATTACATTCCATCCGCCCGCGGAAACGCCCGCAAAGCGGTTGACGAAACCCGTCTTTGCGCGTATAATTGCAGAATTGAGGGGATAGTGGGCGCATCCCGCCCGAACCCCGTCCTCCGGCGAGCCTATCGGGTCTTCGCGGGAACAAAACAAAAAAAGGAGCTTTATCCCTATGAGTCATGCAAATATGAATCTGCGCCGCTTCCGTCCGTCCGAAAGAGAGGATGACAATACCCGTCTGCTCGTCGGTCTGGGCTATGTGCCGCTGCTGTTTTTTCTGCCGCTGGTCGTGCGCCCCGAATCCAAGCCCGGACGCCACACCGCAAATCAGGGGCTGTCCCTGCTGGCGCTCTCGCTGCTGCTGGCGGTCGTGAAGGCGATTCTGGGCATGATTCCCGTCGTGCGCATCGTCACAAACATCCTCCTCATCGCGGCAAACGTGCTCGTGTGGGCGTTTGCGATTCTGCAGGCGTATGTCTACTATAAAAACGGCACGCTGTCCGAGCTGCCCTATTCGCTGAAGCTCTTCCATTAAAATAGGAAGAAATTCCAAAAGCCGTTCCCCTGCCGCAGGCGGTTGGAGAACGGCTTTTTTGTTTCGGGCGCTGTCGGCGGCGCAGGAAAACGGCGTTTTCCCGCAAGAATGCCCGGGACAACAGACCCCGGGAGAGCCCGGGAGGGCCGCAGCCCTTCCGGATGCGCCGTCGCCGGGCGACGGCTGCCGGAATCCGAAGGATGCCGGCTGAGGGGGTGCGGGGGAGCGCAGCGCCCCCGCCCTCCGTGCCGCAGCGCAAGCGCGCTCTCAGGCCTCGGGCGTCGCCGTGGGCTCCACGGTCGCGTCAGGCACCTCGGTGCTCAGAATTCCGTCTGCGGGCGCCGTTTCGACCGGCGTCGTCGCGGCGGGCACGGTTGCCGCCGGCAGCGTGCTCGACAGCATATCGGCGGGTTCGTTCGTGGAAGCGCAGCCAACCAGCGCAGCGGTCAGCGCCAGTACGAGCAGAAGGGGCAGAAGCTTTGTACGTTTCATAAGAAGGGGCCTCCCGATTGAATTCCGGTTTTTCCCGGTATCGGGTATTATATCCGTCCGGCCTCCCATTTATCCCTGCGAAATGGGTCTTGCGCGAGATGTTTCCGCTTCCGGCGCGTTTAAATCTTAATGGGAAGCGGGAAATTTGCGCACAATCTAGGAAATACGGGGCATTTGTCTGATTTTTTAGCAAACGAAGAAAATTGACGGTGGCGCTGGCAGAGAAACTATGCTATCCTTTAGATTATTGTGGAGCTTATCCGGCGAAGGGGGACGCAAAATTGAAGGCGATTGCGGTTTGCGGCGCGGCGCTTGCGCTGGGCGCGTGCGCCGTATGGCATGTGCCGGTTTCGTGGGCGCTTGTGTGGAGGCTGCCGCTGCTCTATCTGCTTTCCGTGGCTGCGGCGGCGGCCGCATACTGGCTGCTTCTGTGGCTGGCGAGCCTGATGATTCCGAAAAGGAAGGAATACGACCAGCCGTCGCGCCTATACGGTGCGCTGCTGAATTCCGGCTATCGCTTTCTGTATGAGGCCGCAGGAGCAAGGGTGCATGTGACCGGGCTTGAAAAGCTGCCCGCAGACGGGCGGTACGTGCTCGTTTCCAACCACCTGTCCAACTTTGACAACATGATTCAGAGCGTATGCCTGCGCCCTTCCCGGCTGGCGTTCATTTCAAAGCCGGAAAATTTCCGCATTCCCATCGGCGGGCGGATGATTCGCCGCTGCTGCTATCTTCCGATCGACCGAAGCGACGCGCGCTCGTCGGCGCTCACGCTGAAGCGCGCGTCGGAGCTTCTGAAAACGGGCGCGGTGGACGCAATCGGCGTATACCCGGAGGGGCACCGCGGGCATGGCTATGACCTTCAGCCAATGCACGCGGCCTGCATGAACGTGGCGGCGTGGGCGAACGTTCCCATCGTCGTCTCCGTGATTGCGGGAACGGAAAAAATCCACCGGAATTTCCTCCTCCGCCGCACGGACGTATACTTCGACATTCTGGGCACAATCAACGCGCGGGGACGGCGCACGGACGAAATCACCCGCGAGGCCGCCGCGCTGATGCAACAAAGGCTGAATATATATGGAAATAAAACGGATACAAAGGAGCAGGAAGCATGACCTACATATTATATAATCCGCTGGCAGGCGGCGGGCAGGGTGAAGCGCGGGCGCAGGCGCTGGCAAAGCGGATGCGCGGACAGGACGTCACGCTGTGCGACGTGACAAGGCTGGATGCGGCGGCGTTTCTGCGCGGCCTTCCGGACGCGGATATGGTCATCCTCGCCGGGGGCGACGGCACCATCAATCATTTGGCAAACGCGCTGAACGGCGCCGTGCCCTCCCGGACGATCTACTATTACCCGACCGGCTCGGGCAACGATTTCATGAACGACGTTCGCAGCCATGCGGCGAACGAAACGGTAGCGCTGAATCCCTATCTGAAGGCGCTTCCGAGCGTGGAGGTCGCGGGCAGGCAGCGTCTGTTCCTGAACGGCGTCGGCTACGGCATCGACGGCTATTGCTGCGAGGTGGGCGACCGTATGCGCGCCGAGGGAAAGCAGAAAATCAACTATCCCGCCATCGCGGTCAAGGGTCTGCTGTTCCATTTCCGGCCAGTAAAGGCCACCGTCACCGTGGACGGCTGCACGCATACCTATAAGCACGTGTGGCTCGTGCCGACGATGAAGGGACGCTTCTATGGCGGCGGCATGAACGTCGCGCCCGCGCAGAATCGGCAGGATGCGGACGGCATGGTGTCCGCCGTCGTGCTGCACTGCCGCAGTCGGCTCAAGACGCTGATCGTCTTCCCCTCCATCTTCAAGGGCGAGCACGTGAAGCACACGGAAATGGTGGAGGTGCTCACCGGTCACGACATTCACGTTTCCTTCGACCGCCCATGTGCCCTGCAGATTGACGGCGAAACGGTGACGAACGTAACCGAATACCGCGTCCGCAGTGCCGCGTCCGCCGCAAACACCCGCGCGGCCGGGTAGTCGGGCAGGCAAAACGCTTCCATTATATATATGTGGGTCGGCGAATTCCGATGGGAATCGCCGGCCCGCTTCGTTTCCGCGCGAAAATCTTGCAAATGCAATTGCTTATTTTGAGCGGCTGATGTATAATAAATACAAACTGCGGGCGCGCCTCGGGTCGTCCGCATGCCTCCGGGAGGAATTTCATGCCTAAGCTCGAGCCCTACGACAAGCGTGCCCCTTACAGCTACTGTTTGGGTCTGTATCCGTGCCATGCGCTGCTGGACTGCCGTCCCGGCGCGGTGCAGCGGCTGCTTCTGCACCCGAACGGGCTGGGCAGCGAGGGCGTGGAGAAGCTGCGTTCGCGCTGCGCAAATCTTGGCATTCGCGAGGAAATGGCCGAGCGCGTGCTGAAGCGGGAAAGCAAAAAGGACAACTGCTTCGCGGCGCTGGTGTTTGAAAAATACCGGCTTGCGCTCGACCCCGAAGCGGATCATGCCGTGTTCTGTCAGATTTCCGACGGCGGGAACCTTGGTACGGCCTGCCGCGCCGCCGTGGGCTTCGGCTATCGCAGTCTTGCCGTCGTGCGTCCGTGCGTGGACGTGTTCGACCCGCACGTGCTGCGCGCGTCGATGGGTGCCTTCTTCCGGCTGAACGCGCGCGTGTATGATTCGTTCGACGAATACCGCGCCGAGTTCCCCGAAAGGGAAACCTATCCCTTCATGCTGGACGGCTCCATCCCGCTGAACGATGCGGCGCGAGCCGCCGGACATCCGCACACGCTGGTGTTCGGCAACGAGGCGGCGGGTCTGCCCGCGGTGTTCCAGACCTACGGTCAGTCCGTGCGCATTCCGCAGTCGGACGAAATCGACTCCCTGAACCTTGCGGTGGCCGCGTCCATCGCCATGTATACCTTCAAAAATATCAACGGATGAGAGGTTTTCGCCATGAGCAAACGTATTCGAGCCGGCCTGATCGGCTGCGGCGGAATCAGCCGCCAGCACATCGGCGCACTGATGCAGATGGATAACGCCGAAATCGTCGCCGTTTGCGACATTAAGCCCGACCGCCTTGCCGCCGCCGCGGCGCAGACCGGCGCGGAGCCGATGGAGGACTGGACGAAGCTCGTCGCGCGCGAGGATATCGACATTGTGCACGTGCTGACCCCGCACTATCTGCACGCGCCCATGGCCATCGCCGCCCTGAAGGCGGGCAAGCATGTGCTGACCGAAAAGCCAATGGCCTCCACGATTGAGGACGCCGAGGAAATGATCCGCGCTGCGGACGAGGCGAAGGGCACGCTGAACGTAATCTTCCAGAACCGCTACATCCCCTCCACCGCCATGCTCAAGCAGATTATCGATTCCGGCGAACCCGGAAAGCTGCGCTGCGCGCGCGCGTCCGTCTGCTGGCATCGCACCGTGCCGTATTATGTTGACAGCGGCTGGCGCGGAACGTGGGCAAAGGAAGGCGGCGGCTGCCTGATCAATCAGTCCATCCACACGCTCGACCTGCTCAGCTATCTGGGCGGCCCGATCAAGCGCGTGCGCGGTCATGTATCCACCGACCTGCTGGAGGGCACCATCGAGGTGGAGGACAACTGCCATGCCGTGTTCGAATATGAAAACGGCGCGACCGGCGTGATTCACGCCACCACGAACTACGGCGTGGATTCGCCCATCCTGCTGGAAATGGTGTTTGAAAACGGCACCTACCAGCTGCTTGCCGACAAGCTGTTCAAGATTGAGGACGGCATTCCCACCCTGCTCACCCGCGGAAGCGACGCAAAGGAGCTGGGCGTGAAGAGCTACTGGGGCGCGGGTCACATTCTCGAAATCACCCGCCTGTACGATTGCCTTGAAAAGGGCGAGAAATTCGAAATCGACGGTCGCAGCGCGTTCCCGGCGCTGTGCCTCGTGAAGACGATCTACGAATCCAGCGCGAAGAACGACTGGATTACGCTCAAAAGGGTGTAGCATGACCGTTTATGAAGCCGTGTATTCGCTTGCGCGCGAGCTGACGCTGCTCGACCGCACGGATTTCAATCCCGTTCGGCTGCTCGTCGTGGGCTGCTCCACCAGCGAGGTGGGCGGCGGCACAATCGGTCATGCCTCCAGCCCCGACCTTGGGCAGGAAATTGCCCGGGCGATATTGGACGCCGCCGCGTCCGCCAAATTCGCGCCCGCGTTTCAGTGCTGCGAGCACCTGAACCGCGCGCTCGTGGTCGAGCGAGAAACCGCCGAGCGCTTTTCCCTTCCAGTGGTGTTCGCCGTGCCGCATCCCAAGGCGGGCGGCAGCTGCGCCAGCGCCGCCTATCGGCTGATGAAGGATCCCGTGCTCGTCGCCTCCGTTTCCGCGGACGCTGGCATGGACATCGGCCAAACGCTGATCGGCATGCACCTGCGCGCCGTCGCCGTGCCCGTGCGACTGAGCCAGACCCGCATAGGCAGCGCCCTTCTCACCTGCGCACGCACGCGCCCGCCCCTGATCGGCGGCGAACGAGCCAAATATTCGCTGTAAGCCAAGGACGGAGGAACCGCTTCCTCCGTCCTTTTTGCGTATTTTTGCACAGCCGCGCCCATCGACATCCGCCCACGCAGCGAACCAAACCCGCGCAGACAGCGTAGCCTTGCGCCCAGCGGACGGTCTGCCGTGCGCGCTTGCGCCAGACTTGCGCAGGCGACACGCCGCCCCTGATCGGCGGCGAACGAGCCAAATATTCGCTGTAAGCCAAGGACGGAGGAACCGCTTCCTCCGCCCTTTTTGCGCAGTCATGCTGCGGAAAGAGCTTCCCATTTCCGCATCTCCGGGGCAATTCGTCTCCAAAAACCATATGCGCCCTCCGGAAAACCGGAGGGCGCGGGAATGAAACGGATTACTTGTTCAGGTCGTTCTCGGCGTAGATATCGAGCATCGGCTGATAGGCGGGAACCATTTCATTGTTGATGAAATCGACCAGCTCGTCGCGCTCGACGTTGCCGCAGATATAGCTGGTGCGCAGCTCCTCGAACTTGTCATCGATGCCGGCATCCTCAATGGCAACCTTGACCTCGTTCACGCCCTCGAGAGAGCCGCCGCCCAGGTAGGACACGCGGTTCGTCAGCGCGCCGATTTCCTCATAGGCGCTCATGAACATCTGAATCTCTTCCTCGGTGTCGCCGTTGGCAATCAGCAGGCCCTTGTCCTCAAGCTGATAGTTGATGGTGGCGTAGGAAGCGACGTACTTGTCGGCATTCAGCTTCTGCTCCTCGGTCTTGGAGGCATAGCGGCGCTCGGAATCAAAGGTCTCGTAGGTGACGCCCTGAACTCCGAACATCAGCAGCTCGTTGACTTCGTCGGTGTAGCCAAGGTTGAGGAAGTGCAGCGCCTCCTCCAGATACTTGGTATCCGCGCTGATGGCGTAGTTGCCCCAAACCTGCGGGCTGTAGTACACGTCGGCAGCCGTCTGACCCTCCAGCATAAGGGCGGGGCCGGCCACGAGCTTCGCGCCGGGGTTCGCAGCCTTAAGGGCCTCACTGTTGTTGTAGGTGATCAAATGCTCGATAACGGTGTTGCAGTATCTTGCGCCGATCTTGCCGGCCTCCCACAGATCGTCATCCTGATACATGGTGACCAGGTAGAACTCGGGATCCACCGCGCCCGCGTCGTACATTTCCTTAATCCAGTCAATGTACTCCATATACGCTTCCTGCGCATAGATGAGGGTGTAGTTGCCGTCTTCATCCGGAACGTCGGAGGGACGAACGCCGAAGCCGGACAGAATGGAGCGATGCTCCGGACCCATAGCGGTGTTGTAGCACCAGCCGTAGGTGTCATCCACGCCGTTGCCGTCGGGATCCTGCGTCGCGAACGCAATCATGACTTCCTTGAACTCCTCGGCGGTCTGCGGAACGTCAAGGCCGAGCTTCTCCAGCCAGTCCGCACGATAGAGGATGCAGTCCCACGGCTTGGTCTGCACGCGGGGCAGGGAGTAGATGTGGTTGTCGAGGGACGGAATGCGCACGGAGTACAGCTCGTCCTCGGTCAGCACCTTATAGGGATACGGCAGAGTCTCTTCATTGAAGTACTCGGTGAGGTCAAGCAGCAGGCCGTCGGTCGCCCACTTGACGTAGTTCGTGCCGGTATCGCCAACATAGATGATGTCCGGCAGATCGCCGGAGGCCATGATGACGTTGCGGCGGTCGCTGTAGCTGGAGATCGGCGGCGCCTCGATTTCGAGGTTAAAGCCGAGAATTTCCTCCCACGCTTCGATGACGGGGTTGCCCTCGAGTACGTAGGCGGCGTTCAGGCGCTGCAGCATGCGCAGCGTGGGACGGTCTTCCTCCGCGGAAGCCGTGAACGCGCACACGCCCATCAGCAGAGCAATCGCGAGAACCAGAGACAGCAGTTTCTTCATGGTATGCTCCTCCTTGTTGTTTTATCATAACGGCAAATGCCGCTACAATCCGTTTTCCAAAGCCGTTCCGCGCGTCAGTAGAGCGTGGCTCCGCCGAGCTTTTTGGCAACGCGGTTCGTGGAGAAGATCAGAATCGTTCCGATGACGTTCTTAAACAGACCCACGGCAGTGGAGTAGGAATAGCGTCCGCCCACGATGCCGATGTTGTAGGTGTAGGTTTCAAATACCTCGGACACGGAAATGTTCAGGTCGTTCTGGAACAGGTAAATCTGCTCAAAGCCGTTGTTCATCAGGCCGCCGATGTCCAGCACCAGCTTGATTACCACCGTGCTGGCGATGCCGGGAAGCGTAACATGGAAGATGCGCTGCCAGCGGTTGGCGCCGTCCACCGTCGCCGCCTCGTAGTATTCGGGGTTGATGGCAGTAAGACCCGCAAGATAGATAATCATGCCCCAGCCGGCCTCCTTCCAGATGCCGGTGCCGACGATGACGGTGCGGAACCACTGCGCGGAGCCGAGGAAGTTGATCTTCGTTCCGCCGAGCGTTTCGATGATGTCGTTGATCAGGCCGTCGGTCATGCTCAGGAAGTTGGTGGCGATCGAACCCAAAACCACCCAGCTGATGAAGTGCGGCAGATACATCAGCGTCTGCGTCGTGCGCTTGATGAACTTCACGCGCATCTCGTTGATCATCAGCGCCAGTATGATGGGAATGGGGAAGGTAACCAGAAAGCGCATCAGGCTCAGAACGAGCGAGTTCACAAACACGGTAGCGAACTTCTCGGCGCCGAACAGCTGCGTAAAGTTCTGAAGACCGATCCACGGGCTTGCGCCGATGCCCAGCTTAAAGTTGAAGTCCTCAAACGCCATCACGACGCCGTACATCGGCACGTATTTAAAGATAATCAGGAAGGCAAGACCCGGAAGGCTCATCAGATACAGCCAGCGCTGCTTCCACATATGGGTGAGCTTGCCCTGCAGCTTGTTTTTCTTTTTCGAGGAGACGCGGCTCCCGACAGGCTTGGTCATCGTCGTCATGCGTTTCGCCCCCTTATTCCTTAACGCCGCCCAGCACGAGGCCGGTCATAAAGTACTTCTGCAGGAAGGGATACACCAGCATAATCGGAACCGTCGCAACCACGATGGACGCCATCTTCAGAAGGAAGGGCGCGCTCATGCGCTCCTCAGCCGCCATGCCCTGCTGCACCTCGTCCACGCCGGACTCGAACACGATCTCGCGCAGAACCAGCTGAAGGGGCCACTTGGTGCGCTTGGTAAGGTAAATGATGGCGGAGAAGTAGCTGTTCCAGTAGCCGACCACGGTAAACAGACCCAGCGTGGCAATAATCGGAAGACACAGCGGCAGCACGATTTTGAACAGCACCTGCAGATCGTTCGCGCCGTCAATCAGCGCCGCCTCCTCAAGGGACGCGGGCAGCCCCTCCATATAGTTGCGCATCAGAATCAGGTTGTAGCAGCCCAGCAGACCCGGAAGGATAATCGACCACAGGCTGTTCAGAAGACCCA
>CAZMGO010000025.1:0-5984 GCA_964565845.1 uncultured Oscillospiraceae bacterium | reverse complement strand
TCAAGCGTCAGCCTCGACGGGAAAAAGTCGAAGTGATTCTTGAGGTACAGGTCATAGGGCGTAAAGGAGTAAATAATAACCAGCAAAAACGGAACGAAGCAAATCACCGCGAACAGAATGCCGATTGTGTAGGCAATCGCGGATACGCTGATGTCGTCCCAGCCCCGCTTGATCCGGGGCTTATGATACGTACCCATGCTCTTGTGGCTCATGACGTGACACCCCTCCATTCGAATATATCCAATTCTATCATAGTCAACCGCAAAATGAAATATGGCGGATTTGCTAAAAAAAAAAACGATTTTTGTGTATTCTGCCTTTTTTCTAACGCTTGACGTCGCGTGCATTTCCATTTATAATGTCGGCAGAAAATAAAATGGAGGGATTTTTTATGCTTTCACAGGGCTATACCTTCTGCAATTCGGCCGATTTCGTCCGAGGCGCGCTTTCAAAGCCGGGCACCCTGTCCGCTGCCATTCAGAAAGCGCAGGCGCGAGCCAAGCATCTGCGCGAAACGTTTTTTGACTCACCGGCGCGCACAAGCGGCTGGGCGCACGATTTCGCGTGTCCCGTCTGCACCACGACCCTGACGTTCGACGCGGACATGGACTATAAGGAGGGCAGCGAATTCGTCTGCCCGCACTGCGGAAAGGTTTCCAGCGGCTATAAGCTGGACGAGGCATGGGTCTATCTGTACCGCTTCGACGTCGGCGCAGGACTTGAGGACTGCGCGGTGAGCGCACTCGCGGGCGACGATGCGTCCTTTGATTTCATCGTAAGGTGCATCGATTTCTACGCGGACAATTACGACTGCTTTCCCGTTCACGGACGCGCAGCCGGCAAGGGCAAAATCATGGGGCAGAGTCTGGACGAGGCCGTGCTTGGCATTGCGTTTCTGAAGGCGCTGCGCCCGTTCCAAAGCCGCATCCCGCGGGAAACGCTCGCGCGCTGGTATGAAAAGCTGTTTTCCCCCATGTGCGAGCTTCTGTATCCGCAGGCAGGCTTCATCCACAACATTCCCACGTGGCTCATGTGCTTCATCGGCATGACGGGCATTTTCTTCCATGCGGACGAATGGCTGGACAAGGCGCTGAACAGCGAATACGGCCTGCGCAATCAGATTGCCAAGGGCTTCACGCGGGACGGCATGTGGCGCGAGTGCTCCCCGGGCTATCACTACTATACGCTCACGGCGCTGACGAGCTTTTATTCCTTCTATGCCGAGGCCTGCCCTGCGGACGCGGCACCCGAGGCGGTGGAAAAGGCGTTCCTCGCGCCGCTCACCTTGTCTCACGACGGCTGGACGCTCCCGGCGCTGAACGACGGCTGGTACCCGCTGCACCTGTCCTCCCTCGTTCTGCATGCGGCGCGAATCTGGGATCTGCCGGAGCTTGACCGCCAGCTCGAAACCGTACTCGCGCACACGCCCGAGCTTCGGGATACCGCATCCTATGTGCTCTTCGCAAGACCCGAGGCGCGCGCGGAAAGACCCATGGCCGCGCAGGGCGACATTGTGATGCTCTCCGATACGAACCTCGGCGTATTCCGCGCGCCCGTGTTCGCCATTCTGAAAAGCGGCGTCATCGAGCGCAGCCACATGCATCAGGATCCGCTTTCGGTCATCCTGCCGCCCTTCGCCGACGACATCGGCACGCCCGGCTACGGTCATCCCATGACCATCAGCTGGTACCGCCGCGGCGCGGCGCACTGCTGCGTAACCGTGGACGGAAAAACGCCGGAGACCGTTTTGAAAACCCATATTTCCCTGACGGACGGCCGCATGAAGGCCGCGGTGGAAAGGGGCGAATGGGACGATTTGACGCTTGCGGAGCGCACGCTGTTTGCGCAGGGCGACGGCCTGACCGACGTTTCCCGCTTCGAGGCCGCTTCTCCGCACACCTTCGACTGGGTATTCCACTCGGACGGCGAATGCGAATGCCGCGCGGAAACGGTTCCCGCCGAGTCTCTCGGATGCGCCGACGGCTACGAGTACCTTGCGGACACGCGCGAGGTGCAGTCGGACGGCGAAATTGCGCTTTGCTTCCGCCTGAACGGTCAAACGCTGACCGTGCATATCCAGCTTGGCGATGGGCAGCGCTGCTTCCTGTGCACCTCCCCCGGCAACCCCGCCGATCACCGCCGCACGACCATCGTGCTGCGTGCCTGCGGCGCAAGCGCCGAATTCCGCGTGCGTTATACGGAAACGAAGTAATTTTTCACGGCGGGAGACGGCAGCGTCCGGTTCTCCCGCCGTTTTCAAGAAAATCAAAGGGCAGAAAGGAAATTATCAGCCATGAACGACCACAATTTTGTATTCGGAACGCAGTACCTGCGCGGCGCGTCGCCCGCAAGGGATCAATGGGACAGGGACATGGAGCACATGAAGCAGCTGGGCTTCAACACCATCCGCGCGTGGCTGGTATGGAACGCCTGCGAGCGGTATGAGGGAGAAATCGATTTCGACTATATAACCTCCTTCTTGGACTGCGCCCGCGCGCACGAGCTGGACGCCGGGCTTCTGTTTCACATGCACGCCTGCCCGGCGTGGGCGGTGGAAAAATACAGCAAATACTTCTATGTGAGCGAGGACAACCTGCCCTTCGAGCCTGCCGTGCGCGCCAACACGCCCTCCGGCGGCTGGCCGGGGCTGTGCTTCGACAACGACGAGGTGCGCGAGATGGAGGAGCGCTTCATCCGCGGCGTCATCCGTGAAACGTCGAAATACGAAAACGTGGCGTTCTACGAGCCGATGAACGAGCCGCATCAGTGGGTTGACATGACGCGCAGCCCAAACGGCATGTACTGCTACTGCCCGGCGACGACGCGCAAATTCCGGCAGTGGCTGAAGGCCAAATACGGCGACATTTCCGCGCTGAACGCCGCGTGGGGACATTTCTACGGCAGCTTTGACGAGGTGCGCCCGCCGCGCTGGATTTCCGCCTACAGCGATTACACGGATTTCCGCCTTTTCACAATGGACAACGTGGCGGAGGAAATCGCCTTCCGCGCGCGCGTCATCCGCGGCTGCGACACGAAGCCCGTCATCGCCCACGCGTGGGGCGGCGGCGCGATTACCTGCGCGCAGCTGGGCGGCATGGCGTTTGACGATTGGAAAAACGCGCGGGTATTTGACAAATGGGGCTTCAGCGCCTTTCCCCGCGGCGCGGAAAGCGCCTCCACGCTGGCCATGGGCTGCGACGCGACGCGATGCGCCGCAAACGGAAAGGAATTCTGGCAGAGCGAGCTGACCGCGGGCATGTGGGGCACGGGTCTCCATCAGGGCGGGCGCATGGATGACGACACCTTCCTGAACCTGTCGCTGGAATCCATTCGCCACGGCGCGAAGGGGCTTCTGTATTGGCAGTTCCGCAAGGAGCGCTTCGGTGCCGAGCTCGGCGGCTTCGCCATGACGGACTACGACGGCGGCCCGACCAACCTGTCGCGCTGCGCCGGCCGTCTCGGCGCCATGCTGAAGAAAAACGGCGACGTGCTGTCAAAGGGCGCGCTGCCCAAGGCGGAGATCGCCATTCTGTTCAGCATTCGGTCGTATCTGGCCGTGTGGCTGTCCAACGGACGGCACGAGAACAAGGCCGCCATCGACGCCATAAACGGATACTATCGCATTCTCTGGGAGGAAAACATTCCCGCCGACATTCTGCACGAGGAATTCTTCGGCGACCTGTCCGGCTATAAGCTGATCATCCTGCCCAACGCCTGCGCCGTTTCGCCGGCCTTTGCCGAGGCGCTGAAGGCATACATCGCCGCAGGCGGCACGGTGCTGTCGGATCCCTATTTCGGCGCGTTCGATAAGGACATGCAGCTTTCCTATGCCGTGCCGGGCTATGGCTTTGACGAAATCTTCGGCGCGCGCGAGGAGGAAATTCGCGAGGGCGACACCCGCGAAATCGTCTGGCGCGGCGAAACGCACCGCGTCACAGGCCTTCTGATGAACGAAAGCTTCAAGGACATCACCGCCGACGCGCTGGCGCGCTATGCCGACGGAAGCCCCGCCATCCTGTCCCACCCGTGGGGACGCGGGCGCGCAATCCTGAGCGGCGTCAGCCTTGGCAATTCCTACGCCGAGGGCGCGCTCATTTCGGACGACATTCTTTCGGACGACCGGAGCCGCCAGAGCGCGCTCGCCCGAAGGCTCGTGCTCGACCTCTGCGCGGACTGCGGCATTCAGCCCAATCCCTGCGACGCGCCCGGCGTGAAGGCAAGCGTATACGAGACCGACGGCGGCGACGGCTGCGTCATTTTGATTAACAGCGCCGCCGAGCCCGCCGCGGGCAGCGTTCGCCTGAATACGCCCTACGCCGCCTGCTCGGAGGAGCTGGGCGCGGCGAGTGCGTCCCTCGCGAACGGAGACCTGCACTTCCGCCTTGCGCCCCGCGCCAGCGCCGTCGTTCGCCTGCTTGCGAAGCCGTAACACCCTCAATACGGGAGGTGTCCTGTTCATGCTGTTCATACCGATTGCGATTCTGTCCATCGGCAAGGAGGACGACCGCGCGTTCATGGTTCGGCTGTATCTGGATTACCGCTGGCTCATGTACAAGGTGGCAAAACGCGTCGTGCGCGACCCGCAGCTTGCGGAGGACATGGTTTCGCAGACCGTTTGTGAAATGATTGATAATCTTGAAAAAATTCGCGCGGTAGACTGTTGCAAACGGAGGGCATACATCGTCTCCTTTACCGAGAACGTCTCCATCGACTTCGTTCGCAAGAAAATCCGGCGGGAAAAATACGATTTTCTGACCGACGAGGATCCGGAGGACGCATCGGAGACTCCCGTGGACGAAAACCTGATTCGCACGGCGGAAATCGACGCGCTCAAGAAGGGACTCGCGCACCTTTCGGAAAACGATCGGCGGCTGCTGACGATGAAATATCTCGACGGACTGACGGACGCGGAAATCGCCGCGCGGTTCGGCATCGCAAAGGCGAGCGTGCGAACCTATCTCACCCGCGCGCGAAGACATTTGTGCCAATGGCTGAAGGAGGAGGACATGCTGTGAAAAGCACGATTCAAACCCCAAAATCCCGAGCGGAGCTGGACGAGGAGCTCACGGCGTTGAAGCTGAAAATCGCGCTTCAGGAATACCGGGAGGAGGCGATCGAAACGCTTCTGTCCGAGAACGACGACCCCTCCGCGCCCGAGCGCCTTGCGCGCACCGAGCAGCCGACCCTCCGCCGCATGAACCGCCGCCTTCGCCGCCGCTCCCTCCGCCGCTTTTCCGCAAGTTCTCTTCGAAAGACGGCAAAGGCTGCCGCATGCCTGCTCTTGGTGTTTTATCTTGGTCTGACCGCGGCCGTTGCCACGGTAGACGAGGTGCGCGTCGGCCTTCAAAATTTCTTTGTTCGCTTCGAGAAAACGCATGTGGAAATCGGCTTTGAGCTGACCGAAAATCCTGCAACTGTTCCGTCTGGCTGGGACGGCTATTATTATCCGTCCTATATACCGGAGGGTTACACTCTGATAAATATGTCCTCAGGAATCGCCAATTATCAAAAAGGATCTGACGAGCTTTGTTTCAGCGACCTCGGCTCCGATGCGAGGATTTATCTCGATTCCGAGAATGCCGCCATTGATTATCTAATAATAAACGGAATATCAGCCACTATTATCGAGAAAGCTCCATGGACAACTATTTTTTGGAGTATAGGTAATCGCTGTATCATCGTGGAATATACAGGTTCAAGAAACGAAGCTATACAAATCGCCGAAAGCGTAGTTATGATAAGATAGTATTTCGTCTCTACTCCTTCCTTCTCCGCCCATCCACTCCCGGGATGGACGGAGTTTTCTTGTTTCCAAAAATTTTTTCAAAAAAATGTGTTGCACTGTGACCCGATATAACGACATATTAAATGGAACAATAGACAAGGAGGGAAAATCATGAAGAAAAAGGTTGCTCTGATGGCAGTGTGCGTATTCGTGGTAAATCTCATAGCTGGAAGCTGTCTGGCTTCTGCCGGATCGACAG
>CAZMGO010000024.1:0-23160 GCA_964565845.1 uncultured Oscillospiraceae bacterium | reverse complement strand
GCTCCATGATGGGCTCCGGCGGCATGATCGTCATGGACGAGGACAACTGCATGGTTGACATCGCCCGCTTCTTCCTCGACTTCACCGTGGATGAGTCCTGCGGAAAGTGCACGCCGTGCCGCGTCGGCACTCGCCGCATGCTGGATATCCTCAACCGTATCTGCGACGGTAAGGGCGAGGATGGCGATATCGAGCGCCTGGAGGATCTGGCGCAGTCCATCAAGGCCACCGCGCTGTGCGGTCTGGGACAGACCGCGCCCAACCCGGTGCTGAGCACCATCCGTCAGTTCCGCAGCGAATATGAGGCGCACATCTATGAGAAGCGCTGCCCCGCCGGCGTCTGCAAGCACCTTCTGCAGTTCCACATCGATCCCGAGAAGTGCAAGGGCTGCACGCTGTGCGCGAGAAACTGCCCCGTGAACGCGATTTCCGGCGCCGTCCGCCAGCCGCACACCATCGATCAGTCCAAGTGCCTCAAGTGCGGCGCCTGCATGGAGAAGTGCAAGTTCGGCGCGATCTCCAAGAAGTAAGCCGTTCGCGAACGATCCAAGAGTTTAGGAGGAAGCCAAATGAATATGGTCAATTTCAAAATTGATGGCATTCCCGTAAGCGTTCCTGCCGGAACCACGATCCTTGAGGCGGCGAAGCAGGCGGGCATCAAAATTCCCACTCTTTGCTATATGAAGGACATCAACGAAATCGGCGCGTGCCGTATGTGCGTTGTCGAGGCCGGCGGCCGTGCGCTTCAGGCGGCCTGTGTGTATCCCGTGGAGGCGCTGCCGAAGAACCGCGTGACGGGCGAGGTCGTCGAGGTAAAGACGAACACCCCCGCGATTCGCAAGGCTCGCCGCGTAAACCTTGAGCTTTTGCTCTCCAACCATGACAAGCGCTGTCTGAGCTGCGTGCGCTCCACCAACTGCGAGCTGCAGGCGCTGTGCCGCGAGTATGGCGTTGAGGACGAAGCCCGCTTCGCCGGCCCCATGACAGAGACCGAGGTGGACAACTCCTCCGTGGCCATCGTGCGCAACAACGCGAAGTGTGTGCTCTGCCGCCGCTGCGTCGCCGTCTGCAGCAAGGTGCAGTCCGTCGGCGTGATCGGCCCCGTGAAGCGCGGCTTCAAAACGCAGATTCTTCCCGCGTGGAACATGGGTCTGGCCGAGACCGGCTGCATCAACTGCGGCCAGTGCATCGCCGTGTGCCCGACCGGCGCGCTCACCGAGAAGGACGATACCGCCGAGGTCTTCGAGGCGCTGTCCGACCCGGATAAGTATGTTGTCGTGCAGCCCGCTCCCGCCGTGCGCGCCGCGCTGGGCGAGGAGTTCGGCATCCCGATGGGCACCTCCGTTACCGGCAAGATGGCCGCCGCGCTGCGCCGTCTGGGCTTCAAGAAGGTGTTCGATACCGACTTTGCCGCCGACCTCACCATCATGGAGGAGGCGACCGAGCTGGTTGGCCGCGTGAACAATGGCGGCGTGCTGCCGATGATCACGTCCTGCTCGCCGGGCTGGATTAAGTTCTGCGAGACCTACTATCCGGAGTTCATTCCGAACCTGTCCTCCTGCAAGTCTCCTCACGAGATGGAGGGCGCGGTTATCAAGAGCTACTTCGCCGAGAAGGAAGGCATTGATCCCGAGAAGATCGTGGTCGTGTCCGTCATGCCCTGCACCGCGAAGAAGTATGAGTGCAAGCGCCCCGAGCTGGGACATAACGGCCTGAGCGATGTCGATATCGTCATCACCACCCGTGAGCTTGCCCGCATGATTAAGATGAGCGGCATCAACTTTAACGCCCTGCCCGATGAGGACTTTGATCCCATCCTGGGCGAATCCTCCGGCGCGGCGGTCATCTTCGGCGTGACCGGCGGCGTTATGGAAGCGGCGCTGCGCACGGCCTACGAGGTCATCACCGGCGAGAAGCTCGAGAAGCTTGAGTTCACCGATGTCCGCGGCTTCGAGGGCGTAAAGGAAGCCTGCTACAACCTCAAGGGTCTCGAAGTATCCGTGGCCGTGGCGCACTCTACCGGCGCTGCTGCGAGGCTGCTCGACGCGATCAAGGCCGGCGAGAAGAAGTACACCTTCATCGAGGTCATGGGCTGCCCCGGCGGCTGCGTGAACGGCGGCGGTCAGCCGATCGTTTCCCCGATCGTTCGCGAGGATGTGGACGTGAAGGGTCTGCGCGCCAAGGCGCTCTACGACGAGGATGCGGCGAAGCCTGTGCGTAAGTCCCACGAGCTGCCCGCCATCAAGCAGCTGTACGATGAGTATTTCGAGAAGCCCAATAGCCATAAGGCGCATGAGCTGCTCCATACCACGTACACCAAGCGTCCGCTGTACGACTAATCCTTTAAAATGCTGCCCTGCCTGCAAAGGCGGGGCAGTTCGTCTTATCAAAGAAGCCGCCTTGCGATAAAGCAAAGCGGCTTCTTTGATAAGACGAATGATTGGCATGAAAATCGGTAAGGCTCTTATTGTGCACCCCAATCATTCGAAATCACTGGGGAAGACGGTTCTTCGGCCTTATGCATTGATTCTTTCAGCAATAGACATTAGAATATCCTTCAGATTGTACGTTCCGGCGGGTACGGTCTGCGCTTCGATGGGCAGCTGTATCCCGACGGCGTTCTGTGCAAGAGATGATAGACGTTCAGCGATTTCGTGCGTCTCGTTTACCTGTGCCCGCGTACGCAGGGGGAGATAGGCGCACCACAGCTGGTTCTCATTGCCGTGCAGCAGAATGCCGTCGTTGGTATCCTCCTGAAGCAATGCGGCGCAGTTCCACGCCCCCTCCGTTTCCGAATCAATTCCCGGGTTCATTTCTTGAAGAAACGCCAAAAGCTCCGATTCGCGCGCGAGCATGGCGCTTAACAGGCTTCCGTAGTACAGATTTTTATACACAACTACAAATCGCCGCGGCCTTTTGTGCGCACGAATGGCCTGCCCGCAGGCCGTGTGGATGCGCGAAAGGCTCGGCTCGAACTTTACGAATACGCCTTCTCCGGTGTCGCCATGCTGCCGTTCCATATAAGCCCCCGTTGCCGCTGCGTTTTACTGCGATTTATGAATTAAATTTATTATACTGCGGTATTCGCATTATTTCAAGACCCTTTGTCAATATACTTTCAACGGGAAGGGGGCGGGGCAGATGTCGAAGCCGCGCAGAGTGCCCGTTGGGCATCGGAATATCGTCGGAGCCAAAATCGTCCGGCTGCGAAAAGCGCGCAATATCAAGCAGAAGGAGCTGGTTGCGAAGCTGCAAAGCATGGGCATGGACATCAGCGACAGCAGCATGTCCCGTCTGGAGGGGCAGATTCGTCTGGTGCAGGACTTCGAAATACCGATTCTGGCGAAGGCGCTGGAGGTTTCCGTGGAATGGCTGCTGCAGCAGGAGGATGAATAATCCTTCTGCTTTTTTACATGAAAACGCCGCGGCGTCGAAGAAACGACGCCGCGGCGCAAGAACCGGTAGAATGTGCGGATTATCCCTTGATGGAGCCCATCATGATGCCGCGCTCGAAGAACTTCTGAACCATCGGGTAGAGAACAAGCAGCGGAACCGCAGAGACAACGATGATGGCGTACTTCAGAGAGGCGTACAGCAGGTAGACCTCCAAATCGTCCACACCGCTTTGCTCCTCCATGTCGCCCATCTGCGTGAGCACCAGAATCTCGCGCAGGAATACCTGCAGCGGCTGCCAACTCCGCTTGTTGGGCAGATACATCATGGCGCTGAAGTAGCTGTTCCAGTGGCCGACCATGTAGTACAGGATGATGACGATGAGAATCGACTTGCTCAGCGGCAGCACGATGCGCATCATGGTGGCAAACGGCGACGCACCGTCGATGGATGCGGCCTCGCGCAGCGCGGCGGGCACGGAGTTGATGAAGTAGTTGCGCATGATGAGCATGTTGCTCACGTTGATTGCGCCGGGGATAATGACGACCAGCGGATTGTTCAGAAGGCCAAGGCTCTTGATGTTCAGATAGCTCGGAATCATGCCTGCGCTGAAGAACATGGTGAAGGTAATGAAGATCGTGATTGCGTTCTTGCCTTTCAAATCCGGCAGAGACAGGGGATAGGCCGCCATGATCGTGAAAATCATGTTGAGCGTGGTGCCGCTCACGGTGTAGAACAGCGTATTCCGATAACCGGTAAGGATGTCGGAGCTGGCAAACACGCGCTTATAGGATTTCAGCGTGAATTCCACCGGCCAGAGCACCACATCGCCGCCCAGAATGCGGGCCGGATTGGATAAGGAGGCGCTCAGCACGTAAATCAGCGGGTACAGCGTAATGATGCATACCAGCGCCGTCAGCACATAGATGATTCCCTGAAAAATCGTATCGTTCTTGCTTTTCATGATCGCACCTCCTTACCACAGGCTGGTCTCGGAGACCTTTTTCGAGATGGCGTTAACCACCGTAAGCATCAGGATGTTAATCAGCGAGTTAAACAAATCTACGGCCGTTGCGTAGTCATAGTTCAAATCAAGAATGCCCTGCTTGTACGTGAACGTGGAGATGACCTCGGAAACGTTCAGGTTCAGGTCAGTCTGCATGGCATATACCTTTTCGTGACCCACGCTCATCAGGCTTCCGCAGCGCAGAATCAGCATGATTACGATGGTGGGCACGATGCTGGGCAGTGTGATGTAAATCAGCTGCTGCCAGCGGCTGGCGCCGTCTACCCTTGCGGCCTCGTAAAGCGAGGCGTCGATGGCGGAAAGCGCGGAGATGAAGATAATCGCGTTCCAGCCGGAATCCTTCCAGATGTCCGACAGGATATACATCAGGCGGAAATACTTGCCGCTGCCCATCAGGTAGAGCGGCTCCTTCGTGAGGCCGAAGGCAACGAGAGCCTTGTTGATGATACCCGTTTCCATGGAGCACATGGAAACCATCATGCCGACGACAACGACGGTGGAAACGAAGTGCGGCGCATAGGTAATGGTGCGAACCATACGCTTGGCCTTGTCCGTCTTCAGCTCGTTGAACACCAGCGCCAGAATAATCGGGAACGGGAAGCAGAACAGAAGTGAAAGGAAGCTGATATACAGCGTGTTCGAAATGACGCGGCGGCTCTGATAGCTTTCAAAGAAGTATTGAAAATGCTTCAGTCCCAGCCAGTCGCTGTCCCACATGCCGACGCGCAGCTTGTAATCCTTAAAGGCAATCTGTATGCCGAGCATGGGCTTGTACTTAAACAGGATAAAATAGGCAACCACCGGAATCAGCAGAAGATACATCTGCCAATACCGCGTGATTGCTTTACGCCAGGTATCGTGATGCACGATGCGCGGAGAACGAACGGTTTTCTGCATCATAGGGGACGCACCTCTCTTGAAAGTATACGGGTAATTCTGGCGTAACCATCACGCGCCGGAAGTGCCGCCTGTGAAGAGGGGAGCCCCGCAGGGCTCCCCAACCGTGCGGCTTGGAGTCGCATTGGAAAAGCTTCGATTAGAACTCGGCACCCTCGCCATAGATGCGGGTCAGGGCGGACTCATACGCCTCGATCAGCTTCTCGGGCTTCATGTTGGCGAGCTCAGCCTGGAACTCGGCCCAGGTGTCGTCGTTCAGTTCCTTTTCACCGGTCATAACCTGAGCAGCGAAGTTCTTGGCGTAGTTGTTGATGTCGTTGCCCAGCTGGGAAACAACGGCGCTCTCCTCAGCCGTGAAGGTGATGATGGGCCAAATCTTCTCGGGAGCATAGTCCTTCAGCAGCGCCTGCGCGCAAGCGGACGCGATGGGGCCATACTCAGCGTCGAGCAGGTTGGAGTAGAAGCAGGCAGGTACGCCGCCGCCCGGCCAGATGCCGAACTGTGCACGGTACGTATTGTCGCTCATTTCCTCGGTGCGGGTCGCCAGCGCAGTGTCAGTCCAGCTGCGGGTGCCGTCTTCCTTGACGTACCAGTCCTCGCCCTCAACGCCGATCAGAGCCAGCGCGGAGCCTTCCTCAGTGTAGAAGTAGTCAACCCACTGGAGAGCCACGGGAATGAGATCCTCGGGGCAGTCGCAGGTGATGACGAAGTTGCCGGTGGAGTGGATAGCGCCGCGGATCTGGGTGTGCTCGGCATAGCCGTCGGGGCCTTCCAGAGACCAGTTCACGGTGTACCAGTTGTCGCCGCCGTCACCGGGGGCAACGGTGTTGAGGATCATGCTCAGACGGTTGGTCTGATTGAATACGGAGGACTGCTTGTCGCCCTCGGTGAAGATTTCCTGATAGATCAGCTTCTCCTGATACATCGTGGTCATGAACTCGACGTACTTGCGGAAGTTCTCGTGCTGGAAGTACACGCGAAGCTCGCCCGTCTCGGGATCCACGTCCACAACGTCGTGGTGCGCGCCGCGGGTGCGCAGGCCGAAGGAGCCGTAGAAGTAGTTGTGCAGGTTGCCGACGCTGGCGAAGGTGGTGATTTCGTCGGCCTCGCCGTTGCCGTTCCAGTCGCTGTCACGGATGGCGGTCATGACCTTCACATAATCGTCCAGGGTCTTGGGGTCGTCCATGCCGATGGCATCCATGGCGTCCTTGTTCAGCCACAGCTTGGTGGGGCTGCGCATTTCAGCGCCCAGGATGACCTGGGGCAGGCCCCAGATTTCGCCGTTTTCACCGACGATAGCGCCGGAAATGGTGGACTCCTCGTTGAAGAGCTTCCAGAAGTTGGGAGCATACTCCTCGAGGTAGGGCTTCAGGTCAACGATGATGCCCTGCTCGCCCCAGGATGCAAGCTTGTCGTTGCTGATCTTGCCGCGCAGGATGACATCGGGCAGCTTGGTGTCGCTGTCAGCGATGCGGGCAGCCAGCGTGTCGCTGAATACGGAGCTGCTGATGTTCTCCCATTCAATGTGTACGCCGGTCATTTCCTCGTACTTCTGAAGGCCATGTACGTTCGCCAGGTTCTGATCCTGATAGTAGGACTGAACCTGCGCCATAACGCGGAGCGTGGTCTCCTCCTCTACCAGGGGGAACTGCTCGGCGATGGCAGTGCAGCCAAGAAGCAGGCACAGCGCCATAACCAGAGCCACGAGACGGTTGAGTTTCATGGGGTTACCTCCTTTTTCTATCTTCCCAGGCGTGACCGCCTGTGAGTTAGCCGGGTGGGGCGTTCAGTTAAAACGAACGCTTGGGCAGACACGATGGAAGCTTATGGAAATTCACAGAAAATGCGTCTGTACGGCAGTTTGCACAGCCTGACACCCTGCATTTTTCACACTTCCACGCTCATTTCTGGAATCATTATATACCACAACGAATGACCTGCACAACCACCGGTCGAGCCATTGTTTTAATCGAACGGGACACTTTGCAAATTTGCCATAGAGTTTGTCCCATTGCGACGGCACAGCCGGCCTGCGGGTCACCGGCGCGCGCGGTACAGCTCCGTCAGAATCTCCACCACGTGTGCGACGGCGTCCTCCTCGTTGGAGCGCACCACGTAGTCGGCGCACGCCATCGCGCGGTCGTCGCCGTTCGCGGGCACAAAGCCCGCGGCCGCGGCCTGAAGCATCTCAACGTCGTTATAGCCGTCGCCGACGGCATAGGTATCCTCGCGGCAAATGCCAAGCGCGTCCGCCAGCTGCAGAAGCGCCATGCCCTTGTCCACGCCGCGGCGCAGCACCTCAAGGAACCCGCCGGTGGTGGGCAGGAACGAAATTTCCGGATAGCCGCGCAGGAAGTCCTGCACCTCGCCGATGCGCTCCGGCACGCCGCCGATCATCACCTTCGCCCACGTGCGCGGCGCCTGCGCCGGGTCGTCAATCGTCTCAAACGGAATAAATTGGCTGGTAAAGTGGTGCTCGGACTTCGGCAGAAGATGCACGGCATAGGACTTTTCGAGCGGATAAAACTCAATCGTCACGTCCGGGAACCGCTCCGCCACGGCGCGCAGGGGGGCAATGCCCTCGTCGCCAATGCCGTTGTCCACCGCGACTGCCTGCTTCTCATAATCATAGGCCATGCCGCCGTTGGCCAGCAGCACGGGCGCGTTGATGATCTCGCGGGAATACGAATGAAAGCCCAGATAGCAGCGCCCGGTGCACACCGTGAAGCGCCCGCCGTTCTCCTCAAAGAATTGAAGGGCTTTTTTCACGCCCGGGGTGACGCTCTTCGAGGCCGGCACGAGCGTACCGTCGTAGTCGCTTGCCAGCAGCACGCCGTCAAACAGACCACGGTCTTTTTTTAGCGCTTCAGCCATTCGCGAACGACTCCTTCCATCACCAGAAGATCATCGATGGCGTGCTGGTTGAGTGCGCTGAAGCGTGCCTCCGCATCGATCGAGCGGCATTTCAGCTCCATGGGAATGCCGATTTGGTTCATGTGATACTTCACCGCGGCCGGATGCCCGCAGCCCTCCACCAGCGACATAATCGACAGCATGGCGGACAGCTCCTTCGCCTTCTCGGGCTGCTCCTTATAGTTTTTATACAGCCACACGAGCAGGTCGGGATGGTAGTTTGCCATGATGCCGCTGAAGCCGTCCGCGCCGTCCTTCAGCGTTTCAAGGAACGTGGCACAGTTGGCGTTGAACAGCTGAATGCGGCCGTTCAGCAGGCGCACGCGCTCCGCAATCAGCTTCGCATTGCAGCAGGTATCCTTAATGAAGCGGAAGCGGCCCGTTTCGGCCATGGCCTCCAGCACCGCCGGCGTAAGCAGGCGCTTGTAGGGATGGGGGCATTCGTACATGCCGAAGGGCACGTCCGGGATGGTCTCCAGAATTCGGTTCATGTTGGCAATCAGCACGTCGTCGCTCTCGTCCTTTGCGGCCAGACGGTTCGAGATCATCACGACGGCGTCCACGCCCGTGGCGGCCATGCGGCGCAGCTCGTGAATCTGATCCTCAATCGAATCCGAAATGTGTCCGGACGCAACCACGCACATCCGACCGGCGGAGGCCTTTACCACGCGGGCAGACAGCTGCACGCGCTCGTCCTCCGAAAGGAAAAACATCTCGCTGGACTGGCACACCGCGAAGATGCCGTCGCAGCCGAGCCTCGCGTAGAACTCAACGATCGGATCCACGGCCTCCCAGTCCACGTGGTTGTCCGCCGTGAACGGAGTGATCATTACCGGATATACGCCGTTTGCAATTTTTCCCATGGTGCACAATCCCCTGTCTGTACAATATTTCAGCGCCGCATAAGCGTTGTTTTAATAGGAATAATGGGAGCGCCTGAAAAGCGCGGGCGGCATGCCCTCCTGACTTTTGAAGAACTTGCTGAAGCTATACACGCTGCCGTATCCGAGCGTGGTGGCAATGTCCTGCACGCTCTTGTCCGAATACAGCAGATACTCCTGCGCCTTCTTGTGCTTGAGCTGCTTGATCAGCCCGCAGCAGGAGGTTCCGAACTCCTTAAATACGATGCGGTTGATCTGCCGCTTGCTCAGGTGCAGCACCTCCGCAACGTCCATGGTGGTAATATTGGCGGAAAGATTGGCGTTGATGAAATTCTCAATCTCGTCCGCGCGCCGATCGATGCGCTGAATCACCGAGTCCTCGCTGGGCGCGGCGCTGATCTGGCGCTCGTATTCCATGGCAATCTGAAACAGAAGGGAACCGATAATTTCCCTGTAGCCCAGCCGAAGCGCCTGAAGCTCCGCGCTTAGAAGCCGATACCGCTCTAAAATTGAGTCCGCCTGCCGAATCACGATGACGTCCGAAAGCGCCTTCTTGTCCGGGCGGTTGTAAAGCGACTGGTTTTCCATCAGCCGATACGCCATGGAAATTTTCCGCGCATCCTGACTGGTATACACCTGCTCATGCTCCACGTTTTCGCGAATGAAGATGGTGTCGCCCGCGTTGATGGTGTAATCGTGTCCGTCCGCAAGGCGATAAATCATCATGCCCTGCGTGCACAGGTGCGTTTCACAGAAGGAATGGCTGTGGCTCTTTACGTGCCGCCGCCCCTCCGCATGCGGAAGGCTCTTTTCGTTTTTATCCGGAAAGGACGTCCACAAAAGCTCCAGCGTCAGCTCGTTGACGCGGTAGAGAATCCGCTCGTTGGTCATGAATTTATTCAGCGTCTGCGTGTTTTCAAAAACAATCGAGCGATCCATGCGTCCTCTCTCCTTCCGTATTACAATTCGCCTGTGTTCCCATTCTCCACCCCTACCAATATACACGACTTCTCCCGCCTTTTCAAGTGGTCGATGGGACAATAATTTGTCCATTACGGACATTGGGGAAAAAATCCAACACAATCTTGTCCCAGTTGCCTATTGAAATGCGTCGCTGCGGCGTTTATTATATAGGATAGATAGGCTTATTATTGAAAGGAAGATACCGATGGTTCATGAGCTTACGGATTTTCTGTCCCGCACGCCGAGTGCGTTCCATGCCATTGAAAACCTGTCCATTATGCTTTCCGGCGCGGGCTTTGTGCGCCTGACGGAGGGCGAAAGGTGGGACGTGCAGCGGGGCGGCTCGTATTTCGTTACCCGCAACCTGTCGTCGCTGATTGCGTTCCGCGTGCCGGAGGACGGCTTTACGTCGGTGCGCATTGCCGCCAGCCATTCCGATTCGCCCGTGTTCAAAATCAAGGAAAATGCCGAGCTGACCGTGAGCAATCGCTATGTGCAGCTGAACACCGAGCGCTACGGCGGCATGATCTTTTCCACGTGGCTGGACAGGCCGCTGTCCGTAGCCGGTCGTGCGCTGGTGCGCACGAAAAGCGGCCTTGAAACGCGCTTGGTCAATTTGGACGAGGACACGCTGGTCATTCCAAACGTGCCGATTCACATGAACCGCACGATCAACGACGGGTATAAGTACAACGCGCAGACGGATCTCATGCCGCTGTTCGGCTCCATCGGCGCGAAGGATACCTTCCGGGCGCGCGTCGCCGCTGCCTGCGGCGCGAGAGCGGAGGAGCTGCTGGGCAGCGACCTGTTCCTGTATTCCCGCGTGCAGCCCGCCGTGTGGGGCAAGGACGGCGAGTTCGTGTCCGCCGGTCGTCTGGATGATTTGGAGTGCGCCTACACGACCGCCCGCGCGATGATTGAATGCAAAACGACGAAGGGCATGCCGGTGCTGGCCGTATTCGACAACGAGGAGGTCGGCTCCACCACCAAGCAGGGCGCGGATTCCACGTTCCTGACCGACGTTCTGCACCGCGCGGCGCTGTGTCTGGGCGCGGACGACGAGGCATTTTACCGCGCGCAGGCGTCCAGCGTCATGCTTTCCTGCGATAACGCGCATGCAGCGCATCCCAATCACCCGGAGCTGTTCGACCCGTCCAACCGCGTATACATGAACGAGGGCATCGTCATCAAGGAAAGCGCCAACCAGAAGTACACCTCCGACGGCGCGTCCAAGGCCATCCTGCGCGCAATCCTTGACAACGCCGGTGTGAAGTATCAGTTCTTTGCCAACCGCTCCGATATGCTCGGCGGCGGCACGCTGGGCAATATCGCCAACGCGCACTTCTCGCTGAATACCGTGGACATCGGCCTTGCGCAGCTGGCCATGCATTCCAGTTGGGAAACCGCCGGCGCCCGCGACGTGGACGCCATGGCAAACGGTGTGCGCGCGTTCTTCGAAACGCCCATCTCCATGCCTGCCGACGGCGTTTTTGCGCTGAACTAAATTCCTCTCCCATGCGGCAGCCTCCGGGTGGCAAGCCCCGAAGGCTGCTTTTGCTTTCTTTTTTGCGAGGAGCCTGCAGCGCAATGCGACGATGGAAATTTCCTTGGCATCTTAAAAACGGAATTGAGAAAGTGTATAAAGACCATTGACTTTTATATCGCACTTCGATATAATGAGCGTATCGAGGGTGCGATTCATCGCACGGAAGCTTAACGGAGGTCGAGGCTGTGGACGCGCATACGAAAAAGGTGTATGTTCCCATGACGGAAACGGCTTTTTTCATTCTGTTGTGTTTGAGAAAGCCGAATCATGGATATGGCATTGTTCAAATGGTTGCGAAAATGACAGACGGTGGGATTAAGCTTACGCCCGGTACCATGTACGGCAGCTTACCGAAAATGGAAAAGGACAGGGTGATTCGCTTTGTTCGAGAAGAGGAGAAGCGAAAAATCTATCAAATTACCGATTTAGGAGAAGAGATTCTGCAGATTGAATTCAAACGAATTGAGCGCTTATATAGAATCGTGCAGGAGGAAATGTAAGATGGAAGCTCGAACGCAATTCAAATGGTTTACAATCTTTGAATATGAAAAGGAGCAGGATTATCTGCGGGAAATGTATAAGTCCGGTTGGAAATTCGTCAAGGTGAATGGGATTGGAAGGTATCACTTTGAAAAATGCGTTCCTCAGGATGTGGTATATCAGCTGGACTATAACAAGGACGGTCTTGCACATAAGGACGAATATCTGAAAATGTTTGATGATTGCGGTTGGGAATACCTGCAGGATTATGTCGGCTACAGCTATTTTCGCAAAGCGGTCGCGGAGGACAGCGAAGAGGAGGAAATTTTCTGCGACGAGGAGTCGCGATTTCAGATGATGCAGCGGGTAATGAAGGGCAGAATGGTGCCACTGCTGATTCTATTCTTTGCAGTGCTGCTGCCGCAGTTTCTTATCAACCTTTTGAGCACGCGCAACTATTTTCTTGCAGCCTTTGTTGGCAGCGTTTTGGCGATGTATCTTGCGGTTTTTGCCATGTGCTTCGTGAAATACAGTCAATATCGGAGCCGCAGAAAATAATTCATGCAGGAAGGAGAATGCGCATTTTTCAAGGCAGAACTTCCGTGGATTGTTTGGGAGTATTTGCTGCCGGCGTATCTCCACGCGATGGCGGGGAAAGCGTCAAAGAGAAAAAATGGAGGAAAGTACGGATGAAAACCAATCATCAAGTAACGCCTGAAGCGGAAAAAATCCTGCTTGAGCGCTTCGGAAAGGACAGCATTCTCGCGCTTGCGACCACGGAGGATAACGTTCCCTATGTACGCAGCGTGGATGCGTATTACGAAAACGGTGTATTTTACGTCATTACGCATGCGCTCTCCGGGAAGATGCGTCAGCTTGCGAAGAATCCGGTATGCGCCCTCGCGGGCGAGTGGTTCACGGCGCATGGCGTGGGGGAGAGCATGGGCTGGTTCCGAAAGCCGGAAAACGCGTCGGTCGCCGCCGCGCTTCGACGGGTGTTCGCCGAATGGATTGACAACGGTCATAACAACCTGGACGATCCGAACTGCATCATTCTGAAAATCAGGCTCACAAAGGGCGTGCTGTTCTCGCACGGAACACGCTATGACATCGACTTCACGGAAAGAGCGTGATACGGAAAACGAACCATCCGAGGGCAAAAAGAAGAAAGCCGCAAAGAAATTTCCTCTGCCTGACACAAGGCGCGCGACGCATCGACTGAATGCGCCGCGCGCTTTGCATAACGATGAAAACGCTTCGGTTGATTCGAAAGCCTCGCCCATGGTGCAGCGCGCCGCAATGCGCCGCGATCGAACTGCTTTATAGGCGCGCTTCGCTTTTATAGATGTGCTTGCTCTCTCACGAAGCGCGTCGGCAGACTGCGGCTTTCCGCTGCGCGCGAAAGGGGAGGGGAGGCTTACACCTCGTCCGCGCCCATGCGCGCGGTTTCCCGCTGATTTCGCAGGCGCTTTGTGCTCTCGTGAAGCGCGTCGGCAGACTGCGGCTTTCCGCTGTGTGCGAAAGGGGAGGGGAGGCTTACACCTCGTTCGCGCCCATGCGCGCCATTTCCTGCCGGACGCGTTTTCCGCCGATTTCGCGAACGGACTTTTGCTCGTGCACGGACAGCGCGGCAGCAAGCCCGGCGGCCTCGCCCATGGCGCGGCAGGTGGGAATGATGCGGGCGGACGACTGCGCAATAAACTCGCTGCCGAGGTTGCGTCCGGCGACAAGCAGGTTTTCCGCGTCGCGCACAATCAGGCAGCGGAGCGGAATTTCGTAATACGGTTCGCGGTCGTTCCCGGTCAGCGCATAGGTATTGAGCTTGCGCCCGTGCACGTCCACGGGGTAATTACAGCGGCAAATTGCGTCGTCGAAGCGCGCGCGGCCGAGAATTTCCTCGGCTGTGAGGATATGGTCGGTTACGGCGCGTCGGGATTCACGCACACCCACCATGGCGGAAATTTCCGAAATATAGGCATGCTGGAAGCCGGGAATGTGCGCGCGGTAGAACGAAAGCTGGCGCAGAATGGCGCGCTTGCCCTCCGCCTGCACGCGCGACTGATTCTCTGCATCGACCGCATCGTGGAAGTCGAAGAATTCCGGGCAATTAAACGCGATGACGTCGCGCCGTCCGGGCACGGTGAAGAACTGCCAGTACAGCGCGTCCTCCAGCGTGAGCTCACCCGCGTCGATCGCCTGAAGGAACAGCGGCCTGAGCGCCCATTCCTTATCCGGATTCATCGTGACCGCGCCGGTGTAGTTTTCGGGACGCGGACGCGGCGAGGCATCCGGATGCGAGACGCCTTCAAGGTAATCCCAGAACGCCTGCGTATCCACGCCGCCCAGCAGGTATCGAAGGGACACCGGCTGATTCTTTCCGTCCTCCTCGCTGCCGTGCAGCGTTTCGAAGCCCAGCGCGCGCACGACATCCGCGTCGCCCGTGGCGTCGATGAAGATTTTGCCGGCAACCTCGCCTCTTCCGGATTTGTTCGCGATTTCCACGGACGTAACCTGCCTGCCCTCGCGCTTCGCGCCGATGAGGAACGTGTGGTACAGAATCCGCACGCCGCGCTCCATCAGCATTTCATTCAGCACGATTTTCAGCATCTCCGGGTCAAAATAGCTGTCGCCCTTCCCCGAGGCTGCGCCGAGTGCGAGCATGCGCCGGTTGATCTCACGGGATACATAGCTGCCCATCGGGTTGCCGGGCACACAGGTGTTCATCAGCGGCGTGACGAGTGCAAGCGTGCCGCTGCCGCCCGCCGAGCCGTACTGCTCAATCACAAGCACGTCGCGTCCAGCGTCCGCAGCGGCAATGGCGGCGACCGAACCGGCGGTGCCTGCGCCGCAAATGACAATTTCGGCTTCGTATCTCATAAAAAGCTTCCTCCCTATCGTTGAATGTGCGCCTCGCGTGCGGCGAGGCTTTAAAAAACGCCGCCCTCCGAAAAAACGGAAAGCGGCGCAGGGAACAAAAATCAGAACTTGAGCGCGTTCAGCTTGATGCCAGGGCCCATGGTGCTGGAAATCACGGCGGACTTCACGTACGTGCCCTTGGAGGCAGACGGCTTCGCCTTGATGATGGCATCCATGAGGGTGCGCAGGTTCTCGTTCAGCTGCTGCTCGGAGAAGGAAGCCTTTCCGAGGGGGCAGTGGATGATGGCGGTCTTGTCGACGCGATACTCGACCTTACCGGCCTTGGTTTCGGTGATGGCCTTGGTCACATCCATGGTGACGGTGCCGGTCTTCGGGTTCGGCATGAGGCCCTTGGGGCCGAGCACGCGGCCCAGACGGCCGACCAAACCCATCATATCCGGGGTGGCGATACAAACGTCAAATCCGAACCAGCCGCCCTGAATCTTGGCGATCATGTCCTCAGCGCCCACGAAATCGGCGCCCGCGGCGGTCGCTTCCTCGGCCTTGGGGCCCTTGGCGATCACGAGGACGGTCTTGGTTTTACCGGTTCCGTTGGGCAGAACGACGGTGCCGCGAACCTGCTGATCGGCGTGACGGGGATCAACGCCCAGACGGACGGAGATCTCAACGGTCTCGTCGAACTTGGCCTTGGCGGTCTGCTTTACCAGCGTAACGGCCTCTTCGGGATCATACAGCTTGGTACGATCGATCAGCTTGATGCTGTCGCTATATTTCTTTCCGGTCTTCATCTTATTATCCTCCCTGTGGTACAATCGGCGCTATGTCCTCCCACGGTTTTGGTCTTCTTGCGTCAGTCGTCCACGATAACGCCCATGGAACGGGCCGTTCCGGCGACCATGCTCATGGCGGCTTCGATGGAAGCAGCGTTCAGGTCGGGCATCTTCATCTCGGCGATTTCCTTCACCTGAGCCTGAGAGATGTGGGCAACCTTGTCCTTGTTGGGACGGCCGGAGGCGTGCTCGAGGCCGCAGGCCTTCTTGATCAGAACGGCGGCCGGAGGCGTCTTGCAGATGAACGTGAAGGAACGATCCTGATACACGGTGATGACGACCGGGATCACGAGACCGACCTGCTTGGCAGTGCGGTCGTTAAATTCCTTGCAGAATCCGGGGATGTTTACGCCATGCTGACCGAGCGCCGGGCCGATTGGCGGCGCGGGGGTGGCTTTGCCGGCGTTGACCTGCAGCTTGATGAGCGCAGTTACTTTCTTCGCCATAGGGGTTTCCTCCTTAATCTGTATGTGGTGTAGCGGGGCCTTCCTGAGCCCCTCCCACTCCTGAAGCCCGAGGGCTTACAAGCGATGGAAGCGCGTTACGAATCCAGACGAACGACTTCGTCGTAATCCAGATCGATGGCGGTTTCGCGTTTAAGCATCGGCACCGTGACCCGAAGCTTTTGGTTTTCGGTGTCGATATCGGTGACGCGACCGGTGAAGTTCTCGAACAGGCCGGTAAGGATGCGAACCTCGTCGCCGACCTGAATGTCCAGACGGGTAACGGGAATGCTGGCCATTAACGACGTGTAGTCGCTGTCCGGGAGCGGCGTGGGCTTTGTGCCCGTACCGACAAAACCGGTGACACCTCGCGTATTGCGCACGACATACCATGATTCGTTGGTCATAACCATACGAACCAGCACATAGCCCGGCATACGCTTATGCGGAACCACGCGGCGCTTGTTATTCTTGATCTCGACGACCTCTTCAATCGGAATCTGCACCTCAGAGATCAGATCCTGAAGGCCGTTGTTTTCAACGGTCTTTTCGAGATTCGCCTTGACCTTGTTTTCATAGCCAGAATAGGTATGTACGACATACCAGTTCATCTCGGCATTTTCCGCCATGTTTAACTCCTTGCCCGTCAGCCGGTGATCAGTCTGATCAGAGCGCTGGCGCCCATGTCAAACAGGCCGATCACTACGCCCATGACCACCATGAAAAGAAGCACTACCAGGGAGTAATTCACGAGCGCGCTCTTCGTGGGCCAGGTGACCTTCTTCATTTCGTGGAACATGTTATAGAATGCCTTGCCGATTTTCACGCCAAGCTTCTTGAACCATCTTCCGACGCGCACGAAGAAATTCGGCTTTTTCGTTCCGTTTTCGTTCGCCATGTTGTCACATCCTCCGAGTTGATCGTTGCCTCCGCTCGATTACTTGGCTTCCTTATGAACGGTATGCTTCTTGCAGAAGCGGCAATACTTGCTCATTTCGAGACGATCGGGGTCATTTTTCTTGTTCTTGATGGTATTATAATTGCGCTGCTTGCATTCGGAGCATGCCAGTACAACCTTAATACGCTTATCCGATGCCATGTTTTGACACCTCCTATGGAAAGAATGGTCAGCCCCCGCGTTCGCAGACGGGCGCTGGCCGAACGGTCGACAACAGCAACCCACATTCTTGGGCAGACTGATATATTATAGACCATCTTCCCCTCGATTGCAATAGGTATAAGCGGAAAATGACAGAATTTTACGAACTTTACATAAGTATTTCGGGATGACCGCGCCGTTTGCCCGTTTTCAGGAAGGAATTTCGCCGCCGAACGGCGAATTCCTCCCTATAAAGGAGCGTCGGGGGAGGAATTTCATGCGCGTGCTGAAGTATGTGGTTCCGCAGGAGGATGACGGACGGCTGATTCGCCGCGTCGCCCGCGGGCGGCTGGGCATATCCAGCCATCAGCTTGCCAGAGCCAAGGCGCTGGGCACGCTGTGTCTGAACGGAGAGAGCGTGCGTGCCGACCGTGTCGTGCGCGCCGGGCAAGTCGTTTCGGTGACGCTGATGGACGAGGAGACGGACGCCGTGCAGATTCGCCCGGAGAACGTGCCGGTTTCCGTTGTCTACGAGGACGACGATTTGTATGTGATTGACAAGCCCGCGCCGCTTTCCACGCAGTCCTCGCCCCGTCAGCCGGACAACACGCTGGAAAACCGGCTCGCGTGGCGCTATCGGGATGTGCCGGGCTTCGTGTTTCGCCCGGTCAATCGGCTGGACAAGGGCACCAGCGGGCTGATGCTTGCGGCGAGGCATGCGCATTCGCAGATGCTTTTGTCCCGCCAGCTGCACACGCCCGCGTTTGTGCGCGAATATCTGGCCGTGACGGAGGGGGTTCCGGCGGTGCCGGAGGGCGTGATCGACGCGCCCATCGGAAAGGCGGACGGCGCGACCGTTCGCCGCGAGGTGCGCGCGGACGGCAAGCCCTCCCGCACGCTGTATCGAACGCTTCAAACCGGCGGCGGGCGTGCGCTTTTGCGGCTGAGGCTGGACACGGGGCGCACGCATCAGATTCGCGTGCACCTTGCCCGCATCGGCTGTCCGGTGTTCGGCGATTTTCTGTACGGAACCGAGCGTCCCGACGCGCTGCCCGAGCGCTTTGCACTGCATTCGGCGCTTGTGCGCTTTCTGCATCCGCTCACGGGACAGGCGCTTGAATTCGAATCTCCGCTGCCCGAGGCGCTTCGGGCGCTGCTTCCCCAAACCGAGGAATGACCGTTTTTTTTTCGAAGGAGGTCTTCATGAAACGAAAGCTGACCGCGCTTTTTCTGCTCGCGCTTTTGCTTGCGGCGCATGTGCCTGCGGCGAGCCGCGCGGATACGGAGGAAAACATTCAAACCATTTATACATACCTCACGGAGACCGTCGGGCTGAATCGCGCGGCGGCGTGCGGCATACTGTCCAACATTAAAAGCGAAAGCAATTTTAATCCCGAGGCCATCGGCGACTCCGGCGCGGCCTACGGCATCTGCCAGTGGAATTCGCGCCGAAATTCACTGATTTCGTATTGCGAGAAAAACGGCTATGAAAGCTGGAAAAGTCTGGAGGGTCAGCTGGGCTACCTTCAATATGAGCTGGAAACGAACAAAAAGAGCGTGGGCAACGTGCTGCGCGCCCTGCCCGACACCGCGCAGGGGGCGTATGATGCGGCGTACCACTTCTGCGTATACTTCGAAATTCCCGCCGACCGCTACAACAAGGGCATTACCCGCGGCACGAACGCCGTGAATATCTATTGGAAGAAATACGGCGGCGCGACGGAGACCTACGCCATGACCTACGACGCGAACGGCGGCAGCGGCGCGCCCGCATCCGGAACCAAGACGGAGGGCATCCCCTACAAGATTGCAGACGGGACGCCGGAGCGCGAGGGCTACGAATTCCTTGGCTGGTCGGAGGACAGCTCGGCTGCGGAGCCGACGCTTCTGGCGGGCGAGCGGTTCAGCGAGAACCGCGATGCGACCTTTTACGCCGTGTGGTGCGAGGCGCTGCCGGATGACGCGGTGCCCGCCCAAAGCGTTTCCCTGAACGGCCGGCGCTACGAGCTGTTTACCGGCGCGCACGCGTGGACGTTTGCGAAGGAATATGCCGAGGCGCGCGGCGGACATCTGGCGACGATTCGAACGGCTGCCGAGGCAAATGCGATTCTTCCGCTTCTGGAGGCCGCAGGCGGCGCCTGCTGGCTGGGCGGTGAGTATGCCTGCGGCAACTGGACGTGGGTGTCCGGCGAATCGTTTTCCGATTCGTTTGCCGCAGCCTACTGGCAGAGCGGCATGCCCACCGAAAAAAGCTACGCCAATTCCAATGGGCGTTTGGCCGCGGCGGCGGACGGAACATGGCTCGACCTTGCGCCGTCTAACATGGAGACGGCGGGCTTTGTCGTGGAATACGGCAGCCCGGATGCCGAGGCGCTTCCCCGCTACCGGCTCACCGTGTCCACGTCGCTGAATCTGCGCACGGGGCCCGGAACGGGCTACGGCAAGCTGGACGTACTGAAGCCGGACGAAATCTTCATCGTATATGAAACGGTGGAGGGCTCTTCCTATAACTGGGGCTGGGGCGTCACGTCGGACGGAACGAAGCGCGGCTGGGCGGCCATGAAGATTCCCGATTATATGGAACCGATTTCCGGCGAGCAGCTTGACGAGGCGACCGGGCTGATCTATGAGCTTTCCGACGGCTGCGCGGTCGTTACGGGCTATGGCGGCGCATCTGTGAACCTTTCCCTGCCCGAAACGCTGGGCGGCGCGCCGCTGACCGCGATTCGCGCGGGCGCGTTCCCCGAGGAAGCGGGGGTCACGGGCGTGTTCGTGCCGGACTGCGTTTCGGACATTGCCGAGGACGCGTTTGCCGCCTCCGTCACCGTGTCCGGCTATCCCGGAAGCGCGGCGCATCTTGCCGCTGCCCGGGACGGCCTGCGGTTTGAAGCGGTTCCGTGGCCGGAAACGCTTGAATTGCCCGCGGGCGTTGTGCGCATTGAGACCGGCGCGTTTGAGAACCTGTCCGGCGTTCAGTGCGTGGATCTTTCCCGAACGGACGTGCGGGAAATCGAGGCGGATGCCTTCGCCGGCTGCGACGGGCTGCGCGCCATCCTGATGCCGGATACGTCCGTGGTCATTCATGAGGATGCGCTGGGCAGTCTGGTCAGCCCGGTGATCGTGGCTTCGCCCGGCTCCGCCGCCGCGCGCTGGGCGGACGAAAACGCCTACGTCACCGTTGCTCCGGCGGCGGAATGACGGAGGCCGCCGCGTCCGGATGCCTGTGAACGGGAAGAATTTAACCTAACTTCACTGGCAAATGACCGTATGCGTGGTATAATTCAGATGGTATTCGTTTTTTAACAGTTTATCTTTACGGAGGCATACCGTTTTGCAGAATTCTACGAAAAAGCCCGCGTCCAAGCCTGCCCCGCGCCGTGCCGCCGCGCCCGCGCGCAAGCCTGCGTCCCGGCCCGCTCCGGCTCGAAAGCTCGCGCCGCGTTCGTCCGGGCGGGAGAAAAATCCGCTGCCGCTGATTGTGGCGGGCGGCATCGTGTTTATCGTGCTGTGCTTCTTCCTTCAAAAGAACGTGTTCCCGAACGGCGTTCTGCCGAAGACGAATGACAGCTCCATTCCCGAAATCGACGCCGCGTCCACCGTGCGCGTCAGCGAGGTTATGAGCTCCAATGCGTCCTCCATTCAGGATGATACCGGCGCGTATTCCGACTGGGTGGAAATCGTGAACGATTCCGGCAAAGCCGTGAACCTATACGGCTGGAAGCTGGCCAAGGACTCGAGCCTGATGATTAAGTATTTCGAGTTCCCGAACCAGACGCTGGCGGCGGGCGAGCGCGTGCTGGTTTACTGCACGGGCACGCTGCGCAACAATGCGGGCTATGCGTATCACGCGCCGTTCCGCATCTCCGCGGCGGGCGACACGCTGGTGCTGTTCAACACCAACAACACCGCCGTGCAGACGCTGAACATTCCCGAAATGAGCGCGAACCAGTCCTATGCCGAGATTGACGGCGAATGGGTGGTGACCGACGAGGCGACCCCGGGTCTGGCGAACACGAGCGAAAACTATCACCTGCTGCACGATAACCGCGAGGTGACCGACAGCCCCATCGAAATCACCGAGCTGATGGCCAAGAACATGAGCTACGCGCCCGATGAGAACGGCGAGTTCCTCGACTGGATTGAGATTCACAACAAATCCGCCTACACGGTGAGCCTGAACGGCTATGCGCTTTCGGATTCCGACCGGAATCTGCAGAAATGGCATTTCCCGAACGTATCCATCGGCCCGGACGAATACATGATTATCTACTGCTCCGGCTACGACCGGCGCGACCCGGCCGGCAAGCTGCACACCAGCTTCCGCCTGAGCAGCGAGAAGGAGGGCGCGTATCTGTCAAACGCCGCCGGGCAGCTGATCGACCTTGTGGAATACGACCTGCTGAAGGCAGACCAGTCCTATTCCCGCCAGTCGGACGGCACATGGACGACAAATCTTTCGCCAACTCCCGGCATGTCCAACAGCTTCCAGAGCGCCGCGCTGATCGATGGTCAGTTCGCGGCGCAAAATTCAAGCGGCGTTTTTTTCAACGAGATCATGGCTACGACCACCACGGCGAACGTTGGCAAGGCCTCCTATGACTGGATTGAGCTGTACAACGCCTCGTCGCAGACCGTAGACCTCAGCTCGTGGGGGCTTTCGGATGACCCGTCGAAGCCGCGCAAGTGGCAGTTTCCCGAGGGAACCACCATTGCGCCAGGCCAATACATGGGCGTGTACTGCTCCGGCCTGAATACCACCGTGAAGGGCTACTGCCACACGAGCTTCAAGCTGTCCTCCACGGAGGGCGAAACGCTGGTGCTTTCCGACCCCACCGGCAAAATTCTCGACCGCGTGCAGCTGGGCATGCAGTATTCCAATATGTCCTACGGCCGCATCAGCGGGAAAAACGGCTTCTATTATTTGGCGGCCTCCACGCCCGGCTCCGGAAACGTGCAGGTCGGCTATGAATCGCGCATGCTGAAGCCAACCTTCTCCGTGGAGGGCGGCATTTACCCGGAAAACCAGTATTTCAGCGTGTCGCTGACCGCCGAGCCGGGCGCGACCATTTATTACACGCTGGACTCCTCCACGCCGGATCCCGAGGCCGTGGGCGGCATCGTTTACACGCCCGACCCGGAGGTGACCGTGGAGGGACGCTATGAAACGTTCGTCTACACCAATCCCATCCCGGTGACGGAGACCACGATTATCCGCGCCATCGCGGTGAAGGACGGGCAGCTGAGCAGCCTGGTGGAAACGCAGTCGTACCTCGTGGGCGTGAGCCACACGATGCAGGTGATTTCGCTGGTCATGAACCCCACCGACCTGTGGGACTACAATACCGGCCTGTACGTCAAGGGGCCAAACGCCCTTTCGAAGAGTCCCTACGGCTCGCTGAACAAGGGCGCGAACTTCTGGATGACGTGGGAGAAGGACGCCAACGTCGAGCTGTTTGATTTGGACGGCTCCACCATCCTGTCGCAGGGCTGCGGCGTGCGTCTGCACGGTCAGTACAGCCGCAAGGAGGATCAGAAGCCGTTCAAGCTCATTGCCCGCAGCAAGTACGGCGACAGCCGCTTCCGCGCGAAGCTTTTCCCCAACCGGGACTATACCGAGTATCAGTCGTTCCTTCTGCGCGCCTCCGGACAGGACACGAAGAAGACCCGCATGCGCGACTCCATCCTTACCTCGCTTGCCGAGGGCATGGGCGTCATGTATCAGGACACCAACCTCGCCATCGTCTATCTGAACGGCGAATACTGGGGTCACTACAACATGCGCGAGCGCATCAATACCTTCTCCATCTGCCA
>CAZMGO010000023.1:20847-23611 GCA_964565845.1 uncultured Oscillospiraceae bacterium | reverse complement strand
AACGCATCGCCATGACCAGCGACGAGGCCTTTCTGAGCGACGAGCCGGAGGACGCAGCCCGAAACGAATCGGCGGCGCAGCCCGAGTCTGCCGCCGGGGACGCGCCCGCCGAGGAGACGGGGACGGAGAAAACGCCGGTGGAAGCGGAGTCCCCGCAGACGGAGGAGGCCGCGCCGGAGACCTCCGGAGACGGGGAAGCGCCGCCTGTGCAGGAGCCGCCGGAGGCGGAGCCTGAACCGGAGCCCGAACCGACGCCGCAGGAGAAGCTGTGCCTGTGGCTGTATGCCTGTCTGGACGATCCGCACGATGTTCGCACGCCCATGCGTCCGCAGCTGATTGCGCATTTCCGCGCGCTCAACGAAGGCTCGGACGGCTTTGAGGGCACGCTGCCGGGCGGCGGCATCGTTGCCTGCGCCGTGCGCAGCGAGCCGGACTTCGTGCGCGAGCAGGCAGGCTATCTGAAGACGCTCTTTGCCGATACGTTCCCGGCTGACCGCGACGTGTGGAACGCCGCAATGATGCAGATTGAGCTGTTCAATGCCCGCGTGGAATGCACGCTGATGCCGCCGTACGCCGAGGGCGACGCGGAAAGCTTCGCCGACGCCGTGTATGCCGCGGCGGAGCCGCTGCGCGGCTTCGTGGTAAACGAGAGCATGGAAATGTATCGCTGGGATCGCAGGCTGGTCATTGCGCCCGACGGACGCACGGATTTTTCCGTGTTCATGCCCATTCGGCGCGGACTGACCATGAGCAATCCTGCCGAGGCCGCCGCCGCGGACGAGGCGCGCATGCGCCGCAGCCTTGCGATTTTGAAAAAGCACGGCGTGGAGTCCGCGCATCTGGACATGCCTGTTCAGGCGCGGGAGGCCGACGCGCGTCTGCGCACGCCGGAGGAGATGCTTGGCCGCGCGGCGGCGCTGTTCGCCTGCGCGGTCAAGGCACAGGCCTACACCTCGCCCCGCGAGGTTGCCGCGCCTGCCGCATGGTCGCTCAACGCGATAAAAAAGCTGGACACGCAGTACGGCGTGAACCGCCTGTTCACCGCCAAGGAGGCGGAATACGTGGTGCGTTCGCCCGAATCCCAGCATGAGGCCTACCTGATGCGCTTTGAGGCCTGCGCGGTGCTTTTGTGGGCGCTGCGCCTGTATGAGCTGGATTGGCCGTCCGGGCGCGCCGACGCGGCCGCCATCGCCCGCGTGATTCGCGATGCGGATACCGAAGCGCTTCTGCGGCTGGCGCGTCCCCGCCCGCTGAACGAGATTCTGAACATGCACGACGTAACCTATCGCCTGCACAGCGTGTGCGTGCGCGAGGGCGACGCGGCGTTTACCGACGTGAAGCCGGACCCCGACGTGGTGTATGAGCGCCACTATGCGCTGAACTGGCTCGTTGCCGTGGACGGTATATCCGATTGGGATATGGTCGTTCCGAAAACCTGAGGAAGCGAATCCGAGCAAAGGGGAAGAAAATGGTACAAACGGACAGGCGCGCCGCAGCCGCGGAACGGCGGCGCATGCGGCGCAAACGGACGCGGCGCAGGCTGTGCAGCTATATGGCGGTGACGCTCGTGCTTGCGCTCGTCAGCTTTTACGCCGGGTACCGCGTGGGCGGGCGCGCGCGCCGCAGCCGGCAGAGCATTCTGCTGGTCAACGAGGCGAACCCGCTTCCGGCGGACTATGTGCCCGACGATCTGGTGAACCTGTATGAGATGCGCCATTCGTTCCGGCTTGCCAACACCAGCATCGAGCTGACCCGCACGGCATACGAGGCGGCGCAGGAAATGTTTGCCGCCGCCGAGGCCGAGAACGTGAACGGCTTCGTCATCACCAGCGGCTACCGCAGCTATGAGCGGCAGGAGGAAATCTATAAGGAAAGCAAGCAGGGCTACGCCCAGAAGCCGGGCGCGAGCGAGCATCAGACCGGGCTGTGCTTCGACGTGACCGCCCAGAACGACGGCAGCGGCTTCGAAACCACGGCTCAGTATACATGGCTTCGCAAGAACGCGCACAAGTACGGCTTCATTCAGCGCTATCCCGCCAACAAGGCCGACATTACCGGCATCAACTATGAGCCGTGGCACTATCGCTACGTCGGCGTTGAGGCCGCCACGGAAATCTACCGCGAGGGAATCACGCTGGAGGAATATCTGGAATAGGCATTCCGCAAGGAAGCGGCCTTCCACGCTGAGGTGGTTGGCCGCTTCTTTTTTATTGGGGAGAAGAGCTTACGGGCGGTACCTTGCGGCGACGGCCTCCAGCTCGGGGAGCAGCTCATTGAGCTTTGCTTCGTCCGCGGGAAGCACGGGCGCACGGGCGGGGCCGACGTCGCTGGTCAGGCGGCTGGTGGTGAGCTTGAACGAGCCGGGGAACGTGCCGACGGCGCTGAAGCGCTTGATGATGAAGTTCCAGTCATCCTGCGCCTGCTGCGCGCCCGCAAGGTCGCCGGCCATAAAGCGGTTGTAGATGGCCGCCATTACGTAGGTATAGGCGTTGGACGGCGCGGAGATCGAGCCCTTGGAGCCGTATTTCAGCCCCTCCAGACACAGCGTATCCTCACCGACGAGCATGCAGAAGCCGTCGTCCACCTGATCCATATAGCCCTTGGTGTTTTCCCACACGGCGCAGCTGTCCTTCGCGCCCGCGAGTCCCTCCTGCCGGTAGAGCCTGCCGACGGTTTCGGGGTCAAGGTTGTTGCCGGTGTTCTGCGGCAGGTTGTAGGCAAACACGGGCAGCGTGGTTGCGTGAATGACGGAGGCATAGTGCCG
>CAZMGO010000023.1:0-20747 GCA_964565845.1 uncultured Oscillospiraceae bacterium | reverse complement strand
ATGCCGTACGCGCCCATGGCCAGCAGCTTGTCCACCAGCGGCTTCACGCCGTCCAGATTCAGGGAACCGTCCGCGTGCATCGGGGTTGCCATTGCCGGAATCAGGCCTTTAATATCCATAGTCATTCTCCTACCTTACAGTTCGATTTCGCTCACGCGAAGCTCCGACTCGTGCTCGTGCTCGTAGGCAACGAACGCCGTGCCGGTTGCGGGATTGTAGATGCAGTCCGAATACCCGGCGAGCGGGTCATACATGAGAGATTCGCTCCACGTTTTTCCGTCGTCGGTCGATTTGCGCAGCGTGTGGTTGCTGCGGCTTACGTGGCTTGCGCAGTTGGTGAACAGAAGCCCGCCGGGGAAGCTGCACATGCCGCCGCAGCACACGGGGTCGGGCAGCTGCGTTTCAAGCCATGATTTCCAGTTTCCGGCGCCGTCTTCGCTGACGGCGATATAGCGATAGTGCGGCGCGGTATACGCCTCGCCGTTCGGCCGGTAGGCGCGAATGTTCAGAATCACGCGTCCGTCCGACAGCGCGGCGACGCAGGTTTCGTTGGGGCTGACGGAGCCCTCCGGCTCGAAGATTTCGCCCAGCGCCCATGTTTTGCCGCGGTCGTCGGAATAAATGGTGGAAACCTTCGACGGGCCGTGCGCGGTGATGCTTGCGGGGTTGGACGCAAGCCACACCGCGGCGATCAGCCGTCCGCTCTTTAGGCGCATGCCGTGACCGGGGCCGACGGCGGCGCACGTCCACGCGTATTCCGCGCGGCGCGCGTCCAGCGCATAGGTGATTTCCACGGGCTCCGACCATGTGAGGCCGTCATCCTCGCTCACGCGGTGGAACAGGCGCTTGTAGTTTTCAAAGCACAGAAGGTGCACGCGCTCGCCGTCCACGAGCATTACCGGGTTGTTGGTGGTATTTCTGCCCTGCCCGGAAAGCAGCATCTGCCGCGTTTCCCACGTGTGCCCGCCGTCCGTCGAGCGGCGAACGTACAGATCGATGACGGCCCAGTCGCCGCCGTGGCGCGCCTCGTAATAGGTGAGCAGCGTGCCCCTTTCGGTAGCTACGATGCCGGGAATCCGATAGAACGGATACCCGTTTTCCCCGGCGCGCTCAATGAGCGTCGTGTTCAGCAGCTTCATAAAACGTCCTCCTGTTGTTTGGCTGCGTTCAGCGTACCTTCGCTGACGCGCAAGTTCCGATCGTCGTCCGATTCATAGGCCGCTAGCGCCGTGCCCGTATAAGGATTATCGCACGCATTGCCGCGGCCGTCAAGGGTTCGAGCATCGGGCTGTCCGTCCCATTCGCCGCACCGTCCCTCGATACGGCGGATCGCCGCTTGCGCAGGAATTTCTTCCTTATTAAGGAAAATTCCCGTTTTTCGGCGGAATTCCTCCATGCCCGCCCGAACCATCCAATGATATAATACCGCAAGATTCATTAATCGGCTATCGCAATATTGGCGTTTTCTTTATGGTTATTGCTTTTCACGCCGAACTATGTTAATATATGCGTGGGTGAAGCGTATATGTTCTACGAACTTGAGTACCATCAGTTGGGCAAAGATGTGCTGCTCAGCACGCAGCATTCACATGCCGACTGTCTGGAAATCATTCAAACGCTGACCGGAGACGGGCAGGTGCTGATTCGCGATAATCTGTATCCGATGACGGCGGGCTGCATTTACCTGATCGACGGCACGGAGACGCACAGCACCAAGCCGCAGAACCCGGAGACCTATCTGCGAAACAAGATTATTCTTTCCGCCGAAACGGTGATGCGCGCCGCCGAGGCGCTGGGCATAAACGGCGAGCTTGAGAACCTGTTTTATCGAAACGGCGGCAAATACTGCGTGCTGGGCAAGGAGCAGGCGCAGCAGGCGGACGCGCTTTTCAAGGGCATCTGCGAGCAGTATCGCCACGGCCGGCGCTACGATTCGTTTATGCTGTGGAGCGACCTGTTCCGGCTTTTGTCGCTGTCCAGCGCCGGGCGGGCGACGGACGAGGGCGCGGGGGACATGATAGACCGCATCCTGACCTACATAAACGACAACATTTCAGGAAGGCTTTCGCTGGACGACATCAGCCGCAATCTGCACGTGGACAAATATTACATGTGCCATTACTTCAAGGACAAGATTGGCATGACGGTAATGGACTACATCGCGGACCGGCGCATCAACATGGCCAAGCGCATGCTTTTGAATACCGGCTCCACCATTACCGAAATTTCCGGAAGGTGCGGCTACTCCAGCGCGTCCTACTTCACGCAGGCGTTTACGAAGCTGGTGGGAAAGACTCCGTCGGGCTTCCGCAGCGAGCCTTATCAGCCCAGCGGCACGCGTCCCTCGATGATTGACGAGTCCGACGCATAAGCCATCGATTATTGCCGCTTCCGACGAAGCGGAATAATAAAAATCAGAAAAGGAGATCAGATCCATGAAGAAGCTCGTGTCCCTGATTCTCGCGCTCGCATTGGTATTGACGATTGGCGCCGTAAGCGCCGTCGCCGAATCCGACGCGCCCCACATCGTCATTTATATGAACAATGGCGCGTTCTCCGTCGCTACCGGCTCCGACAAGAGCATGTACGCGGACATGCAGAACTACATCCTTGAGCAGATTGGCGTGCTGGTGGACATCATTCAGCCCCCGTCGGGCTCCGAGAGCGAAAAGCTCGCCGTGCTGCTGGCCAGCGGCGATCAGCTGGACGCATGGTGCGGCAGCTGGATGGGCTACGCCGCGGACGGCGTGATTCAGAGCCTGAACCAGTATGTTGACAACGAGGACTACCAGAAGCTCGCAACAATCTGGGCGGACTGGGACGGCTGCCTTGAGGGCATGAAGGATGAAAATGGCAACATCTGGGGTATCCCGCGCACGACCTCCACGGCTGCCTACCCCGTATTCGTCCGTCAGGACTGGCTTGAGCAGCTCGGCATGGATATGCCCGCCACCATCGAAGACCTCGAAACCTATCTCTACGCCGTGAAGGAAGCGGACTTCTACGGAAACGGCGGCACCATCCCGATCAGCACCACCTCCGTGGCGGATCTGGAAGCGACCTTCCTGGGCGGCTTCGTGGAGACGGGCCGCGGCAACTGGATCAGCGATAAGGGCGAGGTTATGCCCTACTACACCGCGTCCGGCTACAAGGATTTCCTTGAGACCATGCATCAGTGGTTCGAGGACGGCCTCTTCCACCAGGAATGCTTCTCGTGGGACGCCACCACGCTTAGGCAGTACATCGCGTCCGGCGCCGTGGGCGCGACCGCGCACTGGTACAGCCGCGTGACCCTTGAAAACAAGAACCTGGAAGCCAACGTAGCCTACGATTTCACCAAGACGACCTACATCTACGGCATCTGCGAGGAAGGCCTTGTGGGCGCGAACGGTCAGAAGGTGCAGACGCTGAACGGCACCCGCTCCACCAGCGGCTGGCTCGTTTCCAGCAAGTGCCAGAACGTGGAAGCGTTCCTGAAGTTCACCGCGTGGGCCTATGATCCCTACAACTACAATACCGTCGTGTACGGCTTTGAGAACGAGCACTGGGCGTATGACGCCAACGATCCCGACGCCGTTGTCAACAACAAGGTTGTCACCCTCGAGGGTGGCCGCGTGTATGCCCGCGACTTCGTAATCTCTCTGGGTCTGCCCACCGAGGTTCTGACCAGCGAATACTACGAGGACGGACGTCAGGACATGCACAACTACTGGCTGCAGCATGAGCTGGGCCGCGGCGGCACCACCTGCGTCATGCCCGGCGAAACCTGGATGTGCGCCTTCGACTCGGAGGCCATCTCACTGAACGCGCCCTCCGCGCAGGACGTGGAAACCTACTACAAGGAGAACGCGCTCCGCTTCATCAACGGCGAGCGTTCGCTGGACGAGTACGACCAGTTTATCGAGGAGCTGTACAACGTGGGTCTGCAGGAGTGGATCGACGAGTACACCCGTCAGTGGGAAGCGTATGAAGGCTGATTGACGGCCTGACCGGACGCAGCCGGAGGGGAACCCCGCTTCCCCTCCGGAATCCATACTATCCAAGCTGTGAGGTGAACAAATTGACAAGCTCTGCTCTCAACAAAGGATCCTTACCCCCCCCCGCGTCCGTAAGGGGCTGCTGTTTTATCTGAAGCGGGATTGGCTTTTGTATCTGCTTCTGCTGCCGGGCGTGGCGTATTTCATCTGCTTTAAGTATCTGCCGATTTTCGGAATCATCATTTCCTTTCAGAACTATAAGCCGTTCTTCGGCGTCAGCGGCATCTTCACCAGCGAATGGTTCGGCCTTTACTGGTTTAAGAGGTTCATGTCGTCGTTCTATTTCTGGCGGCTGATGCGAAACACCTTCCTTCTGAGCTTTTATTCGCTTTTGTGGTCGTTCCCGTCGGCAATTCTGCTGGCGCTTCTGATCAACGAGCTTCAGAACAAGCACTTTAAAAAGCTTGTGCAGACGATTTCCTATCTTCCGCACTTTCTTTCCATCGTCATTATCGCAGGCATCATCCGCAGCCTTCTGAGCACGGATGGCGGCCTTATCAATACAATCATCGTGCTGTTTGGCGGGGAGTCGATCTATTTCCTCGGCGCGCCGCAGTATTTCCGAACGATCTACGTCGCCTCCGGCGTGTGGCAGTCCATCGGCTGGAACACGATTATTTATCTGGCCGCCATGGCCGGCGTGGACGGCAGCCTGTATGAGGCGGCGGAGCTGGACGGCGCGGGCGTGTTCCGCAAGATGTGGCACGTGACGCTGCCCGGCATCCTGCCGGTGATTTCCCTGCAGCTGATTCTGAACGTGGGCAATCTTTTGAACGTGGGCTACGAAAAGGTGCTGCTTCTGTATAACGACGCCATTTTGGATACCGCCGACGTGATTGGCACCTACGTATACCGCGAGGGTCTTCAGAATCAGAGCTATTCCTATTCCACCGCGGTCGGTCTGTTTACGTCCATTCTGGCAATGGTGATGGTGCTCGGCTCCAACGCCATCTGCAAGCGCCTCGGACAGGAGGGAATCTGGTAATGGCAAAGAAAAAGCGCAGGATCACAAGCCGCGGCTACCGTGCGTTCCGCGTGTGCAACGTGACCCTCATGATTCTTCTGATGGTCGTGATTCTGGTACCGATTCTTTCCGTGGTGGTCTCTTCGTTCGTGAGCGCGGCGGAAATCGCCCGCCGCGGCGTGTTCATCCTGTGGCCGGAGGAAATTGACATAGGCAGCTATCAGTATCTGTGGCAGTGCCGCGGGAACATCCTGCGCGCCTACGGAAACACGCTGTTCCGCACAATCGTCGGAACCACGCTGTCCCTGATTGTCACCGCCATGATGGCGTACAGCCTGTCCAAGAAGTATCTGAAGGGGCGCATCGTGATTAACGGCATGGTGTTCTTCACGATGCTGTTCGGCGGCGGCCTGATTCCGACCTACATGGTCGTGAAGATGTTCGGGCTGGTGGATACGCTGTGGTCGATGGTCGTTCCCGGCATGGTGAGCGCGTGGAATATGTTCATCATGCGCAACTTCTTCTATTCCATCCCGGAAAGCCTTGAGGAGGCCGCGCTGATTGACGGCGCGAATCAGGCGCAGATCATGATTCGGGTGACGCTGCCGCTTTCCAAGGCCGTGCTCGCCACAATCGGCCTGTTCTACGCCGTGGGACACTGGAACAGCTGGTTTGACGCGATGCTGTATATCAACACCTCGACCAAGCTGCCCATGCAGAACATTCTGCGCAACATCATCAACTCCGTGTCCGACCTTGAGGCGCTCGGCTCCGAGCAGTTTGAGCTGATGGACGTGAAGCCCGCCTCCACCTCCCTAAGGTGCGCGGTGATCGTGATTACCGCCACGCCGATTATCGTGGTGTATCCGTTTGTGCAGAAGTATTTCGTGAAGGGCGTCATGATTGGCTCGGTGAAGGGCTGATGCAGGCTCCCTGACAGACATTTCGGCGGGAATTCGCGTTCCCGCCGAAATTTTCATTTCGACAAATGAAAAAGGGGATACCATTTTTCGTTTATTTATGATATACTTAAACAAAGACGAATTTGCGCGTCCATGCACGCGTGACCGGCGGGGAGGATTTCCAAAGATGAAGAAGGTCGTCGTCATCGTTCTTTCCATTCTGCTTGCGCTTTCCATCGCAGGCAACGCGCTTCTGTACGTGAAGTACGATAACGAAAAGGATCAGAGCGCGCAGAGCCGAGCCTCCAGCGCGACGCTGGAGGAGCAGCTGAAGCAAAAAAGCGCCGAATACGACGATGCCGTCGAGCAGCTGGCGATGCTGGATCAGACCGTCGCGGAGAAAAACGACGCGCTCGACAAATCCGCTCAGAAGCTGACCGAGACCGAGCAGGCGCTTACGGATGCGCAGACCTCCCTTACCGACGCGAACGCCGCGCTGGAGGAGAAGAGCGCCGCGATTGCCCGCTTGGAGGAGGACGCCCGCGTGGCGAACGACGCCGTTGAGCAGCTTACGCAGGACAAGCAGGAGCTGACCGACAAGCTTGCCGCCGCTGAGAGCGAGAAGGCCGAATATGAAGCCAAGCTCACCGAAAACGAGGCCATGCTTCGCACCGCAGCCGAGCTGAACGCCGCTGCCGAGCAGCAGAGACAGGCTTACGATGAGCTGAAGGCCGGCTACGACGAAAGCCGCAGCCTGCTGGAGGAATCCAACGCGAGGGTCGCGGCGCTCGAAACGAGCCTGAAGACCGCGCGCGAATCCGCCGAGGCGCTGACGGCCGACGTGGCCGCGCTCAAGACCGCGCTGGCCGAAACCGAGGCGCAGCATGAGACGGCGCTTTCCGCCATCGAAGCCGGCGCTGCCGACACCGTAAAGCAGCTGGGCGGCCTGTCCGAAAGCCTGACCGAGGCAGAGGCCAAGCTGACCGAGACCGTTCAAAGCCTTGAGGCCATCGCCGATTCCATCGAAAAGGGTCTGACCGAAACTGCCACGCCCGCCGAGCTGACCGACGTGGAGGCTCTGCGCGCGGAGCTTGCAAGGCTGGATGAGGCCGTTGCCGCCCTGAAGGATAATTCCGCGCTGAACCAAAGCTGCCTGAGCAGCCTGAACCTGTCGCTGGATCTGATGAAGCTGTATGCGAACGGGCTTACGCACAGCGAGGGCGACGACGCGGCGATTGAAAGCGCCGTCGGCGAAATGGAGGCCGCATTGACCTCCGCAAAGGACACCATTCAGAGCCTGCTCACCTACAATGCCTCCCTCGTCGAGCGCCGCAACGGCCTTGAGGAGCAGCTTGCGCAGTCCGCCTCCGACAACGAGGATGCGGCGCAGCGCCTGAAGGAAATGGAAACGACGCTGGAGGCCACCGAGACCGCGCTTCAGCAGGCGCTGACCGCCGCCGAGGCAAGCGGAGCCGAATTCAGCGACCTGAAGAGCGAGCTGACCGCTGCCGACGAAAGGCTGAAGACGCTGGAGGGCGACATTGCCGCGCTCAATCAGGAGCTGAAGGAGAAAACCGACGAGCTGACGAGCGCCAATGCCGCGCTGGACGAAAACGCCGCCGCGCTGACCGCCGCCCAGACGGCGCTTAAGGAAACCGAGGACGCGCTGACCAAGGCAAACGAAAGCCTGACCGCTGCCGAGGCGAAGCTGAGCGAACAGGCTGCCCGCCTGACCGAATCCGAAAACGAAGCGGAGCAGACGAAGGCGCAGCTTCAGAAAAGCGAGGAGGAGGCTGCCGCCCTCGAACAGCGCCTGACCGACAGCGAAGCCGATGCCGCCGCGGTGCGCGAACAGCTGGACGAGGCTCGTACCCGTCTGGCGGAAGCCACCGAAGAGATGGAGAAAATGCAGTCCAGCCTTGACGCAATTCTCGCCAAGCGCGATGCCTCCGAAACCGGCAGCACGTTCTCCGGCATCAACGTCATCGAATTTGATGAAACCGGCTTGAACGGGCACCTCGAAATCCATAACGAAACCAAATACCGTCTGGTTGTGCAGCTGCTGGACGAGGACGGAAGCGTAGTCGCCGAAACCACCCTCCATAGGGGCATGCGCATGAAGACGCTCACGGCCTCCATGCCCGTCGAGCCCGGCCGCACATACCGGCTCGTCTATACCTACTCCACCTATAAGGGCGAGCTGCTCTACAGCGTGCAGACTCTCGCGGACGTTACTCGTCCGTAGAACCAATCGCTTGCGCCCCTGCCGTAACCGCGGCAGGGGCGCTTTTACCGAAAGCCTGCCCGCGATAGCCTCGCAGGAAGGGCGGCGCGGCCAGCCGCTGCGAAGGGTGAGCGGCTCTACAGCATGCAGACCCTCGCGGACGTCACCGGCCCGTAAAATCAATCTTTGCGCCCCTGCCGAAAACCGTGGCAGGGGCGCTTTTACCGAAAGCCTGCTCGCGATAGTCCCGCAGGACGGGCGGTGCGGCCTGCAACCGCACACAATCGAGCGGCTCCTCCTATTTCAGATTCTTGCGGTATGCCGCAAGAATCTGAAATAGAATGGCACATCAAAGACAAAAATTCGTTTCGGTGCGCCGTGCTCTGTGAAATTCGAAATCGCAATATCCAATAACACAGCTTGAAAATCTCCACAGGACGAGGCGATTGCTATAGCTTTGAACTCATTGGACGGCGTCGGGGAAGACACCGTCCAGAAGGCGTCCCTTAGGAAAGAAGTAGGCTGAATACGGATGCGCATGGCAGAATGGCGTTTCCGGAGGCGGCGGGCGCGAGGCAAGCTCACTGCCGCAGCCGCCATATGGCAGAGATGGAAAATTATTTCAGGCTCCCGACGAACTCGGCGATGCGCGCAAGGCCGAGGGAGATTTTGTCGCGCGAGACGGCGTAGCTTAAGCGCACATAGCGGTCGTCGCCGAAGGCGTTCGCGGGCACGACGGCGACCCGCTGGCTTTCCAGCAGCATTTCGGCAAAATCGTCGCTGCCGCGAAGGGTGCGGCCGTTCAGGGTTTTTCCGAGCAGCGCGGAGATGTTCAGCATCATATAGAACGCGCCCTTGGGCAGCGCGGCGGACAGACCGGGAATTTCCGAGATCAGCCGATGCATCAGGCGGCGGCGCGCGTCGAATTCCACAAGGGAATCGTGCATGAATTTTTCACCGTTGGTAAGCGCAATCGCGGCGGCATGCTGGGCAATGGAGTTCGGGTTGCTGGTCGCGTGGCTCTGAAACGCCGTCATGGCGCGAATGACGTCCTTCGGCCCAGCCGCATAGCCGATGCGCCAGCCGGTCATGGCGTAGGATTTGGAAACGCCGTTGACCACGATCGTCTGCGCGCGAATCGCGTCGCCCAGCGAGGCGATGGACACGTGCTTCTCGCCGTCGTACACCAGCTTCTCATAGATTTCATCGGAAATCACGTAAAACTGCTTTTCCACGGCCAGCGCGGCGATGTCCTCCAAAATCGCGCGCGGCCACACGCTGCCGCTTGGATTATTGGGAGAATTTAGAATCAGCGCCTTTGTGCGCTCGGTGACGAAGGGGCGCAGCGCGTCCGCATCCACAAGGAAGCCGTTTGCTTCGTCGCCCTTCACCATTACCGGCACGCCGCCGGCCATGCGCACCATTTCCGGATAGCTGACCCAGCAGGGCGAGGGCAGAAGCACCTCGTCGCCGGGGTCGAGAATGGCGCTGAGCGCGTTGAACAGGCACTGCTTCGCGCCGTTCGAAACGATGATGTCGGTGATTTCGTAGTCCAGATCGTTGTCGCGCAGAAGCTTCTGCTGAATTTCCGTGCGAAGCTCCACGGTTCCGGCCACGGGCGTGTATTTGGTCATGCCCGCGTCCAGCGCGTCGCGCGCGGCGGTCTTGATATAGTCGGGCGTGTCAAAGTCCGGCTCGCCCGCGCCGAAGCCGATAACGTCCAGCCCCATGGCGCGCAGCTGCTTGGCGCGCGCGTCGATGGCCAGCGTGACCGACGGATGAATGCTTTTGCATTTTTCGGAGATTGTTAAAGCCATTTTGAAAACCCTTCCCACATTTTCTCCCACTGCATATTATGCCACAGTCGAAGAAAAATTGCAAGAACAAATGCGACGAAAATTCAAAAATGAGGGGAATTTCCAGAGGAAACCGGCACACATCGAATCTGCGTGCCGGTTTCTTATTCACCTTACCTTGGGGAATGACTGAATGTCTGCCGCAAGGCGGCGCAGCATCTCATCCAGCGGAATGGAGGGCTGCCAGCCGAGAGCCTTCATTTTGTCCGCGTTCAGGCGCATTTTTACGTCCGGCGCGTAGCCGTAGGTGAGCGCGCTTTCCGGAATGTCGAAGACGACGCGGGCGCGCCCGCCGGACAGGCACTGCGAGCACAGGCGCGCCAGCTCCTTAATCGGCACGCAGGCATCCGGGTTTGCCACGGTGTACACGCCGCCGTTTTCGCCGCGGGTCAAAAGCAGAAGAAGCGCCTTTGCGCAGTCGGCGGTGTAGACGTAATTTCCGTAGGATTCGCCCCTCGTGTGCAGAACGAGGTCGCATCCCTCCAGCGCGGCGCGCGCGAACTGCATGAATACGCGCGTTTCCCTCGGGCTTACGCCCGCGCCGAACGTCTGCGCCAGCCGCGCCGCGCGCACCGGTACGCCGTATTCCCCGGCATAGGCGGCGCACAGGCATTCCGCCATGCGCTTGCTCTCGGAATAGCTGGAGCGCAGCGACTGCGGGTCGATATAGCCAAGCTGGGCTTCCGCAACCGACGGCAGCGCCGGGTCGGTCACGCCGAAGGCCTCCATGCTGGACAGGTACACCATGCCGCGCACGTGTTTTTCGGCGGCAAGCCGAAGCGCGCACTGCGCGCCCATCAGCGCCGTTTCAATGGTTTCCACCGGGTTTGTGACGAAGAGCTTGGAGGTCGTCACGCCCGCGCCGTGCACGATGTAGTCCACCGGCTCGTCGATGCGCATCGGGCGGGTGACGTCCATCGGAAACACGGAAAGGTCATCCCTGCCGTACACGCCCGCCAGCGCGTCCCTTGCGCGCGAGACGTCCCGAACCGGCGCAAGCACGCGCGCGTTCAGACCGCGAAGCCGATTCGCCGCCAGCAGCGTCCGCACAAGCACGCCGCCGACCAGACCGGTCGCGCCGGTAATCAAAACGGTGGAATCCCTGAGAAGCGCAAAATCAAAGCCGCTTCGGGCGCATTCCTCCACGTCTGCCTGAAGCTGCGGGCGATTCGGGCATTCGACATTCATAGCGGTACGGCTCCTTTCCCCGTTACAGTCCCCAGATTTGGCTGTTTTCCCGCGCCTCGACGATGGCGCGGAAGATGTAGAAGTCGCTGGCGGAGGTGATTTTGATGTTCTCCACCGGCCCCTCCACGGTGAACAGCCGCGCGCCGTAGTGGCGCATCAGCGTGGCGGAGTCGATCGCGCCGGTGTAGCCCTCCTCGTGCGCGCGCAGATGCGCGCCGTAGATGTCGCTTAGGAAGAACGCCTGCGGCGCGCGGGCGAGCTTGGCGCGCTTGCGGTCGACGACATCCTCCACCTGCTCGTTTTCGTCCACGGTGATGATGGTCTCGTAGGCGCTGGTCACGGTGACGGCATTGCCGTTTTTGCGCGCGCAGGCGACCACGTCCTCAATGGTTTTCGTGCTGATCAGCGGGCGCACGCCGTCGTGAATCAGCACCAGCGTATCCGCAGGGTCAGAAACGCCCTCGTGGATGGCGTGCAGGCCGTTGAAGATGGAGGCCTGCCCGGTTTCGCCGCCGGGCACGACCCAGCGCACCTTGGTCAGGCGGTATTTTTCAAGAAGACCGTTCAGAAAGCCGATCCAGCCTTCCAGACACACCACGCACACCGCGTTAATCAGCGGGCTTTCCTCGAAGTATTCCAGTGTATGAATGATGATGGGCTTGCCGTTCAGCTCCAGAAACTGCTTGGGGCGCGTGCGCGAGCTCATGCGCGTGCCCGTACCGCCGGCGAAAATCAATCCTGCGTTCATGGCGTAGTTTCCTCCTTCACGCCGCACACCTGCATAATGCGCCTTGCCGCCACCTCGGAGGCGTGCCCCGTTTCGCAGCAGCCCAGCCGCTCGTGATGCGCCGATACGTCCGCGCGGTATTTTTCCTCGTCAAAGCCCCGGACGTTGGCGCACAGCGCGGCGTTGTCCGCGGCAAGCGGAAACGGCCACTCGTGAATGTCGATATAGAAATCGCGCTCGGCGCGGTAGCGCTCAAGGTCGGGACAATAGAGAAACGTGGGCTTGAACGCCAGTGACATATCCCAGATGCTGGAGGAATAGTCGGTCACCAGCGCGTCCGCCGCCAAGAGCAGCTCCTGCATGTCCGGATAATCCGTAAGGTCGAGCGCGCCGTGCGTGTTGTCGCCCTTTTCGAAATACATCGTCACATGATGGCTGCGGTAGCCCGCGCGCCACGTGCCGCCGAAGCGCGCCGAAAGCGCGTCCGTCAGCGCGGCGTAATCCAGCCCGAAGGCGTGCACCTGCGTGTCATCGCGGTAGGTGGGCGCGTAGAGAACCAGCTTCTCGCCGTCCGCAAGGCCGATTCGCGCGCGAATGGCGCGCACCGCCTCCTCCGGCGCGCCGCGCACGAGAAGATCGTTTCGCGGCATGCCCTCCTCCATCACCTCACCCTCGTAGCCGAAGGATTTGCGCAGAACGAGGTCGGTGAACATTTTTCCGGAGGACAGGTACAGATTCGCGCCGCTCTGCTGCATGCCGATGTAGACGCGGTCGTACCACTCCATTTTCGCCATGCTGCCCACGCGCTTGTATGCGCCGCCGCCGTGCCACGTGCGCAGAAAATACTGGCCGCGCCGCCGGGGCAGGGTGGGCTTATAGTACGTGTTTACGCACACGACCTTCGCCGTGAGCGCAAACCGAATCGCTTCGCGCGAACCGCTCTGCATCACGCGAATGCCGCGCTCGCGCAGATAGGCGAACTTCTCCGGGTTTCGAAACGCCCAGCCAATCTCCAGCTGCCCGGGGCACAGCCGCTCCAGCGCCTCGCTGATGTAGCGCGGGTTGCAGGCGTATTGCTTCTCACGGAAGCTTTGAAACAGCACGCGTTTTTTTTGAATGGGCAGAAGGCACAGCGGACTGACCGCCGCGCGGCCAAGCAGCGCCGTGCCGATTTTCACGATATAGGATGCTTTATGTGAAAGCTTCAAGGCTGAGGCTCCTTTCCGGTACACTCAAGATAGATGCGCGCCGCCGCGTCGCGCGCGGCGTGGCCGGTTTCGCGGCTGCCAAGCTCCCTGTGATGGCGGCGAACGGCTTCGCGGTAGGCATTTTCGTCAAAGCGCAGGATGGCTGTCTCCAGTTCGTCGTTGCTCTGGCTGAGCGGGAACGGCCACGTGCGGATGTCGGTGAAGAAATCGCGGTCGGCGCGGTAGCGGCTCAGGTCGGTGCAGTAAAGGAACACCGGGCGGAGGATGAGCGACATATCCCACATGCAGGAGGAATAGTCGGTCACCAGCACGTCGGCGGCTGCCAGCAGCTCCTGCATGTCCGGGTACCGCGTCGCGTCCACGTCGCCAAGGCCGGCGCCGTTCCCGTCCGTAATGTAGTGCCCGCGGAACAGGATGCGGAACTCGCCGCCGAAGCGTGCCGACAGCGCCGCCTTCAGCCGGGCAAAGTCGATCTCGTGCGCGCGAAGGTGATCGTCCCGCCACGTGGGCGCATATACCGCCAGATGCACGTCCTCGGGAATGCCGAGCGCCGTGCGCGCGCGCCGGGCGGCTTCATTTCGGGCCTCCTCGCTCAGCAGCATGTCGTTGCGCGGCAGCCCCGTTTCCAGCACCTCGCCCTGATAGCCGAAGGCCTCGCGCAGCGTCATGCGCGTGAACGCCTCGCTGGAGGAGGTATACAGGCTCGCGCCCTGCTGCTGCATGCGGATGTAGAAGCGATGGAATGCGGGCAGCTTCTCCGCGCGCCCCACGCGCTTGTACGCGCCGCCGCCGTGCCACGTGCGCAGGAAGAACTGTCCCCGGCGGCGCGGCAGAAACGGCTTGTAATACGCGTTCGTGCACACGACGCGCGCCGTGAGCGCGTACACGACGAAGGCGAGGGAACGGTCGTCCAGCACGCGGATTCCGCGCGCCCTCAGCGCTTCAAAATCCTCCGGACGGTGAAACGCCCAGCCGATCTCGATTTCGCCGCCGCTCAGCTTCTCCAGCGCCTCGGAAATTGCGCGCGGGCTGCACGAATACTGCTTGCCGCGGTAGCTTACAAACAGCACGCGGTTTTTTCGAATCGGCAGCAGGCACAGCGGCAGAAGCAGCAGCCGCAGCAGCGCGGACAGCGCGATGCGCGCCAGCGTTTTTATGTTATTCATCGTCCGCCTCGTTTCCATATGCGCCCAAATCGAGCGCCACGTAATAATGCCGTTCGCGCCGGCTCTCAGGCGGCGGCGTCATGTAGTCCGGGCCGTAGAGCTGGGAAAGGTATTCATGCGCGTTGCCGGGCAGAAGCACCATCTCGCCCTCGAATTTCCATTCCGACGGCGGGAAATACGCGCTTGCCTGATGGGCCTCGCCCGCGTAATGCCGAATGCCGGTGGGCACGGTGACCCAGCCGGTCTCCTTCTTCATTTGCGCCGCGCGGTCAAACCAGTTGTACAGCGTGCGGTAGGGCAGAAACGCCGTCAGCGCACCCAGACACATGCGCAGGCGATGGTTGCGCTTTGCCGCCGGGCTTGCGGACACGTATTCGCGCAGCGCGACGCTGTCAAACGTGCGCAGGTAGTTGGATACCGCCAGATAGTTGAGCGCATCGACAAAAAAGCCACGCACGGTGCGCGCCAAGGCGGACGCGGGCGCGTTGTCGATGGGGAACACGTCCAGCCACAGCCCGTGCGCGCCGGGCGCATTCAGCTTCTCAAGCTCCAGCCGCTCGGTGCCGCGCAGGATGATTTTCATAAACGTGTTTGAAATCTCGCAGCCGGGCGTGTTGGGCGCCTGAAGAATGTATTTGTCGCCCAGTGCCTGCGGAAACACGCGCTTGAACGCTTCATAGTCGGCGCGCGGCATCATCAGGTCGATGTCGTCGTCCCACGGAATGTAGCCGCCGTGGCGCACCGCGCCCAGCGCGCTGCCGCCGCCCAGCAGCAGCGTAAGCCCGTTTTCGCGGCATACGCGCGCCACGTCCCGATACATTTTCAGCATCACGCGCTTCATTCGCGCCATTTCGTCCGCGGCGGGCTCGTACAGCCCCTTCGCGTTCGCCTCGGAAGTCGCCATGGCCTTTCGGCTGGAAATCATTTTCGCCTGCCTCCCCTCGCGTCCAGAATCAGTCTCGCGCACATTCGCGGCGACAGGAAAAACGCCCGCGCCGAATTCAGAAGGCAGGGAACGAATTTTCTCATGCGCAGATAGGCGAACGCGAGCACGGCATAGTGCCGCGCGCACACGCCGCGCCACTCGGCGGCGGTAAACAGATGCCGGAATTTGCGCAGATAGGGAAACAGCCTTTCTTCGCATTTCAGCTTGTTTTCGCCGCTGGACAGCCCGCTCTCGCGCGAATGCACCACGGCCACCGTGCCCGCATAGGGATGATAGCACAGCGTGCCGCCCTGCTCGATGGCGCGCTCCATCAGATAAAAATCGTCGCCCAGATCGATGGGCGCGAACCCGCCGAACGCCTCGAAATACGCCCTGCGGAACATCAGCGTGTCCGGGCTGGTCATATGATAAAGCACGTGCAGCCTCATGTAGTCCTGCGGCCCCGCGTTTTCGAGATAGCGGCGCGAGCGGGTTTCCACGAAGCGCCCGTCCTCGTCTACGAGCGTCAGATCCTCGATGCACATGTCCGCGCCGTTTTCGCGGATGCAGGCGTACTGGCGCGCCAGCTTGTCCGGCAGATATTGATCGTCATCGTCCAGAAACGCCAGATATTCGCCGGCGGCGAACGTCGCCGCGCGGTTGCGGCTGCGCGCCGAGCCGAGATTTTCTTCGTTTACGATGTGCTTTGCGCCGTATTCCGCGGCGATGCGCGCCACCGTTTCGTTCCAGACGGGGTCGGCGTTGTCGTCGGCAATCAGAATTTCGACGTCCGGATACGTCTGCGCGCGCACGGACGCGACCGCCGTTTTCAGGCGTTCGTCGCGCCGGTAGGTGCTTATGATTACGGAGATGGTGCTCATTCCTCGCCGCCCTCCTGATAGCCCTCCGCGTTGATGACGGCAAATACCGTGCCCAGCAGAATGCGGAAATCGTAGTACAGGCTCATGTTGCGCACGTAAATGCCGTCCAGACGCGCCTTTTCGCTTGCCCCCAGCTCGTCGCGTCCGCGAATCTGCGCAAGCCCCGTAAGCCCCGGGCGCACGCTGTAGGCGTTTTCCCGCTCGCGCGCGCGGGTGAGCGAAACCTCGTTTTCCAGCGTCGGGCGCGGCCCCACAAACGACATGTCGCCCTTGAGAATATTAAACAGCTGCGGAAGCTCGTCAAGGCTTGAAATGCGCAGATACTTGCCCACGCGGGTGATATAGTGCGCCGAGCCGGTGAGCATGCGGGTGGGCATCTCGCTGGGCGCGTCCACGCGCATGGTGCGAAATTTGTATATGGTGAAGGGCTGCTTGTGCAGTCCCAGCCGCTGCTGGCAAAACAGCACGCGGCCGCGGGAGTCCAGCCGAATCAGCGCAGCGATCAGCAGCATGGGAATCGCAAGGGCAATCAGCAGAAGGATTGCCAGCACAATGTCAATCGCGCGCTTGGCATATCTCGCGTAAAACAACCGCCTTTCACCTCCATGGGTATATCCATTCATACTATAGTATACAACGATCGACATAAAATCGCAATATCCACCAAAGAAAATTCACCGGTTTTCGGGCGCAAGGGCGAAATTCTCTCAGTCCCCCAGTGCCGACTTGCATGGATGCGCGGGAAATGGTATAATATAAACAATTTCTCATGCCAGAAAATCGGAGGGATTGCTCAGTGGAAATCGAACGCCTGACGGTAGAGGAAATCAAATCGTCCATCATGCAGAAGCTGGAGCGAAACTACGGCTGCGAAATCGAGGACGCGACCCGCGCCCAGCTGTACGACGCGCTGGCGCAGACGGTGAAGGACGAGGTTATGCGCCGCCGCACCGCGTCGCGCGGCGAACGCAAGCGCCAGAAGTGCAAAAAGCTGTATTACCTGTCCGCCGAGTTTCTGGTGGGGCGCGCGCTGCACAACAACATGGTCTCCCTCGTGAACGAGTCGAACTATGTGCGTGCGCTCAAGGAGCTGGGGCTGGACGGCTCGCTGATCTTCGAGCAGGAGCCGGAGCCGGGTCTGGGCAACGGTGGTCTGGGCCGTCTGGCGGCGTGCTTCTTGGATTCGCTTACCACCATGCAGCTTCCCGCCATGGGCATGACCATTCGCTACGAATACGGCCTGTTCCGGCAGAAGATTGTGGGCGGCTTTCAGGTGGAGCAGCCCGACAACTGGCTGGAAAACGGCAACATGTGGGAGGTGTGCCGCCCCGATCAGACGGTGGAGGTGCGCTTCGGCGGTCATGTGGAGACCTATGAGGAGGACGGGCGCACGAAATACCGCCACGCCGGCTATACTACCGTGCAGGCCTTGCCCTACGACATTCCGTGCCTTGGCTACGACAGCACCATGGTCAACATGCTCAGGTGCTGGTCGGCGCGCGCCAAGAGCTCGTTTGACATTCAGTCCTTCAACCGCGGCGACTATGCCCGCGCGGTGGAGGAAAAGGAGCTTGCCGAGGTCATCAGCAAGGTGCTGTATCCGGATGACAACCACTACGAGGGCAAGGAGCTGCGCCTGAAGCAGCAGTACTTCCTTTCCAGCGCGTCGGTGCAGTACGTCGTGAACGACTTTATCAAGGTCTACGGCAAAAACTTCAAAATCTTCCCGGACAAGGTGGCGCTGCACGTAAACGACACCCATCCCGGTATGGCGATTCCGGAGCTGATGCGCATCCTGATTGACGAAATGGGGCTTAGCTGGTACGAGGCCGAGGACATCACCCGCCGCACCTTTGCCTACACCAACCATACCGTCATGAGCGAGGCGCTGGAAAAGTGGCCGGAGGATATGGTCAGACGGCAGCTGCCGCGCATTTACATGATTCTGGAGGAGATCAACCGCCGCGAGTGCGCGCGCCTGTGGAATTTCTTCCCCGGACAGTGGGAGCGCATCGGTCATATGGCCGTGCTGGGCTACGACCGCGTGAACATGGCGAATCTGTGCGTCAGCATGTCGCACACGGTGAACGGCGTCAGCCGCATTCACACCGACATCCTGAAAAAGAGCGTCTTCCACGATTTCTACCTTGCCGACCCGGAGAAGTTCGTTTCCATTACCAACGGCATTACGCATCGCCGCTGGCTGATGCAGAGCAACTACCGGCTGTCCTCTCTGATTGACGAGGCCATCGGTCAGGCATGGCGCAAGGACTATCGCCGTCTGGCCGACCTTGAGGCGATGAAGGACGACGCCGCGTTCCTTGAAAAGTTTGAGGCGGCAAAGCTGGGCAACAAGCAGCGGCTGGCGGAGCGGCTGAACCGCGCGCAGGGCGTGGTGCTGCGCCCGGACGACATCTTCGACGTGCAGGCGAAGCGGCTGCACGAATACAAGCGCCAGCTGATGAACGCGCTCGCCATCCTGATTCAGTACAACCGCATCGTGGATGACCCGAGCTATACCATGCATCCGCGCACGTATCTGTTCGGCGCGAAGGCCGCGCCCGGCTACTACCGCGCCAAGCTGATTATTCGCCTGATTAACGAAATTTCGCGGCTGGTGGATGCGAATCCCCGCGCCCGCGAAATGCTGAAGGTGGTGTTTGTGGAGAACTACTGCGTATCCATGGCCGAGGTGCTGATGCCGGCGGCCGAGGTGAGCGAGCAGCTTTCCACCGCAGGCAAGGAGGCCAGCGGCACCGGCAATATGAAGTTTATGATGAACGGCGCCGTGACGCTGGGCACGATGGACGGCGCGAACGTGGAAATCTTTGACGCGGTGGGCGCGGACAACATTTATATCTTCGGCATGACCGCCGAGGAGGTGGAGGCCGCCTATACGCAGCCCAGCCGCGCCAGCAGCATCTTCGAAACCAACGCCGAGATTCGCCGCGCGCTGACGCAGCTGATTGACGGCACGCTGTGCCCCGGCGAGCCGGGCATCTTCCGCGACCTGTATCATTCGCTGCTCTTCGGCGACGGAAACAGCTTTGCCGACCAGTATCTGGTGCTCTCCGATCTGCCCGGCTATCTGCGCGCGCAGGCGGCTGTCGGCAAGGACTATCAGGATCGCCGCGCGTGGACGCGCAAGGCCGTAATCAACACCGCCCGCTCGTGGGTTTTCGCCAGCGACCGCACCATCGGCGAATACAACAATCGTGTGTGGCATCTGGACAAGGTGCAGCTATGACCGGGCTCTGGCATGACCCGTATCTGAATCTCGACCGCTTCCCGCTGGGCGCCGTGCCCGCGGGAAGCGCCGTTCGTCTGCGCCTGCGGGTGTCCGGCGAATCGGAGCGCGCGTTCGTGCGGCTGTGGCGCGGCGGGGGCGAGGAATGGGCACCGATGCACGCCCTGTCCGACAGCGCCTATGAGGCCGAGGTGCCGGTGGGTCGGGAAAAGGGGCTTTTGTGGTATTATTTCGCGGTGGATACGCCGGACGGGCGCATGTATGCCGGCAAGCCGGAAAACGACGTCTGCGGCTGCTACGACCATGAGCCGCCGTCGTTTCAGATTACCGTGTACGACCCCGCGTTCGAAACGCCCGAATGGATGCGCGACAGCGTGATGATGCAGATCATGGTGGATCGCTTCTTTATCGGCGGAAGCGTCAATCCGCCGGCGGGGCGCGGCGCATACCTGCACAAAAGCTGGAACGAGGTGCCCGACCTGCGCCCGACCGCCAAGGACGGCGACGCGGAGGCCATTGACTTCTTCGGCGGCAATTTGGAGGGCGTGCGCCAAAAGCTGGACGATCTTCAGGCGCTTGGAATCGGCGCGATTTATTTGAACCCGATTTTCCGCGCCCGCAGCAATCACAAATACGACGTGGGCGACTATCGCGAGATTGACCCGTCGTTCGGCACGGAAAAGGATTTCGAGCGCCTGACGCGCGAGGCCGCCGACAGGGGCATTCACGTGGTGCTGGACGGCGTGTTTTCCCACACCGGCGCGGACAGCCGCTATTTCAACCGCTACGGCACCTATTCCTCCGTCGGCGCGTATCAGTCGCCGGATTCGCCGTATTCGAAATGGTATCGCATCGACCCCAAAACCGGCAAATACGACAGCTGGTGGGGCATCGAGACGCTGCCGAACGTGAACGAAACCGAGCCGTCGTTTCTGAATTTCATCGTGAACGGGGACGACAGCGTCATTGCGCACTACCTGCGCATCGGCGCGTCCGGCTGGCGGCTGGACGTGGCCGACGAGCTTCCGATGGAGTTCATCCGCGCGCTGCGCCTTCGCGCGAAGGCCGAGGGCGCGCAGAACTGCGTGATCGGAGAGGTGTGGGAGGATCCCACAAACAAGGTGAGCTATGGCCGTCCGCGCAGCTACGCGCTGGGCGACACGCTGGACAGCACCATGAACTACCCTCTGCGCGACGCGGTGCTGGCCTTCTTCCTTGGAGGGCAGGATGCGTACCGGCTGGCGAACGCCGTGAACCATCAGCTGAGCACGCTGCCCAAGCCCATGCTGTATTCCATGATGAACCTGCTCGGCAGCCACGATAAGCCGCGCGCAATCAACGTGCTCGCCGGGCTTGACGACCTTGAGCCTCCGCGCGAGCGGCGCGCCTTTGTGCCGCTCACGCCCGAGCAGTACGCCCTCG
>CAZMGO010000022.1:16145-23996 GCA_964565845.1 uncultured Oscillospiraceae bacterium | reverse complement strand
TTGGCCTCGTGCACCATTCGGTTCAGCCGCTCAAGCACCTGCTCATCCTCGTTTGTCTGCTTCGCGTCCGGAAGAACTACGCTCCCGGCTGCGTACAGCCGCAGCTCACCCTGTGCCTCCAGTCGCCGCCAGCCGTCGGTCAGGCCGGCCGCACCGCTGCGCGGCTGCGAAAGAAGCACCCTCGGCGCCGCGCCCAGCCTCTCCGTCAGGCTCCGCTGGATTTCGCGGCCGAAGGCAAGCAGCGCCTCCTCCGACAAAAGCTGCGTCCGCTCAAAAAGCAGCATCACGCGGCAGTTGGACATAATCCAAATCCCGCCGGTGCGCGGATGAAGCAGCGCCTCAAATTCCCCGACGCTGCGCTCGATTTCATTTCCCGGGAACTTCACGAGCATCAGAACTGGCCGCACGTCGTCCGGCGCAAGCCCCCTTGCCGCGAAGGCACGTCGAGCGCCCTCGTCCATTGCGCGGCCATGCGAAAGGTCATACCAGATTTTCTCCATGTCCGGCGCGGAGGGCTGTGCGCGCTCCTCATCCAGCCACGCAAGCACCTGATCGATCTTTTCATAAAATTCCTCGCGCTGAATCGGCTTGAGCAGATAGGCCGTAACGCCGCTGGAAATCGCCCGCTTGGCGTACTCAAACTCGCCGTATGCCGTGCAGATCAAGATCTTCATGCGCGCGTTCCGTTCGCGAACCCGGCGCGCCAGCTCCAGCCCGTCGATAAAGGGCATGCGAATGTCCGTAATCAGCACGTCCACCGGTTCCCGCGAAATGATCTCCAGCGCCTGCTCGCCGTTGACTGCCTCCAGAATCCGAATCGAATACCCGCGCCGGGTCAGCAGAAAGCTAAGCCCCTCCCGCTCCACCGATTCGTCGTCCGCAATCAGAAACGTGTATTTCATGTCCTCTCTCCTCTCGCCGCAGCCGAGCCGCCCTACGATTATAGTACGCGCGTTTTCTGCGTGTCAAGGGGCACACGCACGAAAATAAATCCATTTTGTATGCTTGACAGTTCCGGGGAATCTGCTATAATGGCAGAGTTCGTCGGAGGGCAAATCGTTCGCGGAAGCGATGAGCCGGACAAGGCGCGGGCTGAAACGCTCGTCCCTGTCCGGATTTTTTTGTAAAAAACAGAAAGGACTGCATGGTTCATGGATCTTCTGACCGGAAGTCTCAAACGCCTGTATCTGAAATATCTGGCGGCATCGTTTGGGAGCACGCTGATTTCCTCCATCTATTCCATCGTGGATATGTCGATGGTTGGGCAGTATCAGGGGCCGGACGGCACTGCGGCGCTGGCGGTGATTTCGCCGATTTGGAACGTGATTTACAGCCTTGGTCTGCTCACGGGCATCGGCGGCGGCGTGCTGTTCAGCACCTGCCGCGGCAGGGGTGACGGCGACGAGCATCAGTATTTCACGGCGGCAGCCATGCTGTCCCTCGTGCTGGCGCTCGCGGCATGGGCGGCGCTCTGGCTGTGGGAGGTGCCGATTCTCACTTTCTTCGGCGCAAACGAGGTTCTGCTCCCGCTGGCGCTCGACTACCTGCGCCCGATTCGCTACGTCTTCCCCCTGTTTCTGCTGGGGCAGCTGCTCACGGTCTTCCTGCGCAACGACGGAAACCCCGGCCTTGCCACGGCAAGCGTGCTGGCGGGCGGCATTTTCAATGTGTTCGGCGACTATTTCTGCGTGTTTACGCTGGATTTGGGCGTGTACGGCGCGGGACTGGCCACGGCTATGGGCTGCGCGTTTTCCTTCCTCGTCATGCTCACGCACTTTTTCCGCCGGAAAAACACGCTGCGCTGGGTTCGGGTTGAAAAACCGCTCCAAAAATTCCGGGAAATCGGCATCAACGGCTTTCCCACCTTCTTCATCGACGTTGCCATGGGCATTCTGACGGTGCTTTTCAACCGCCAGACGATGAAATACCTGAATTCGGACGCGCTGTCGATCTACAGCATAATCATCAACGTGAGCACGTTTGTGCAATGCTGCGCCTACAGCGTCGGACAGGCGACGCAGCCGATCATGTCCGTCAATTTCGGCGCAGGGCGAACCGAGCGAATTCGAAGGCTTCTGCGGTACGCGCTGTATACCACAACCCTTTTCGGCGTTTTCTGGACGGCGCTCAGCCTTGCGTGGCCCAACCTGTACGTTCGCGTTTTCATGAAGCCGACCGAGAGCATCCTTGCCATGGCGCCCGACATCATTCGGCGATACGCAGTCTCGTTCCTGCTTCTGCCGTTCAACATCTATTCCACCTATTATTTTCAGGTCATCCTGAAGTCGGGCACGGCCTTCGTCGTTTCCATTGCGCGCGGACTGGTCATCAGCGGGCTGCTGATTCTGCTGCTCCCCGCCGTCCTCGGCGCGCAGGCGCTGTGGTTCGCCATGCCCGTGACCGAGCTGCTCGTCGCCGTCTATGCCGCCGCGCGCATGCGAAGCGATACGCGCCGCCTGCCTGCGGCGAAGCCTTGATCGCCCAAGGAACGCGCGCATATAAACCCGCCCTCAATTCAACAGCCGCCCGCCGGTTTCATTCCGGAGGACGGCTGCTTGTCTTACATCGATTCCTTCTCCCAATCCGGCGCGAACAGACCGCCCGCGCCGCCGGTATGGATGAACAGTACGTTGTCCGTCGGCTTGAAGCGCCCCTCGCGCGCCAGCCGCACAAGACCGGCAAAGGCCTTGCCGGTATAGCAGGGATCCAGCACGATGCCCTCGCTTTGCAGTATCAGCCGAATGGCCTCGTTTCCCTGCTCGGACGGAATGGAGTAGCCGGGGCCGCACAGGTTCACGAATTCCGGCGCAGGCAGCGTCGTCCGCACGTCCAGAAGCCTCGCCGATTCGCGCATGAGATGGGGAACGATCTCGTCAAACGGATCCGTATCCACCATTGCGGCAATCACGCGCGTGCCGGGCATATGCAGCGCCGCGCCCAGCGCCGTACCCGCAGCCGTGCCGCCCGAGCCGCACGCGCATACCACGGCGCAAAAATCAACGCCGCTCTGCGCGGCCTCGCGCATGCAGTCCACATATCCGAGCGAGCCGAGCGCGTTCGAGCCGCCGCAGGGAATCTTGTACGCCGGCTGTCCCAGCTCCTCGGCGATGCGATCCATCTCCCGGTATATCTCGTCGTAGCTGTCCGTATCCACGAAGCGCACGTCCGCGTCCATCAGATGGTTCAGCACCTGATTGCCCCTGCGCGCGCACACGCCGCGCTTTTTGAGCACCAGCACGGGCCTCATGCCCAGCTTCCGCGCACAGGCCGCCGTAAGCATGGCATGGTTGGACTGCGCCTGCCCGGTGGTCATTACCAGCTCGTACCCCTTCGCCTTCGCGTCGGCCAGCAGGTATTCGAGCTTTCGCACCTTGTTTCCGCCCAGCGCCACGCCGCAGAGATCATCGCGCTTGATCCATACGTTCGTTCCCAGCCTTTCGCTGATGCCCGGCAGGCGATACAGCGGCGTGGGAAAAAGCCCCAGCGATACCCTTGCAAATTCTCTCATTGGCTTCTCTCCTCGGAAGCTCTGCTTTTGCTTCCTATGTCCTCACGCATGCGACAGCGCCGGAAAGCACAGCCGGTTCGCCGCAATTTCCTCAAGCACGCGCCCGCGTCCATACAGACGATAATCTCTCCCGCCGTCCCACGGCTCATGGACACATGCCTCTGCATCCTGCGCCCTCGGCGTGAAGCCCAGCGAGAACGGCGTTTGAACGTCCTCGGACGCAGCCAGTGCCGCCAAAACCGCGCGCAGCGGCGGCATTTTTCGGGCGAACACGGCATTCAGGCATCCATCCTCGACCACGGCATACGCATCCAGCGCCGGGCAGTAATATGCGTTCTGGGCGTTCATCGTGTAAAACATGGCAAGCCCATAGCCGTTCTGCTGCCAAAGCGCGGCATATGGCTCCGTCTCGCAAACGGCGCGCCGATACGCCGCCAGCGCCTGCGCATCCCGCGGATTCACCGGAACAAACCGCGCCTGCGTCTCCGCCGGCGCCTCCGCGCGCGGAAAATGGCGATGCTCGATTCCACGCGCAAAGCCGCATTTCTCATAAAACCCCACTGCCTCAGGGTTGGCGAAAAGGTACACGCCGTCGCAGCCGTCCATGCTGTCCGCCAGCGCGATTTCCACCAGCCGCCGCGCCAGCCCGCGCCTGCGCATATCCTCGCGCGTGGCAACTGTGCCCAGCTGAAGCCAGCGTCTTTTTTCGCCGTTCAGGCAAAATTCCATCCGATTTACGGACACGTTGGACAGGATGCGCCCATCCTCCTCGAACGAATACGGCACATACGCGCCGCGCACGCAAAAGCCGCAGGTCACCCATGCTTCAAAATCAAAGCCGAAGGTTGCCTGCGTAAGCGCGCCCAATGCGGCGCGCGCGTCGGCGCTTTGCATATAATCGCAGATCAGCCGCACGGCTTTCCCTTCTTTCCCTCCCACTCGGCGCAGGTCTCCGTATATGCGCGCACGGTGCCGATGTCCACGCACGTGCCCTGATACAGAACCGCGCGCATCTCCCGCCGCGTATGCAGCCATTCCGGAAAGTGGCCGGGCGAATCGGGATTGTTCCCCTCCTCCAGATACCTAAGAAGCTCGAGAATCGTGTCCCGGCGATACAGGTAAATGGCGTAAGCAACGATGTTGGTCTTCGGCTGCTCGGGCTTTTCCACCATGGACAGGATGCGCCCGTCCGGCGAAGGCTCCAGCACCGCAAAACGGCGGCATTCGTCCCGGTCGTCCAGCTGTCCGCACAGCAGCACATCGCGGCCATTTCGCTGAAAATCCTCAAACAGCCCGTCCAGCGGCGCGTCCAGAAGATTGTCGGACGCGGCGACAAACAGATCGTCGTCCAGCCCCGCCTGTTCAATCGCAAAGCGAATGTCGCCAATCGCGCCCAGCCGGTTTTCGTTGCTCGTGGTGCCGTCATCCCACACCCTCAGCTTCAGCGGCGCATAGACCGCCCGCGCGCCCTCCGCCCAATCGCTCAGATGGCGATAGAACCGGTGATTGGACACGATATGCACCTCGTCCAGCGCCGGAGCGCGGCGCAGATACGAAAGCAGATGATCGAGAATCGTCCGTCCTCCCACGGGAAGCAGCGCCTTGGGACAGTTTTCGGTGAGCGGGTACAGCCGCGTGGCATAGCCCGCCGCAAGGATAATGGCCTTCATTTTCACACCCCCTGTCGAAGGACAGCCGTCGTACTACGGCTTCACCTGTCCGGCATTGATGTAGAACGCCAGAATGTCGCTGATGCGGGCATTTTTTCCGCCCCCGGCGACAATCAGGTCGGCGTATTCGATGTAATTGCGAATGTATTTTTCATACATCGGCTTCACGGTCGCCAGATACTGCTCGGAAATGCCGTTGATTTCGCGGCCGCGCTCCATAATATCGCGCTGCACGCGGCGCAGAAGGCAGATGTCCGGATCCACGCGAATGAAGACGCGAAAATCCATCATGGCGCGCAGACGCTCGTCGTAAAACGCGTGAATGCCCTCGATGATTACCGTTTCCGCAGGCTCGATCATTTCCCCGCCCACGTCCGCGCGGCGGTGCTGCGCGTAATCGTAGGCCTTGCGGGTAATGGGACGCCCCTCAGCCAGCCGCTTCATATCATACAAAAGCTCGTCGTGCTCAAACACGCCCGGCTCGTCATAGTTAATCCTCGCGCGCTCCTCAAATGGGAGATACGCATGATCGCGGTAATAGGCATCCTGATTAATCAGCACCACGCGCCCGGTGATTTTCCGAGCCAAATCCTGCGCCAGCGTGGATTTCCCGCTGCCGCTCGCGCCGCAGATTCCAATCAGAAGCATGGTCGCTTTCCCCCTTCAGATTGTGTATTCCCCGGGATGATCAATCGTTGCAAGCGTCCTTCCCGCATAGCGCACGGTCACCGGCGCAGGCGGCTTCTGCCTCGCCGTGATGTGCGCATGCTTCAGCGCTCCGTCCTCAAACGCCAAATCCACACGCATGTCGTTCATGGCGCACAAACCCTTGATGCTACCGCTCGGCCATTCGCCGGGCAGCGCGGGCAGCAGATACAGCGTTTCCGGCTCCGAGCGCATCAGCATTTCGGTGATGCCGGCGGTGGTTCCGAAGTTGCCGTCAATCTGGAACGGCGGATGCGCGTCAAACAGGTTCAGATACGTGCCGCCGTGGCGCACCTTCCTATCCCCGGTCGACGGCACAAAGCGCAGCTGATTCTTGAGCAGCGTAAGCGCATGGTCGCCGTCGTTCAGGCGCGCCCAAAAGTTGATCTTCCAGCCAAGGCTCCAGCCCGTGCCGTCGTCGCCGCGCAGCTCCAGCGTGCGGCGGCACGCCTCGGCCAGCTCGGGCGTGCCCTCCGGCGTAATCTGGTGCGCGGGATGCAGCGCGTACAGATGAGACGTATGCCGGTGATGCGGCTCCGCCTCCTCATATTCGCGATCCCACTCCAGCACCTGCCCCCAGCTTCCCACCCTGAGCGTGCGCAGATGCGGGAGCGCAGCCTCGATTTCGCCTGCCAGCTCGTCCGCCTCGCCCAGAATGCGCAGCGCATCCAGCGTGCTCGTGAATACCTCGCGCACGATGGCGTCGGACATGGCCGCCGCGCGGGCGACCGAGCGAGACTGTCCGTCAATCCGAAAGCTGTTTTCCGGCGACGTGGCCGGGGAAATCGCAAGCTCTCCATCCACATCCTGAAGAACGTCCAGATAGAAGCGCGCCGCCGCCTTCAGGCAGGGAAGCGCCCGATTTTTCAAAAACTCGCGATCGAGCGTGAACAGGTAATGCTCGTACAGGTGGCGGCACAGCCATCCGAACGACATCTGCCAAAACGCCCACACGGCCGAGCCTGAAAGCTGTTCGCCCACGGGATTGACCATCGCCCATGCGTCCGTGTTATGATGCGCCACGGAACCGCGCGCGCCGTAGAACCGCTTCGCAGCGTCCTCGCCGTTCACGCGCAGCGCTTCAATCAGGCGAAACAGCGGCTCGGCCATTTCGCCGAGCGCGCAGGGCTCTGCCGGCCAGTAGTTCATTTCGGTGTTGATATTAATGGTATAGTTGGAATTCCACGGCGGCATGACGTTGTCGTTCCAAATGCCCTGCAGATTCATCGCCAGCGTGCCGGGACGAGACGCCGAAATCGTCAGATAGCGCCCGAAGTTATAAATCAGCTCGTACAGCGCCGGGTCGTGCGCGCCTTCGCCAAAGCGCAGCAGCCGCTCGTCGGTAGGAACGTCGTCCGCTTCCGGCTTCCTCAGCTCGAATTTCACGCGATCCATCAGCGCCGAAACATCGGCCGCATGCGCCCTCTCCAGTTCCTCATAGCCGCAGGAAGCAAGCCTCTCGGCGTCTGCCATGCAGGCGTTTTTATATTCCGCGCCCTCCAGATGCGGATGACGGAACGGCCCCGCATAGCTCGTGCGCGCAAATATGCGAATTTCGATGTCATCTGCACCCTGCACATGGCAAACGTCGTTTTCAAACACCGTCTCGCCGCCCCGCGCGCGAATCTCCGCTGCGGCGCGGAACGACACGCCCCGCCTTTCAGGCTCGTCGTGGTATACCACGGCATCCGGGTCGTTGGGCCCCTTCGGGCGCGAGCACCACGGGCACTCGCCGTTCATCACCAGCCGCCCGGCCTGCGCGGCGGTTTCGGCGCGCAGGGGCGACGTAAGCGCAATTCGCGCCGTCAGACAGCCCGGCTGATCCGCCGTAATGCGATAAACGACGGCCTGCGCCGGAGCCGAAACAAACGCGCGGCGCTCGTAACGCACATCCCCCGCGCGGTAAACGCACGTCGCAACGCCCGTGCGCAGATCGAGCGCGCGGGTGTACTCGCTGGCGTTCTCCTG
>CAZMGO010000022.1:7584-16045 GCA_964565845.1 uncultured Oscillospiraceae bacterium | reverse complement strand
ACCATTGCGCCCAGCCGGCCATTTCCCAGCGGCAGCGCCTCCGTCCACGCCTGCGCGGGACGATGATAAAACATGCGCGTCGTCGTACTCAATGCGTTTTCCACTCCTCTTTCGTGCCCTGAGGCTTTACACGCTCTTATCATACCATACCGTTCCCACCGTTGCAAGCCCAATGTGGGAATTTCATCCATTTCTCATCCCGTCAGGCCGCGCCCTCCGTCAGAAGCACGTCCCTCAGCGCGTCGGCCAGATAGGGCAGTGCCGCCAGTGCCTGCTCCAGCGTGTTTTCGTTGTGTCCCACCTCAACCAGCAGCGCGCGCGTGGACACGTTCTGGTTGTACCTGCCGTCCTTCACCATCACTGGACGGCACAGCCCCTCGTGCAGCTCGTTGATACGATAGGTAAGGCGCGTCGCCAGCTCATAGTTTTCGGCGTAATAGGGCTTTTCGTCAAAGCCCTTGCCGTTGCCCACCAGAAGCATCAGACGCGCCGTTTTCACGCCGTCGATTTCCACGCAGAACGGATTCCCGCTACCATTTTTGCTGTAGGCGTCGCGATGCAGATCGATAAACACGTCCACCTCATCCGCATATGACTGCGCCGTTTTCAGCGAACGCTCGTAGGCCGTACCCAGCGCGTTCTGCTCATGGTCGGTCTCGTCGTGAATCACGATGAAGCCGCGCTCGGTCAGAAGCTCCGCCAGCGTCTCGCCCACGCGAACGACGTTGTGAGCGTTGTCCTTCGTGCGTGATACCGCCGTTTCCACATAGGTATCCTCAGCCGATTTCTTGTACGCCTCATGCGTGTGCGTGTGATAAATCAGCACGCGCGAGGGCTTGTCCGCCTTTTCCGATGTCACCTGCACGGTAATGTTCTTCGGAAGTGCAAAAACAGCGGAAGCGGAGACGAACGCCGCCTCCGTTTCCGCCCCGACATACACATTTCTGTCCGTTCTCGGACTTTCTCCGACCTCCCCGCCGCCCAGCAGCGCCCGGCCTGCCAGCCAGAGAGCCACCGCCAGCAGCGCTGCAATGCCCGCGCCCAGCAATAGACGCGATGCCCGCACCACGTGAATCCGTACCAAATTTCATCCCTCCCTGCACTCGTCAATCGAGTATATTCGGGAAGGACTCGCGTTCAGAACCGCTTCTTTTTCAGCGTCTCCGCCGCGGCAAGCATGCTGCGCGCATGCTCGCGTCCGCTGGCGGATGCATCCGCGCCGCCGACCAGCCGCGCCAGCTCGCCGACGCGCCCCTCTTCGTCCAGCCGCCGCACGGACGAGCCGGTGTGCCCATCCTGCACGGTCTTCTCCACCAGATACTGGCTGTCGCCCAGCGCCGCAATCTGCGCCAGATGAGTCACGCAAATCACCTGCCGACTGCGCCCAAGCGCGCACATCTTCTCACCCACCGTCTGCGCCATGCGACCGGACACACCGGTATCGATCTCGTCAAAGATCATCGTGTCCACGCCCTCGCTTTCGGCGGAAATTGCCTTCATCGCCAGCATGATGCGCGAAATTTCACCGCCGGAGGCAATGGCAGACAGCGGCTTCATCGGCTCACCGGGATTCGGCGACAGGATGAATTCCACCTCGTCCGCGCCGTCTGCCTGCGGCGCGCGCGGCGTGAAGCGCACGTCAAACCGCGTGCGTCCCATGCCAAGATCGGCAAGCTGCGCAATCAGCCGACGGCACAGCTCCGCCGCCGCCTCCCTGCGCACGTCCGTCAGCGCGGCACAGGCCTCGTCCAGCGCATGCTTTTTTTCCTTCAGCGCCGCCTTCAGCTCCTCGCGAAGCGCGTCGGACGCCTCCAGCTGCTTCAGCTCCTCGCCCGCGCGGCGGCCGAACTCGATCACGTCCTTCAGCTCCGGGCCATACTTGCGCTTGAGCTTTTTAATCTGATCCAGTCGATCGGCCACGCGCTCCGCATCCTCGGGATCGAACGCGGTTTCCTCCGCCGCGTCCTGCAGCTCATAGCCCACGTCGGACACGGAATAATAAATTTCCTCCAGCCGCCCCGCCAGCGCCTGATACTTTTCGTCTATATCGGAAATGGCCTTCATCGCGTCCAGCGCGCGCTTGACGCTCTCCATGGCGCTCACGCTTTTGCCGCCGCCCAGATACACGCGCTCATACGCCGTGCGCACGTGCGACGAAATGCGCTCCGCATTTTCATAAATGCGGTTTTTCTGCTCAAGCGCTTCCTCCTCGTCCGGCTTCAGCTTCGCGGAGGAAATTTCCTTATGCTGAAACGACAGCGCATCCACGCGCCGAGCGCGCTCGGCCTCGTCCATGTCGGCCTTGTCCAGCCGCCGCTTCGTGTCGGCATAGTCGGTGTAGGCCGCCTGCACGCGCTCCCTCGCCGGACGAATGCGTTCCGCGCCGAACGCATCCAAAAATTCGATATGCCGCGCCGGATCCATCAGCGCCTGATGCTCGTGCTGCCCGTGCACGTCCACCAGCATGCCGGTAAACGTTTTAATCTGCGACAAAAGCAGCATCGCGCCGTTCACGCGGCACACATTCCTGCCGCTGCGCGTGATCTCGCGCGATACCTCCGCCAGTCCGTCCTGCGTTTCCACGCCCAGCCCGCTCAGATAGGCCTCCGCAGCCGGGTTTCCGGACACGTCAAACAGCGCGCGCACGCCGCCGCGCTCCTCGCCGGTGCGAATCAGGTCGCGCTCGGCACGCCCGCCCAGCGCCAGATTCACGCAGTCCACCACAATGGACTTGCCCGCGCCGGTTTCGCCGGTCAGCACATTCAGCCCCCGCGTAAACTCGATGCGGAGGCTTTCAATGAGGGCAATGTTTCGTATGTTCAGCTCGATCAGCACGTTTTTGCCTTTCCGCCTTCGTTATCTGCGGTTTCCGAGCATCTCATGGAAGCGGGCGATCACGTCGTCCACATCCTCGATGTTCTTAATAATTACCAGAATCGTGTTGTCGCCGGCGATGGTTCCGATGATTTCCGGCCACTGAAAGCTGTCGATGCCCTCTGCCGCGGCGTTCGCCGAGCCCGTCAGCGTCTTGAGGACGATCAGGTTGCCCGCGCCCGCAATGGAAAGCACGGATTCGTTGAAAATGCGAACAAAACGGTCGCTCACGCCCTTTTCGGCGCGCTCCGCCGTGGCGTAGCGATAGCTTCCGTCATCCGAAAGCACCTTCAGAAGACGAAGCTCCTTAATGTCGCGGCTCACCGTCGCCTGCGTAACGTTCACGCCGCGCCGTCTGAGCTCCGCGGCCAGCTCCTCCTGGGTTTCAATCTTCATGGTATCTATAATCTCAAGGATCATGGCGTGGCGCATCGCTTTCATTTGGGCCGCCCTCCCTATAAAAAGTTAAACGTAGAAAACCTTCGATCCGCCCTTCAGAAAACCGACCGAAGCCTTTTTACATATTGTATACCACAACCGCGTTATCAAACAAGAACCCGCGCGATTATTTAACAAATTTGTCATGTGCTCGGCGAATCGTGTCATCAATCGTATCAAAATCGAAAGATGATGCCTCGGGCGCGCAATTGCTCAGCCAGAGAAGAAACTCGATGTTGCCCTCCGGCCCGGTAATCGGCGAAAAATCCAGCCCCCGCACCGTCCAGCCCTGCGCAAGGCAGAATTCAACGATGCCGGAAACCACGCTTTTGTGCACCTCTGCGGAGCGCACCACGCCCTTTTCGCCCACGTCCTCGCGCGCCGCCTCAAACTGCGGCTTAATCAGCGCCACGAAGTCCGCGCCCGGCGCAAGCACGCGGAATACCGCAGGCAGCACCGCCCGAAGCGAAATGAACGATACGTCCGTCGCGCCGAATTCCGGCACGGCATCGAACATCTCCGGCGCAAGGAACCGCGCGTTTGTGCGCTCCATGCACGTCACGCGCGCGTCGGAGCGCAGTCTCCAATCCAGCAGATTATAGCCTACGTCCACGGCAAACACGCGCGCCGCTCCGGCGCGCAGCATCACGTCGGTAAATCCGCCGGTGGACGCGCCCACGTCCACGCACGTTTTTCCGGCAGGCTTCAGCGAAAACACCTCCAGCGCACGCTTCAGCTTGTGCGCGCCGCGGCTCACGTACGCGTCCACCTCGCCCTTCACCCAGAGCGCCGCGTCCCTTCGAACCGGCTCGGAGGGCTTCAGAATCTTGCGCGTGCCCAAAAGCACGCGTCCCTCCATCACCAGCGCCTGCGCGCGGCGAACGTCCGCCGCCAGCCCCTGCTCAACCAGTCTCTCATCGGCACGTATCGGCATAAGGCTCCCTTCCAAGCGCCCGCTCGACGCGTGCGGCTACGCTTTCTCCGTCCATTTCGCACATTTTCATCTGCTCGTCCACCGTGCCCTGCGGAATAAACCGATCCGGCACGGTCACATATTCCACCGGCGCAGCGTATCCGCGCGCACTCAGCCACGCGGCCACGCCCTCGCCGAAGCCGCCCGCGCGCACGCCGTCCTCCAGCGTGACCACGGGAAGCCCCTTTTTCGCGACGGCCTCCAGCGCCGCCTCGTCCATGGGCTTGACAAAGCGCGCGTTCACGATCGTCGCCGAAACGCCCGCGCCCTCCAGCCGCCCGGCTGCCGCGCGCGCAGCGTGCAGCATTCGCCCGCAGGCCAGCAGGCAAACGTCCGCGCCCTCGCGCTCCACCGTCCATTCGCCCAGCCCAAACGGCGTTTCCGTCCCATCCGGCAGCGCCTTGGGATAGCGAATCGCCATCGGCGCGTTCAGCTCGAAGCTCATTTCCAGCATGCGGCGAAGCTCCGCGCCGTCGGCAGGACAGGCAATCGTCATGCCGGGCATCGTGCGCAGCACGGCAAGGTCAAACACGCCCTGATGCGTTTCGCCGTCCTCGCCGGTCAGCCCGGCGCGGTCGATCAAAAACGTCACCGGCGCGCGGTTCAGGCACACGTCCATCATCGCCTGATCGTAGCCGCGCTGCAGGAAGGTGGAATAAATTGCCGCATACGGCTTCATGCCGCCCAGCGCCAGCCCGGCGGACAGCGTAACGGCGTGCTCCTCGGCAATGCCGACGTCGAAGCACCGCTCCGGGAACGCCCGATGAAAGGCCTCCATGCCGGTACCTGCCAGCATGGCTGCCGAAACGCAGACAATTCGCGCGTCCGCCTTCGCCCGCTCAATGAGCGTCTCCGCCGCCAGCGAGCCTGCGGAGCGCGCCGCCGTGCCCCGAGCCTCCCCGGAATCGGCATAAAACGGCGCCACGCCGTGGAACTCCTCCGGACGGTTCTCCGCCAGCGTATAGCCAAGCCCCTTGCGCGTAACCACATGAATGACCACGGGCTTGTCGTATTCCTTCGCGCGGTTGAACACGCGCACCATTTCCTCCACGTCGTGCCCGTCAATCGGCCCCAGATACTCGATGTTCAGCGCGTCAAAGAACATGTCGTTGATAAACAAAAGCTTCACCGCGTCGCGCACGCGCTCCAGCGCGCGCTCCAGCTTTTCGCCCAAATGCGGCATCCGCGCCAGCGCACGGCGCAGGCTCTGCTTAAACGAACGATACATGGTGCTCTGCCGCATGCGCGTCAGGTGCATATGCATTGCGCCCACGTTGGGTGAAATGCTCATCTCGTTGTCGTTCAAAATGACGATCAGCCTCGTGCGGCTCTGCCCTGCGTCGTTCAGTGCCTCATAGCACATGCCGCCGGTCAGCGCGCCGTCGCCCACCACTGCCGCCACGCAATGCCCCTGCCCCGCCAGATCACGCGCACGCGCCAAGCCCAGCGCCAGCGAAATCGCGTCGGACGCATGCCCGGCATCGTTCACGTCGTACTCGCTCTCGTCTCGGCGGGGAAAGCCGCTCAGGCCGTCCCTTTTGCGCAGCATGTGCATCCGTGCCGCGCGCCCGGTAAGCATCTTATGTACATACGCCTGATGTCCCACGTCGAACACGATTTTGTCTCTCGGCGCGTCAAAGGCAATGTGCAGCGCCAGCGTCAGCTCCACCGCGCCCATGTTGCTTGCCAGATGACCGCCGTTTTTCGAAACGACGTCAATCAGCTCCCGCCGAATTTCCCCCGCCAGCCCCTTTAATTCGTCCGTCGAAAGGCCGCGGATGTCCGCCGGGGAATGAATATCCTTCAGCATGTCAGTGATCCCTGCGCGCAGCCTCGTCCGCCAGCGCACGGAAGAAGTCCGCCTCCGCGCCAAAGCCGTCCAGCGCTGCCTGCGCACGCGCCAGCTCCGCGCGCACATGCGCCTGCGCACCCTCCAGCGTCCACACGCTCACGGCTGTCAGCTTGCCGTCGCGCTCGTCCTTTCCCTTGCTTTTGCCGAATTCCGCGCTTGCGGTAACGTCCAGCACGTCGTCGGATACCTGAAACAGAAGCCCGAACGCGTCGGCATACTCGCTCAGCGCGTTCACCGTTTTTTCATCCGCTCCGGCCAGCCGCGCGCCGCCGCGCATCGCGCCTCGGAACATGGCCGCCGTCTTGCCCATGTGGATGTACGTCAGCATCTCCTCGCCGAGGCCGGTCTGCCTCTCCGCATACAAATCCGCCGCCTGTCCCGCGATCATGCCGGTCACGCCCGCGCCGCGCGCGATTTCGGAGATCGCCGCCAGATGACGGGCAAGATGCTCCGGATGCCGCGCGGCGTTGGCCAGCATCACCTCATATGCCATGTTCAGAAGTCCGTCTCCCGCCAGAATTGCCTGTCCCACGCCGTACACCACATGGTTCGTGGGCTTGCCCCGGCGCAGCTCGTCGTTGTCCATGCCGGGCAAATCGTCGTGAATCAATGAATAGGTATGAATCATTTCCAGCGCGCAGGCGCAGTCCAGCGCCTCGTCCGCATCGCCGCCGAGCATCTCGCAGCATGCCAGCAGCATGGCGGGACGCAGCCGCTTGCCGCCCGCCAGCAAACTGTAGCGCATCGAATCCGTCAGAAGCCCGGGAACGCCCTGCGGCGCAAAGGAACTCCTTTCGGTCGCCGGAAGCAGCGCCTCAAACCGCTTTTCCACCATCTGCGCGTATTCGCTTCTCGTTCTCATTCGGCATCCGCCTCCCTGTCAAGCTCCATCTCGCCCGTCACCGTGAGCGCGCGAATTCTCGCGTCGCCCTCGTCCAGCATTTTCTTCAGCGCCCGGTATAAAACAACGCCGCGGCGGTATGCGTCAAACGACTCGTCCAGCTTCATATCGCCCGACTCCATGCGAGCCACCAGCCCTTCAAGCTCCTCCATGCCCGCTTCGAACGTAAACTTCTCTTCCATTATCGTGTCCTTTCATCGATCCCATCCACCGTCGCGCGAACGCGCGCCGCAGACATGTCCACGCAAAAGCTCTGCCCCGCAGACAGCTCTGCCGCATCCGTCACAATGCGATCGTCCACGCGCACGCATGCATAGCCGCGCGCCAGCACATTCTCCGGATTCATCGCCTTCAGCGTGCGCGAAACGGCCTTCAGCTTCTCCCGCGCGTCCGACACACGCGCCTCGGCGCGCAGGGTAAGCCGCGTATATAGGTACTCCAGCCGTTCCCGCCGCCGCTCGGTGAGCATGCGCGCAGGCTCGCGAAGGTATGCGCTTTGCCCGCAGGCGTTCAGCCGCAGACGGCGCTGCCGTTGAGCGGCGGAAAGCGCGCGCGTCAGGCGCAGCATGCGCTGCTCGCACGCCGCCTGCCATTCGCGAACGTCTCCGACCGCCAGCTCCGCAGCATTGGACGGCGTGGCCGCGCGCACATCGGCGGCAAAATCGCAGATCGTGAAATCGATTTCATGCCCCACGCAGGACACCACCGGCGTTTTGCACGCGGCTACCGCGCGCGCCACAACCTCCTCATTGAACGCCCACAGATCCTCCGCCGACCCGCCGCCGCGGCCCACAAGGATCACGTCGGCGCGGCCGTCCTCATCCAGCCGCCGCACGGCCGCGGCAATCTCCGCCGCCGCGCCCGCACCCTGAACCGCGCAGGGACACAGCAGAATGCCCACTCGCGGGTTTCGCGCGCGCGCCACGCGCACAATGTCATGAAACGCCGCGCCCGCAGCCGACGTCGCCACGCCGATGGTTTTCGGCATCAGCGGCAGCGGCTTCTTGAGTGCCGGGTCAAACAGCCCCTCGTCTGCCAGCTTCCGCTTAAGCGCCTCAAAGCGTTTGAACAGGTCGCCCGCGCCCTCCCGGCGCATCGCGTCCACGTACAGCTGATACGTGCCGCCGGCAGGATACAGCCCCGCCGCGCCGGTAACGACTACCTGCATGCCGTCCGCCGGCTGAAAATCGAGCCGCGCTGCCTGCTGCCGGAACATGGCGCACGACACGCGCGCCTGCTCATCCTTGAGCGTGAAGTACAGATGCCCGCTCACGTGCCGCTTGAACGACACGATTTCTCCCCGCACCGATACATTCCGCAGCATTGCGTCGCCCGCCAGCTTCCTTCGCACATATTCGTTCAGCTCGCTGACCGAAAGCGACCACTCACCCATGCCTATCCTCCAACGCATTCACCGTATTTT
>CAZMGO010000022.1:0-7484 GCA_964565845.1 uncultured Oscillospiraceae bacterium | reverse complement strand
CCATCCTTCCCAGCCGCGCATGCTCCGCCGCGTCCATTGTGTTTTTCAGAAGCATGGCAATCGTCATCGGCCCCACGCCGCCGGGCACCGGCGTTATCCAGCCCGCGGCCTCGCGCACGCCCTCAAAATCCACGTCGCCCACTAATGTGCCGTCCGGAAGGCGGTTGATGCCCACGTCAATGACCGCCGCGCCCGGCTTCACCATGTCCGCCGTAACCATGCGCGGACGGCCAACGGCACTCACCACAATATCCGCGCGGCGCACGACGTCCGCCAGCCCCTCCGTTCGGGAATGGCACATGGTCACCGTACAGTTTTCACGAAGCAGCATCATTGCAAGCGGCTTCCCGACGATGTTCGAGCGCCCGATGACCACGGCATTCGCCCCAGACAGCGGCACACCCGCCGCCTTCAAAAGTCGGACGCAGCCTGCGGGCGTACACGGCTCCAGCGGCGCGCGTCCGCGCAGCAGCCGCCCGGCGTTGATCGGATGAAAGCCGTCCACGTCCTTTTCCGGTGCCACCGCAGCCGTAACCCGATCCGCGTTCATGCCGCCGGGCAGCGGAAGCTGCACCAAAATGCCGCTGATCGAGGGATCCGCGTTCAGCCGTGCGATTTCCGAAAGCACCGTATCCTCCGCTGCCGTTTCGGGCAAGCGCACCGTGACCGAGCGGATTCCCACCCAGCCGCACGCCTTCTGCTTGTTCGCCACGTAAATTTGGCTGGCCGGGTTCTCGCCCACCAGCACGACCGCCAGCGCCGGAATCACGCCATAGGTCTCTCGGAATGCGCATACGCGCGTCTTCACCTCGGCGCGCACCTCGCGTGCAATTTCCTTTCCGTCAATAATCCGCGCAGCCATTCCTTTTCCCCCGTTTCTCCGATTGCGTCCGCGGCCCTGCATTTCCGTCCACGCCTGCCCCTTATGAAAGAAGCAATTCCGCGTCTTTTCGCTCCTCGCCAATCAGCGCCACGCCGCAGGCGTTGTCGCCCGACAGCTCCGGCCTCGCCCAGCACACGCGCGCCGCGCAGCCCAGCCTTTTAAGCCGCGCCGGCAAAAGCTGTCTCAGCAGCGCCGACGAAGCCACGCCGCCCGCCAGCAGCGCCTGACTCGCGCCCGTGCGCTTCACCGCGTCGGCCAGCAGCCACGCAATCGAGCGCGCGAGGAAGGAATACACCTCCGCCGCCACGTCCTCGGGCGCCGCTCCGGCTTCGATCATGCGCATTGCCTGCGCCTCCGCGCCGGAAAACGAGCACTCCCCGTCTCTGTGGGAAAGTGCAAACGCGCCCGTTGCCTTTCCCTGAACCGCCAGCCGCTCCAGCGCCGGCCCCGCCGGGAACCCCAGCCCCAGCCGCACGCCGACCCGATCCACCAGCTGCCCGGCATGCAGATCGTTGGAGCCGCCCACCTTCGAAAGCGCACGGCTCTCGTCGGCATACAGCGTCTCGGTCGTCCCGCCGGACAGGTGCATGGCCACAAACGCGCCGGGATGAATGCCGGAATCCACCATCGCGGCGCGCACATGTCCCTGCTGGTGACTGGTAGCATAAAACGGCACGCCCAGCGCCGCCGCAATGCCGCGCCCCATGCCCTCGCCCACCAGAAACACCGGCATATATGAATCATCCACATCCCGGGGACGCGTGCTCGCGCATACGGCCGCCACGCGCACGTCCTGAACGCCGCTCATCAGCGCTTCAAGCAGCCCATGCAGCCTTGTGGTATGCTGAAACACGCCATCCGACTGCCGCAGCCCACGCTCGCCCTCCGCGACGGTCAGCAGCTTTCTCTCCGACGCAATGACACGCCCGTCGCCCGCGAGGGCAACGGACGTGGTGTAGCAGCTGGTGTCGATTCCAAGCGTGCATTTCATTGAATTTCACTGCGCATAATCGCGCCCAGCACGCCGTTTATAAACGCGCCCGCCTTCTCGGTGGAATATTTTTTGGACATCTCCACCGCCTCATTGATGGCCACGGCACCTGCCGTGCCGCCAAACCTCATCTCATACGCCGCGAGGCGCAGGATAGCCAGATCAACGCGCGTGATGCGCTCAAGGGACCAGCCGATGGCATGTGCGGAAATCAGCCGGTCGACCTCGTCCACGTGCGCCTGCACACCCGCCGCAAGCTCGTCCACATAGGCCTTATTCTCGTCGTCTGGCTGAATTTCCAGCAGATTCAGGCGGGTATCCTCACCGCCATCGCCGCCCATTTCCCATTCGTAAACCAGTTTCATCGCGCACTCGCGCGCGTCGGATCTGTTCATATCTTCTGCTTACCCCGTTCCAGCACGCGTTTTCCGCGCTTATTCCGCCGTATTCTCATTCTCCGGATCGCTGTCCTCACCGAAGCTTTCGTCCTCAACCTCAGCCGGCTCCCGCACCACAGGCTCCTGCACAGGCTCCTCGCCGGCGGATTCCTCCGTCGGTTCCTCCGCCTTTTCCTCTTCCACCGGCTCCTCAATCACAGGCTCCTCAGCCGCGGGCTCCTGCACCGGCTCCGCCGCCTGCGGGGGAACCATCGCCTCGCCCTCTCCGGGCACCTTAATCGTGGAAATCTTCACCGACACGCCGCTCAGCGCAAGACCGTTCACCTCACCCAGCTGACGGCGCACGGCCTCCTGCATGCGGGCAGTGGTAACGGGAATGTTGATATTGGAGCTGACCGAAACGTCGATCATCACCTCAAGGCTCTCGTCCTGATAGCCGGTAATCACGCGAACGTCACTCACGCCCTCGGGCTGTCCAATCGCGGACGCCACCAGATGATCCAGCGTTTCCTGCGACAGCAGCACGGCGTCGCCGCTCTCATGACGCAGCGTAATCAGGCGCGCCTGACGCATCCGACCGGAGCGCAGCGCAATCATGAACACCAGCGCGCAGTATGCCGCCAGCACAAGGCCGAGCAGCAGCGCAGGCACGCAGCTTTTGCCAACGAGGCTGCACATCAGCAGCACGTCGCCCACCAAACCCAGCACCGCAAAAACCTCGATTGCGATGCGCTTCCAAAGCTTCATCATCATCTGTTACCCTTCCTTCTCAAGATCGTTTTCTTCTGCGGCTGCCTCTTCCGCGCCGCCGTCCTTCGTTTCCTCGTCGTCCTCCACGTCCTCCAGATCAAGCGTGTACTCGCCGTCGTCCTCGTCCGCCTCGTCTGCCTCGGGCGTCGGCTCGGCGGTCTCCTCGCTCCTCGCGTCGGGCGCTTCCTTGCCAAGCAGCTTGCGCTGGTTCATTTCCAGCTCCGCCACGGCGCGGTTTTCGCGCTCGAAGCTCACGCCGGTCACGTGCACGTCCACGCTCTTCACAGACATGCCCGTCATCGTTTCGATGGCCTTTTTCACGTTTTCCTGAATGCCCTGCGCAACCTCGGGAACCGGGAAGCCGTATTCCACCACGATCGTCACATCCACCGCTACCGCGTTGTCCGAAATTTCCACCTTGATGCCGCGGGTAAGATTGCGCGAATTGGACAGCGCACGGCGCATGAAGATTTCGGTAAGACCGCCGGACGCGCCCACGGTATTCGCAACGCCCTCTACTTCCGTTACGGCCAGCCCGGCAATGGTCGCGACGACGTCCGACGCAAAGTACACCATGCCATTGCTGTTTGTATTCAGTCTGACATCGGAAGCATTGTTCTCAGCCATAATTTTTCCTCCTAAATCAGCGGGACTCTTTCGAATAAACAGCCCTCCACGTTGATTATACCAGATTCTCGGTCAAAACGCAATTGCTTTATTCATCTCATTGGGGTACGGTCATAATTTTCACATTTGCGCCCGATTGTCCGGTTTCGCGCATCACCAATTCCAGAATCGCGGCGCTCTCTGCCTGTGAAAGCGCATCCGCGCGCACCACCACGTTCACGGAGTTCGTCGAAACGGTCACCACGGCATCCTCGAAGCCGCGCATGCGCAGAACGCCCTCCACCGTTGTTTCCGTCTCCATGCGCGAGGTCAGCGTTAAAAGCTCGCTTCGCGCCCGTGCGCGTGTGGCCGCGTCGGCCTCCTCATCGGCCGCCATCGTGCTCAGAACCGCACTTTCCATCTGACGCACCCGTGCGCGCTCCTCCGTAAACGCCAGAAGCGCATCCGGTCTCTCCGCGGCTGCCGCCTCCTCCGACTGACTCGCCCACGACTCGGCCTGATTTCCTCCCACCGAAAAGCAAAACAATGCGCCCGCCGCAAGAACCGCCGCGCTGAACACTGTTGCCGCCCGCATCCATCCTCCGCCGCGCTTCATTCGCCGCCTCCTTCCCAAAAATGCCCTTCCCCGTACCGCACGCTCTTCCCTCTTTCCTCTCCGTCACGAGCCGCCCGACGCTTCCTCCATCGCGGACACGTCAATCCGCGCGTTGTCGATTCCCAGCACCGTCTGTACCGCTGTCTGCAGGCGCAGCCGCACGCCGACGTCCCGCGCGCCGGTTGCCACCACGAGCACGCCCGTCTCCCCGTCCGTTCCCTCGAACACCATCACCTTCACCCGCCCCGCGCCCTCGACCTCCGAAAGCACGCGCTCAAGCCGCGCCTCCGTCTCGCTGCGCACGTCCGACGAATGAACGCCCGACGACAGCAGCACCAGCGCCGCAACCGCCAAAAGCGCCAAAAGCGCCCATGTTCGCGCGCGAACCGGGCTTCGCTGCCTCATCGTCTCCGCAACCGACATACATTCCTCCGTCAAAGCGCCGCCAGTACGCCCGCGGCGGCCTGACAAATCGCCCGAACGGCCATCAGACCCACCGCCGCACGCACGCCCTTTTGCAGCCGTCCCTCCGGCAGAAGCGCGTCTGCCACCCCGGAAAGCAGCGCCAAATACAAAATCCGCTCCATCCGCTCATCTCCCGTTCCCGAAAAGCATCCTTTTCATCCGAATCCGCTTCCCTTCCGGGCAATCCTCGCGCCCACCTCGGCTCCCGTCAGCCGCCCAGCCGAATACCAAGCCCCGCCGTCGCGCCAATCAGAATCAGCGCCAGCGTCGTCGCAGCCGCCAAAGGCGCACGGTTCACCGAGAACGCTCCTCTCCCGTTCCCGAAAAACGTCCTTGCATCCGAATCCGCTTCCCTTTCGGGCGACCCTCGCGTACCCGCCTCGGCTCCCGTCAGCCGCCCAGCCGAACGCCAAGTCCCGCCGTTGCGCCAATCAGAATCAGGGTCAACGCCAGCGTCGCCGCAGCCGCGGCCGCCAATAGCGCGTAGGCCGCCGAGAACGCGTCCATCAGCCTTGCCATCGTCTCGTCGCCCACCGGCTCCAGCGCCGCCGCCAGAAGCTTCAGTCCCACCATGGCCGTCAGCGCCGCCACAACCGGTCGGGCGCACAGCAGTGCCAGCACGACAAAGCCCGCAACGCCCACCGCGCCGCGCACCACCGAGGCGCTGGCCGCCAGTGACTCCAGCGTTCCCGCAACCTTGCCCCCGATAATCGGAATCAGCCGATCAACGGCCAGCTTCGCCCCGCGAATCGCCGCGCCGTCATAGGCTCCGCTCAGAAGACCGCCGGTAGACATCATCGCAAGATACGCCGTCACCGCCGTTGTCAGTATCCATTTGGCGAACGACCGCGCCGCCGACGCCAATCGTCCCAGCTTCAGCCGTCCCACGGCCTCCGATACCGACAGCCCCAGCCCCGCCGCGGTCAGCGGCAGCGCCGCCTTCTGCACCGCAAGCGCCATCAGCCGCGACGCCAGCGCCCCCATCGGCGTAATCAGCGCCGCCGACTTCGTGCCGCCCATCAGCGTGAGCAGCGTAACCAGCACCGGCGTCAGCGCGTCGTTCAGCCCGGCTGCCCGCCCAATCGCCGTTTGCACCAGCTCATATACCCCGGAAAAATGCTTCATCAGCGCCGCGGCACAGCACAGCGCACAGGCGCAGCGCGCCAGCCTCGCGCCCGATCCGGACGTCAAATGCGCCAGCACCGCCCACAGCAGCGCCGGAATCGCCGCGGGAATGAGCGCTGGCAGCACCGAACGCGCCACGTCCTCTGCCTCGCGCCGCAAATACCCCGGCAAATCGCGAATCACCTCCCCGGCATCGCCGGACAGAAGCGTCTCCAGCAGCTCGCCGACATCCAGCTCCACGCCCGCCTCCATAGCCGCCTGCTGAAAGCCGCCCAAATCGACGCCCGCCGCCTCGTTCCCGTCCGCCGGCTCCGCGCGCACGCACAGGCCGAAGGTCAGCGCCAGCAGCACAAGCAGAAGCCTCACGCAGCGCTTCATGCCCACGCCCTTCCCGCATACCCATATTTCATGAAAACGCGTCACGGCAGCAGTTCTGCGGCGGCAGCCAGCACCTCCGCAGCCAACGGCGTCAGAAGCGCCGTTAAGGAAACCCGCGTGCCGAACTCGACGCGCTGCGCCAGCGCGCCCTCTCCCGCATCCCTGCAAAGCTGCGCGGCATACTCGCCGATCAGCGAAAGTCCGCACAGGCGAAGCAAAAGCGCCGTATCCTCCTCGTCTGCGCCGGCTCTCGCCAGCCATTCCTTCAGAATCCGCACCGCATCCGTCAGCTCGTCCATCGACAGCAGACATGCCGTCAGCCCCGCAAGCAGACCCACCGCCATAGCCAGCTCCGGCCGATTCACGCGAATCGCCACGCACAGCACCGCTGCCGCCACCAGCAGCGCAGCGATTTTTACCGCCGTCACGCTCTTCCCTCCGTCAATACAGATTAAACATCTGCCGCACGCTCGTGAAGAAATCGCTGAGCAGACCCACGACCACCAGCATCACAATCGCAAGCCCCGCCAGCGTCGTGAGCGTGGCAATGTCCTCCCGGCCCGCGCGCGTGAGCAGCTGACTCATAACCGACAGGATGATTCCAAACGCAGCAATCTTAAATACCAAATCAACGTTCATCCGTCTTCCTCCCACCCGCAGCGCATTCGCCGTCTGCAGAAATGCGGCGGCACACAAAATCCAACCTTCATATCAGAAGGATGCTGACCGCCAGCCCCGTCATGGCGCCAAGCGACGCATACAAGCGCCGCTTGTCCCGTCCCGCGGCGCGCAGCTCCTCCTCTCTGCGTCCAAGCCGCTCGATTGTGCGCGCGTACTGCTCCGCGTGTTCGCCGCGCCCGAGAACCTCCAGACCCTGAAACAGCCGTTCAAGCTCCTCCGCATCGGCCTGCGGAAGCGGCACGGCCTCTCCTCTCTGCGCCTCAAATGCCTCCGACCATGCCCTCTCCGGCTTCAGCGCCGCATTCCTTCGCATTCGCTCACCGGTCTGGCGCAGAAGCGGAACGCGCATCTCGCTCAGCGCATCGCCCATAGGAACCAGCCGCTCCAGCGTGAGCGTTCGAAGCATTTGAAGGTCGTCCATCAGCATCCGCAGCAAATCCGCCTCGCGCGACATCGTTCCTCCGAACGCCCGCCCCGCCAGATAGCTGAACAGCGTCAGTGCCGCAGCGATTATCAGCTTTCCCGTCATCGAATTTCCTCCCCGGCCTTCGTTTCCTCCCGCCATTCGCCCGTCCGCGCTTCCCTTCGATA
>CAZMGO010000021.1:11961-24281 GCA_964565845.1 uncultured Oscillospiraceae bacterium | reverse complement strand
TGCTCCACCAGGTACGCGCCGGGCACGGTACCCCTGCGCCAATGCCAGCCTCGGCGGGTCACAAACGCCTCGAACGCGGCGTCGTCCATACGCATCATGTTCGCGCGCACCGTTTCCAGCCTTTCGGTGGGACGGAAGGACACGATCTCCGCCGCAGCTTCAAAGCCGTAGGCGTCAATCAGGCGCTGAACGATTTTTTCCGGCACCGAATATTTGACGGACAGATACGCAATCGGTTCCGTTTCGATATCCGGGTAATGGATTTCGTCGGCCTCGATGGCGCGCAGAAGCGAACGGAGCACGCCGTTCACAAAGCCCGCAGCCTCCTCGCGCCCAAACGCGCGCGTCTGCTTCACGGCCTCGTCCACCACGGCATGCGCCGGGATGCGATCCATAAACAAAATCTGGGCGCAAGCAATATGCAGAATATCCTCCACCACCGGCTCGGGCTTCGTATTTACGAAATCCTTCAGCACATACTGAATGTTCAGCCGGTTTTCCACCGCCGCATAGAAGATGGAGGTTGCCAGTCTTCTGTCCTCGCCGGACAGCTTCGCCTCACGCAGACGCTTGTCCAGTGCCAGCGCTGCATAGGCATCCACGCGATTCACGTCGGCCAGCGCGTTCAGCGCAGCGCGGCGCGCATCCAGCGCGGACGCGGGATGCATCCTATGTTCCTGCTCGACCGGGCGTTCAGAAGCCGCGCCGCTTGCTTCCGCCGGCCTTTCTGCGAAAGGGCGCTTCACATCGCCATACGGACGGAAGGGTCTGTCGCCGTTGATGCGCTCGCCATAGGGCTTGTGGTCGCCATGCGGCTTCCTTTCGCCATAGGGCTTATGGTCGCCGTGCGGCTTGTCGCCATAGGACTTCTTTTCACCGTAGGGCTTATGGTCGCCATACGGCTTCTTGTCGCCAAAGGGCTTGCGGTCGCCGTGCGGCTTGTCGCCATAGGGCCTTTTTTCACCGTAGGGCTTACGGTCGCCATACGGCTTCTTCTCATCAAAGGGCTTGCGGTCGCCGTAAGGCTTCTTGTCTCCGTAGGGCTTCCGGTCACCGTGCGGCTTGTCGCCATAGGGCTTCTTTTCACCGTAGGGCTTATGGTCGCCATACGGCTTCTTGTCACCAAAGGGCTTGCGGTCGCCATGCGGCTTGTCGTCGAAGCCCCTTTTCTCACCGTAGGGCTTACGGTCGCCGCGCGGCTTCTTCTCGTCAAAGGGCTTGCGGTCTCCGTAGGGCTTCCGGTCACCGTGCGGCTTGTCGCCAAAGCTCTTCTTCTCGCCATAGGACTTGCGGTCGCCGTGCGGTTTTTCGTTAAAGCGCTTTCCGCTGCTCTTTTTATCCATTATTCCTCACCAAACCTCGTTCCAATTTCGATTTTTCTGCCGGAAAGATAGGTTTTTGCATTCATTCGCTTTGCGTTGGGTACCTGCATTTCAAGAATCTCCAGCGCCGTGCCGCCTCCGCAGGCAACAAACAGGCCTTCCTTCGCACTCGCTCGAATCACCGTGCCGGGTGCCCGGTCGGTTTGCGCATCAGCCGGCCTCGCCAGCCAGATTTTGAGCGTGCCGCCCTCCACCGCCGTGTACGCGCCGGGCCACGGATTCACGCCGCGCACGAGGTTCGCAATTACCCGCGCATCCTGCTTCCAGTCGATTTTGCCAAGCTCCTTCGTAAGAAGCGGTTCATAGGTCATTTCGTTCTCGTCCTGCTTCTCGGGCGCGATTTCTCCGGCGGCATAACGACGAACGGTCTCGACCAGCAGCTCCGCGCCGACCTGCGCAAGCCGTCCGGTCAGCTCACCCGCCGTCTCGCCTTCGCCGATTTCGACCTCTCTTTTTAAGAGCATGTCGCCCGTGTCAAGCCCCGCGTCGGTCAGCATCGTAGTAACGCCCGTCACCCGTTCGCCCTGAATCAGGCACCAGTTGATCGGTGCCGCGCCGCGATGCCGGGGAAGCAGCGACGCATGCACGTTAATCGTGCCCATGCGCGGCACATCCAGAAGCTTTTTGCTGAGAATCTGCCCAAACGCCGCCGTGACCACGAGATCCGGCTTCAGCGCGCGCATCGCATCCAGCCCCTCCTGCCTGCGCACGCGCTCAAACTGCAGTACGTTCAGGCCGTTTTCCAGCGCTTCGCGCTTGACCGGCGGCATTTCCAGCTTGTGACCGCGCCCGACGGGGCGATCCGGCTGCGTAAACACGCCGACGATTTCCACCTCTTCCATGCCCGCCAACGCGCGCAGGGACGGCACGGCAAAGTCGGGCGTACCCATAAACACCACGCGCATGCTCACACGTCCTCCCTGCCGGTAACGTCCTCGATCATCTTGTCGATATACAGGATGCCGTCCAGATGGTCAATCTCGTGGCACAGCGCCACGGCCAGCAAACCCGTTCCCTCGATTTCCAGCATCTGCCCCTTTTTGTTCAGCGCATGCACAACCACGCGCTCCGGGCGTTCCACCGTGCCGCGACGGCCGGGAATACTCAGGCAGCCCTCGGCGCCCACCACGCCGCCCTCGGTTTCAACGATCTCCGGGTTGATCAGCTGCAAAAGCTCGCGGCCGCGCTTCTCGCCCACGTCAACCACGACCATCCGGCGCAAAACGCCAACCTGCGGCGCGGCAAGGCCGACGCCGTCGCTGGCATACATGGTCTCGGCCATGTCGTCCAGCAGCTGCTTCGTTCGCTTGTCGATTTCCTGCACCGGTCGGCTGATCTTGCGGAGCGTTTCGTCTCCCTCTTTCAGAATTCTGCGAATCGCCATATTCTCTCCTCCAAAGGTGGCTAAATCATCGTTGCCGGATTGACTTCCATCTCAATCCGCGCGCCCGGCGCGCCGGTTTCCGCCAGCCCTTCCATTTCGGCGGTAATGCGCTCCACCTCACCGCGCGCGTACATCTTCACGTATACCTGCCAGCGCGTTTCCCCGCGCAGCTTTTTAATCGGCGCCTCGGCGGCGTGAATCAAAAGCACGCCGTCCATAAGCCCTTTGTCCGTCAGCACGACCGTAAGCCTTTCCTCCAGCGCCATTGCCGTAAGTGCCGGAATGCGCTCGTCCTTTGACAGCACCACCAGCCGCGCCAGCACCGTGTACGGCGGATAGAGCGCGCGCTTGCGATAGCCTGCCTCGGTGTGATAAAACGCGCGATAGTCCTGCTTTACCGCGCAGCGGATGGCGTAGTGATCCGGCGTGTAGGTTTGAATGACAACCCGACCGGGACTGTCCGCGCGCCCGGCGCGCCCCGCCACCTGCGTAATCAGCTGAAACGTCCTCTCGGCGCTTCGGTAATCGGGCAGGTTCAGCGTCGTATCCGCCGCAACCACGCCGACCAGCGTCACGTTCGGGAAATCCAAGCCCTTGGCAATCATCTGAGTGCCCACCATTATGCGGGTTTCGCCCTTTCGGAAGGCCTCCAAAAGCTTCAAATGCCCGTCCTTCCCCTGCGTGGTATCCACGTCCATCCTCGCCACGGGAACGCCCGGAAGAAGCTTTCGAACCTCCTCCTCCACCCGCTGCGTGCCCGCTCCGAAATACTTGATAAACGAGCTGCCGCATTCCGGGCAGGCTGTGGGCGGCTCCTTGCTCTGCCCGCAATAGTGGCAGTGCATGCGCCCGTCGGACTGATGGTACGTCATCGCCACGTCACAAAACGCGCATTTCTCCACATGCCCGCACGCCCGGCAGGAGACAAAGGTGGAATGACCACGCCGGTTAATAAACAGCATCGCCTGCTTTCCGTTTTTCGTGCAGGCGCGAAGCTCCTTTACCAGCTCGGCTGAGAAAATGCCATGGTTGCCCATTTCCAGCTCGCGCCGCATGTCCACCACGCGGCACTCGGGCATTTTACGGCCGAAAACGCGCTCCGTAAGCTCCAGAAGCGTCAATCGATTCTGCGGCTTTACGCCCGGCATCACGCGCATGTAGCTCGCGATGGACGGCGTGGCACTGCCCAGAACGAGCACGCCCCCGCTCGTTTCGCATCGACGCCACGCGATTTCGCGGGCATCGTAGCGCGGGCGCTTCTCGCTCTGATACGCGCCCTCGTGCTCCTCATCCACAATCACCGCGCCCAGCCGATTCACCGGCGCGAACACCGCCGACCGCGCGCCGATCACCACGCGTGCCTCGCCGCGCCGAATGCGCTCCCATTCGTCAAAGCGCTCCCCGGCTGACAGGCGGGAGTGAATCACTGCCGCGTCCGCGCCGAAGCGGGCATGAAACCAGCCGACCATCTGCGGCGTAAGCGCGATTTCGGGAACCAGCACGATCGCGCCCTTCCCGTCCGCCAGCACCGCGCGAATCAAACGGATATATACCTCCGTCTTTCCGCTTCCGGTTACGCCATGCAGAAGAAAGCGCCCGCCGCCGGAACGCAGCGCCGAAATCAGCTCGTCCGCCGCGCGCTGCTGACCCGGCATCAGCACCGGATCCTCGCGGGAACGCCCGCCGTCATCCATGCGCGGCGCGCGTCGCTCTCTCGTTTCGCCGAGCGTAAGCACGCCCTTTTGGGCCATCGCCTGAATGGCCGCCGCCGCACCGGGCACCATTTGCGCCAGATACGCCGTGGGCTTGGCTCCGCTCGCCAGATGCGTCAAAAGCTCCAGCTGCTTCGGCGCACGGGCACAAGCCTTCGCCGCCTCGTCTACCGGCATCGAAAGCTCCGCCACGCGCACATTCTTTTCCCTCACGCGCGCGCCGCGCATTTCGGAAGGAATCATCAGCCGCAGCGCATCGACAAACAGGCAATTATAGCGTTTTTTCATCCATTCGGCCAGCTCGATCAGCTCCGGCAGAATCACGCCCGCCGCCGTCACGCCCTTGATGGGACGGATTCGGCTCTCGTCCATGCCCGGATCATCCTTTTCGGACACGACGAAGCCCTCTATGGTGCGGGCACCGAACGGCGCAGACACCATGTCTCCGACGGAAACGGACATACCCTCCGGAACGCGATAGGTAAACCGCCTGTCCAGCGCGTCGGCAGCCAGATCAACCACGACCTCCACGAAGGTCATGGCATCACCCTGCGCACCTGATCCAGAATCGCCTCCGCCACGTCGCGCTTGGACATAACGGGATATTCCGTTTCGCCGTCTGCGGAAATAACGGTAACGATGTTTGTATCGCCCGCAAAGCCCGCGCCCGGCTTCGTTACGTCGTTCACCACGATCAGGTCGGCATTCTTGCGCGTCCTCTTTCCGCGCGCGTTTTCCAGCGCATTTTCGGTTTCGGCGGCAAACGCGACCAAAATCTGCCCCGGACGCTTGCTTTCGCCGAGCGTCCTTGCAATGTCCGGCGTGGATACAAGGCGCACGGCCATATCTGCGCCGGTCTTTTTGATTTTCTGCGCAGCCACACGCTCCGGCGTGAAGTCGGCAGGCGCAGCGGCCTGAATCACGATATCCGCCGTCCTCGCGTTTTCCGTCACGGCCTCGAACATGTCCTGCGTGGACACGACGGGCACAAGCTGCACGCCTGAGGGCGCGGGAAGCTCCACGGGGCCGGACACCAGCACGACCCTCGCCCCGCGCCGCGCGGCGGCCTCGGCAAGGGCATAGCCCATCCGTCCGGTCGAACGGTTGGAAAGGAAGCGCACGGGATCGAGCATCTCGCGCGTCGGCCCGGCAGTGACCAACACCGTCCGTCCCTCGAAATCGTGCTTCGGATTCAGCACATCCTCGGCGCATGCGGCAATTTCGGCTGGCTCTGCCATTCGGCCTACGTCTGCGTCTCCACAGGCAAGGCCGCCGACCTCAGGCCCGGCAAAGAAGAAGCCGCGCCGTCTGAGCGTTTCCACGTTCGCCTGATTGGCGGCACTGCGCCACATTACGCAGTTCATGGCCGGAGCAATCAGCACCGGGCACGGCATCGCCATGACGGTGGTCGTCAGAAGGTCATCGCAGATACCGGCGGAAATCTTTGCCATCACGTTCGCCGTCGCCGGAGCAATGACCATCAGCTCTGCCCACTTCGCCAGCGCGATGTGTCCGATTTCCCACGCGCGTTCAAAGGAATCGGTGTGCGCCTGATTCCCGGAAAGCGTTTCAAACGTAAGGGGCGATACGAACCTTGCGGCGTTTTCCGTCATCACCACGCGAACCTCCGCGCCTGCTTTTTTAAACAGCCGCGTAAGCTCACACGCCTTGTAGGCGGCAATTCCGCCCGTCACGCCCAGAACGATGCGTTTTCCTTCCAGCATTCCCGTTTTCCTCCATGCGGCCATTTACCCACAAAAGCCGAAGCGAACCCGCGGACAAGCGCGGAGCGCTCCGGCAAGCAAACCCACAGATTCGCGTAAGCCCGACGCCCTGCGCAGCGCCTGCGCGCCTTATTCCTCCTCGGCTGCCTCGGGACGCGTGTAGGTAATCAGCCCGCGATTGATCTCCTCAATGGCAACCGAAAGCGGCTTGCTTTCCTTGGTGTCATACAGCGGCTGCTCGCCCTGAATCAGCTGACGGGCGCGCTTTGCGGCCTCGACCGCGAGCGTATAGCGGCAATCGACATGAGTAAGCAGTTCATTGATGGGCGGTTCAATCATCATAATGAGGTTCCTCCTTTTGGTCATTCGACGTTCTGCAGCTGCTCGCGCAGCTTTTCTATCGCGCTCTTGCAGGCGATAACCGCCTGCGTAATCGGTATATCCTGCGACTTGGACGAGATGGTATTCACCTCGCGGTTCATTTCCTGAACGATGAAGTCGAGGCTGCGGCCAATCGGCTCGGTGAGCGCGCACTTTTCGCGCGCCTGCCGAATATGGCTGGAAAGGCGCACCGTTTCCTCCGCAACAGCCGCGCGGTCGGCCATCAGCGCAACCTCCTGCGCCAGCCTTCCCTCGTCAATCGGCGTGGAGAGAAGCTCGTTTACGCGCGCGCGGAGCTTTTCCCGGTATTCCTCCACGGTTTCCGGGTAACGCCTTTCGATCAGCGCATTTTTCTCCTCAATCTCCTCCAGCTTTTCGAGCATGTCGCGCTTCATGGCCTCGCCCTCTCGGGCGCGCATGGCATTCAGGCTGTCCAGCGCCTGCGCCAGCGTTTCCTGCAGAAGCGCGCGAAGCGCATCCTCATCCTCGCCCGCCTCGTCAATCACCAGCGCGTCGGGCAATCTGGCAAACAGCGACAAGCTCCGGTCGTCCTTCACGCCCGTCAGCCGCTCCACCTGATTCAGCGCTTCCTCATAGGCCTTCACCAGACCCTCATCCACGCGCACCATTCGCGAGTCGTCGCGCCGGTTCACATAGGTTACGAACACGTCCACGTGCCCGCGCGACAGCGATGCGGCAATCTGCTTGCGTGCCGCATCCTCCAGAAAGAGAAACGAACGCGGCATGCGGAAATTCAGATCCAGAAAGCGATGATTCACGCTCTTCAGCTCGATCGTCAGACTGCGGCCATCCCTGATGCAGGCCGCGCGTCCGTATCCGGTCATGGAATACATGGTTATACTCCTTTGCCCCCAGCATTTATCCGACCAATTATATCACGCGCAAACCGTTTTTGGGTTATCTTTGGATAAATTCTCACTGCCGGTTTGCAAGCATTTGCAGAAATTCCGCTTCGCTCACCACGCGTACGCCCAACTGCTGTGCCTTCGTCCGCTTGCTGCCGGCGTTTTCACCCGCAACGACAAGGCTCGTTCGTCCGGAAACGGACGATGACGCCTTGCCGCCCGCCTCGCGCACGCGCTCCTCGGCCTCCGCGCGCGACAGCGTTTCCAGCGTGCCGGTAATCACAACCGTCATTCCCGTGAGCGCGCCGCCCGCCTTTCGCTTCTCCCACACGGGTGAAACGCCCCTTGCAAGCAAGCGTTCGGCCTCCGCGCGCGTGACGGGATCGGCAAAGAAATCCACCACCGACTGCGCCACAACATCGCCCACGTCGTCAATTTGTATAAGCGTCTGCACGTCTGCCTCCATAAGCGGCTGCATGCCGCCAAACCGCTCCGCAAGATCGCGCGCCGTCTTGCGGCCGACGTTCGGAATGCCCAAGGCGAAGATGAACGAATCCAGCTTTACCGACTTGCTCTTTTCGATCTCGTCCAAAAGCTTCTTTGCCTTTTTGTCGCCGAAGCGCTCAAGCGCCGTCAGCTGCTCGTGGCTCAGCTCATACAAATCACTGGGCTCATGAATCCCCAGCGCCTGACACAGCTGGCGCGCCGTTTTTTCGGAAAACGCGTCGATGTCCATCGCCTCCCGACCGGCAAAATGCGCCATGCGCATTACGATCTGAGCGATGCAGCCCTCGCGGTTTAGGCAGTACAGGTGCGCGCCCCGCTCCGTCAGCGGTGCGCCGCACGCAGGGCAAGCCGTCGGCTTCTCAATGTCGCGCTCGCCCGGCTCGTATTCGTCCACGCGTCCCATGATCTCCGGGATTACCTCGTTCGACCGCCGAAGCCATACGCGCGCGCCGACCCGCACGCGCTTTCGAAGGATGTCGCCATAGTTGTTCAGCGTGGCGCGCTTCACCGTCGCGCCGGCAATCTCCACCGGGCTCACGTGCGCCAGCGGCGTAAGCTTGCCCGTGCGTCCGACCTCCCACGTCACGTCCTCCAGAAGGGACGTGACCTCCTCGGCCTCGAATTTATACGCAATCGCCCAGCGCGGGAACTTCTCCGTGACGCCCAGCGCCTCGCGCGTGGCAAAATCCACCAGCTTTACCACCGCGCCGTCGATCATATAATCCAGCTCGCCGCGCGTTTTCTCGATTTCGCCGATGGCAGCCAGCACGCCCGCCTCGTCTGCCGCGCGCAGCTCGCAGCCGCTCACCGGGAATTGGTTCTCGCGCAGGAAGCTCATCATTTCATCCTGCGAGCGGAACGAACGCCCCTCGATATAGTTGACATCATAGAAATACGCATCCAGATGCCGCGAACGCGTCACCTCGGGGTCAAGCTGCCGCAGCGCGCCCGCCGCGGCGTTGCGTGCGTTCTTAAGCGGCTCCGCAGCGGTTCGGTTATATTTTTCAAGCGTCGAAAGCTTCATATAGCATTCGCCGTGTACCTCCATCAGCCCCTGATAGGGCACGGAAAGCGGGATGGAGCGAATCGTCAGCGCCTGCGGCAGGATGGACTCGCCGGTCACGCCGTTTCCGCGCGTGGCAGCCTCTATCAGCCTTCCTTCCTTATAGGTAAGGCACAGCGTCAGGCCGTCAAACTTGTGCTCCACCACATAGGAAAGCGGCGGAAGATCCGCGCCGCCCTCATTGGCCTGCGCGCGCAGCCTTTCCGCGCGATTCACCCAATCGGAAATCGCGCCGGTCGACTGAGCCTTATCCATGCTCAAAAGGCGTACGATGTGCGTATGCGGCACGAACTCCTTCAGCGTCTCGCCGCCTACGCGCCGCGTCGGCGAATCCGGAAGAACCTCGCCGGTTTCCTTTTCCAAACGAACCAGCTCGTCATACAGGCGGTCGTACTCCACGTCCGTCACCGTCGGATTGTCCAGCACGTAATATTCGTAGCCAAGCCGGTTCAGAACGTCCACCAGTTCACGCATGCGATTCATCGTCGTTCTCCTTACCCGATTTTGATCATGGGCGCGTCGGCCGCGAAGGTCTTTACGCCCTTACCCTCTCCGAAGTCCACCGTCACGCGCGCGTCCCCGGCCATCTGCGCCACCTGCTTTACGACGCCGTTTCCGAACGCCTTATGAAACACGCGATCGCCCACAGCGTAGCGAATCTCCGGACGCTTGGGAAGCTCGCGCGCCGTCTGTGCACCGAAGCCCTTTTGAACGCCCGGGATACTGCCAATCGACGGACGCCCGGCAATGCCCGAGCGCACCTCCGAACGCACTGCCTGCGCGCCCGCATTCGCCCGCTGTCCAAACGGACGCGGAAGCACGCGCGTTTCGCTTCTCTGACGGTTCTCCTCCAGCACGCGCGGCGGAATCTCGGTCACAAACCGCGAAAGCTCGTTGGACTGCCGCGCATTGTACAGCATGCGGTTGCGCGCATGGCTCAAATACAGCTTTTTCTTTGCGCGCGTTACGCCCACGTACATCAGGCGGCGCTCCTCCTCCATCTGCTCCTCGTTAAACATGGCGCGGGAGATGGGGAAAATGCCCTCCTCAAGGCCCGTCAGGAACACAACCGGGAATTCCAGACCCTTGGCGGAATGCAGCGTCATCAGCGTAACAAGGCTGGTCTTCTCCTCCATTCGATCCGTGTCCGTCACCAGCGCCACATTTTCGAGGAAACCCACCATACCCCCGTCGGGATTCATGCGGTCATACTCGATTACGGCGGACACCAATTCGTGAATGTTCTCGCGCCGGGTCTCGTTTTCCGGCTCCTTATCGTTTTCGTACTGCTTCTCAAGGCCGGTCTGCTCAATAAGGCCTGTAATGAACTCACCGGCGGGCTTGTCCAGCATGTCGCCAGTCAGCGTCATCAGAAGCTCCGTAAAGCCGCGCACGGCCGTGAGCGCGCGGCTGGAAAGCCCCGCATTTTCTGCCTCCATCAGCGCGTTCAAAAGCGAAAGCCCGTTCTGCGCCGCATAGGCGGCGATCGTCTCCACCGTCGAATCGCCGATGCCGCGCCGCGGCTCATTGATGATGCGCCGCAGCGAAATATCGTCATCCGGGTTCACCAGCACGCGAAGGTAGGCGATTACGTCCTTGACCTCCTTGCGGTCGTAGAACTTCAGACCGCCGTATACGCCATATCGGATGCCGCGCCGCACCAGTGCCTCCTCCAGCACGCGGCTCTGTGCATTGGTTCGGTACAGGATGGCTATATCACCCAGCTCGCAGCCGCCGCGCCCAAGGCTCTGAATCGTGTCGCACACCCACGCGGCCTCGTCCCGCTCGTCCAGCGCATGATACAGCCTGATTTTCTCGCCCGCATCGGCGTCCGTCCACAGCGCCTTCTCCTTGCGGCCGCTGTTGTGCGCAATCACCTGATTGGCCGCGTCCAAAATGTTGCCGGTGGAGCGATAGTTCTGCTCCAGCTTAATCACCGGGCAGCCGCCGTAATCCTTTTCGAACTCCAGAATGTTTCGAAGATCCGCGCCGCGCCAGCCGTAAATCGACTGATCGTCATCGCCCACGACGCATACGTTCTTTTTGTCGCCCGCCAGCGTTCGAACCAGCATGTACTGCGCCATGTTCGTGTCCTGATACTCATCCACCATGATATAGGAAAACTTCCGGCGGTACGCCTCCAGCACCGGCGGATGCTCGGTCAGAAGCTCCAGCGTTTTCAAAATCAGGTCGTCAAAGTCGAGCGCATTGTTTTCCTTCAGCTGCTTTTCGTATTCGCAGTACGCGCGGTAATATGGCTTCGAGCGAAAATCCGGGTTGTCCTTCAGCCATTCCTCCGGCGAAAGCATGCGGTTCTTGGCATCCGAAATCACGCTTTTCACGGCGCGCGGCGGATAGCTCTTGTCGCTGATGTCCAGCTTTTTCAAAATTCGCTTAACCAGCGTCATCTGGTCATCATCGTCGTAGATGGAAAACTCGCGCTTATAGCCCAGCTTTTCAATGTCGCGCCGCAGAATGCGTGCGCTCAGCGCATGGAACGTCATCACCCACATATCGTCCGCCGCTTCTCCGGCCAGACGATTGATGCGCTCGCGCATTTCGCGCGCCGCCTTGTTGGTAAATGTAATCGCCAAAATCGCCCACGGCGGCACGCCCTTTTCAACAAGGTACGCCGCCCGGTAGGTAAGCACGCGGGTTTTGCCGGAGCCTGCGCCCGCCAAAATCAAAAGCGGCCCCTCGGTGGTGAGCACGGCCTGCTTCTGCTCCGGATTCAGTCTGTTTAAATCAATCATCGGTATCCCCCGCGGCGTTCAGCCTTTCAAAAATCATCCGGTATCCGTCCGCGCCGTAGGTAAGCGCGCGGTTCACCCGCCCGATTGTCGCCGACGAAGCGCCGGTTCTCTGTGTGATTTCCGCATAGGTGACCCGTTCATTCAGCAGCTCCGCCACCTCAAAGCGCTGGGAAAGATCCTCGATTTCCCGAATGGTAAACAGATCCTCCAGCAGGCGATAGCACTCCTCGCGCGTTTCCAGCTTCAGAAGCGCATCCACCAGCCGATCCGTGCGTTCGTTCATGATTCGCGATTCATACATGCAGGCAGCCTCCTCCCGCGCAGACGCAAGCTTGTCTATGGTATCAGTATACCATTCTTTTCCCGATTGTTCAAGCCATTTTCCGCCGCCACGCCGGATTTGCTTTGCGCGGCGGGAGAAAAGCCATTCCCGCAGCGGACGTTTTTTACGGACGGAATTCTCAGGCAACGCCAAAAATGCATGCCGTCGCCTTCATGCAGAAAGCACGCCCTTCCGAAGCGGACGTGCTTTCCTTTTCCTATTTATT
>CAZMGO010000021.1:2150-11861 GCA_964565845.1 uncultured Oscillospiraceae bacterium | reverse complement strand
TTTCCTTTTCCTATTTATTCAGAAGCTCCTTCAGCTTTTCATGGATGCGCCCGTTCGTTGCCAGCACGTTGCCGGTTTCGAGTGGGTTTTCCACATCGTCCCATGCGGTCAAACAGCCTCCCGCCTCGCGCAGAATGACCGCGCCCGCGGCAATGTCATACAGATGCAGCCCCAATTCAAAGAAACCCTCGCAGCGTCCATCAGCCACGCAGCACAAATCATAGGCTGCAGAGCCGGTGCGGCGCAGATCGCTGAAGCTTCGGCAGATTTCGGGCAGAAGGCGAAGCACGCGCGCATTGTTCTCCGCCGAGCGGTGACAGAAGGACATATGAAGATACGCATTTCTCAAAACGCCCTCCTCCGAAACATGAATCGGGCTTCCATTCAGCGCCGCGCCCTCGCCCTTCACGCCCAGAAACAGCTCGTTTGTCGACGGGCAAAACACGCAGCCCACGACCGGCTCGCCATTCCGTTCATAGGCGATGGAAATCGTATACAGCCTTTCGCCCTTATAAAAGTTTGAGGTTCCGTCAATCGGGTCAACGATCCAGCGGCTCGCCGCCCGCTCACTGCCGCCCTCCTCCTCGCCGAAAAAACCATCCTCCGGACAGGCTGCCAGTAGGATGCCGCGAATCAGCTTCTCGCTTTTCACGTCAAATTCCGTCACGAAATCGTTTTCCGCCTTATGATGCGCCGGTGTATGCGGATGCGCCAGCAGCATTTCTCCCGCCGTGCGCGCCGCCCGTTCAGCCAGCGCCGCCCGTTCGCGCAGGGTCATTCCCTCACTCCTCTCTCACGCCATCGTTTCCAGCATCTTCAGGCTGACCTCGCAGTCTGTCGGCTGGCCATCGCGCCAGCGTACAAAGGCGTCAATCATATATCTCCCCATACGCCGCACCTCAAGGCCAAGCGCCCCGGCGATATGCGGCGTAACAAAGCAGTTAGGAAGCCCTGTAAGCGGATTTTCGTCCGTGTGCTCTTCATCGGTCAGCACGTCGAGCAGCGCCGTGCGCGTGGAATCCTGCGTAAGCATATCGTAGAGGTCATTCTCGTTCAGCTGCGCGCCGCGTCCGGTGTTGATGAACGTGGAATACGGCTTCATCGAAAGAAGATGCTCGCGCTTGATTATGCCTACCGTCGTCGGCAGGTTCGCCAGATGATTGGAAACCACGTCGCAGCCTTCGAAAATTTCCTCCATCGTGGTTTTTCGAACGTTCAGCGCCTCGGCGCGCGCATCCGGCAGGAACGGGTCAAACACGAGCACCTCCGCGTCCGCCTGCTTCAGCTGCTCGGCCACAAGGCTCCCAATCGCGCCGCAGCCCAGCAGACCTACCTTCACGTCATACGCGCCCGGATAATTCCGCCCCAGCGCGCTTGCCGCCGCGCGCGATTCGCTCATTCGCCGCTGCACGGGAAAATAGCCCTTGAGCGCCAGCAGAATCTGCGCATAGGTGTACTGCGCTACCGCCAGCCCGTTTGCCCGCCACGCGCTGAACAGACGAACGCCTCGATTCAGAAACGGGCGCGCAAAGATCTGCACCGAGCCCGCGCCGTAAAACAATGCCTTCACGCGCGGCAGATATTCGGCAATTTCCGCCTCCGTATATTCCGGCATGCCCCACGTGGAGAACAAAATTTCGGTCTCCCGCAGTCCCTCGTCGTGCGGGTCGGTGTATACCGGGATGCGTTCCCCGAAAAGCGCTTCGAGCGCCGCCCTATTTTTTTCGGAATATACCCTGCTCAAAATCGTTTCATTCAGTCCAAGCAATGCTGCCTTCATCCTGCTTTCCCCTTTTTCCGTTTTTTCGAGCGCCGCCGCTCGTTCAGCCGGATTTCTCTTATCCGAAGTCTACCGACGTATCGTCCGGATTGTCTCCGTGCACCACGGGCGGATTTAAAAGATAATCAAACAGCGCCTCACCGATAAACGCGCGCGCCTGTGCGACTCGCTCCGCCTCGCGTTCGGTATCCATGTCGCGCACGGAGTCGTAAATCGGCTTCTTCTCTCCGGCGCGGGCGGGCGCGTCCGGGTCATAACGCCGGATGCCCAGATTCAGCCCGAATTCGTGCGGGTTGTCGACATAGGCATGATGCGTGAACAGATCGCAGGTTTCGATGGCGCGCGCCTTCATATACGCCAGACAGTACGCCGCCGCGGCCTGTGCCTCGGTGAAATCGCGCAGCGCGCCGGACTGCGAATTGAACCCCTGCTCCGAGAAAATGATGCGGCGAGGCTGCCCCTCGTACAAAAGCCGCGTCTGCGCAAGATAGGCCGGCAGCACCTCCATGTTCTTGAACGTGATCTTCGGCGTGGAGAACGTGAAATCCGGAGCACGGTCGTTCCAGAAATCCGGATAGCGCAGATCCTCGGGATAGGGATGATACGCCACCGCCCAGCCGAAATTGCCGTCCCGCAGACAATGCGCGTTGAGCCGGTCGATGATCTCGCGCCCCGGATACGTATGAAGCGGCTCCAAGGGGCGATAGCGCGCGCAGAAAAACTGATCCAGCGAAATATACACGCGGAAATTCGCGTAATGCTTCCGTCCGAGCAGCCATGCCAGCCGACAGGCCGTCGCATACTTGCGGGTAAACGTATCCACGTCCATCTCACCGGCGTTGCTCCACACGCACTGGCTGTCCACCTCATTGGAGATAATCGCGCCAAGCGCGCGGCCATACCGGCGGTCGGGGCGCGTGTAGCGCGCAGCCAGAAACTCCACAAACGCACAGTAATAGCCCTGCCCTTCCTCTTCCTCCATATTAAAGGCACTCAGGAAGGCGTCGCGGGCGTTCCATTCATACCTCGGATGAATCACCCTTTTGAGAAGCTCCTCCTCCCCGGTCGAGCCGAACAGGCGAGGGGAATTCAGCAGAATCATCGTCACCAGAAGACCCATTTCGTCGGCATGCTTCATGTAGCCGTCAATGGACTCCACGCGTGCGCGAAGGAAATGATAGGTTTTTCCGTCCGAAGCCACGAAGGGAATGGTATCCGCTCCGGCATGCGTCGTCATGATGGCCGGAAGGTTGATGTTATAAAGCGTCTGATGCAGCCCCAGCGCGCGCACGTCCTCATCGGTGCCGCTGAGCGCCTTGATGCAGGCGGGCTGCGGGTATGCATCGCTGCCAAGCGACGCGCCGGGAAGCAGGTCGGAAACAAAGCGCACGCCGTCCATGCCCAAGTCGAAGCGGGCGGTCAGCCGGTCGCGCGTGCCGTCAAAGCGCGGAATGCGTGCCTCCCCGTTTTGAACCTCCGCTTCCGTCTCGGACAGAAGCCTTCCGCCGGGCGTCGGTACATACTCGCGCACGCGCACACGTGCGCCGCTGTCCGAAATTGAAAACACAAGCTCATTCACATCCGCACTGATCTTCGTAAGCCGCATATTCCTTCCTCCTTTTCGTAACCTGCATCCCTATGATACCACATCCTGCCCTCGTCCGCAATCGTTCCGCACCCGATTCTGATCCATTGCCGCATACCATGGCGCGCACCGCAGCAAGCCTCTCTGTCCGCCTGAAAGCCCACGCCCATCGCTTTTGAAGCCCGTCCGGCAGGGAAGTACGCTGCTCCCGCACGCACCGTACAGGCATGTGTTCAGGTACAGCGTGTCCGATCGCGCGAACGGTATCTGCAAAACGCTTCTTCATTCCCGCTTTCTCTTTTCCTTTATTATAGGCTTCGTGACCCCGTCGGTCAAGCCTCGTTTCATCCCTGTTTTCGCCACATTTCCTTCAAATCTGATAAAATCGCGAAAAACACCCGATTCCCGTTGACAATCGCGCAGCCATGCGCGTATAATGCGAAATTGTTAGCTTGCTAACAATTTTGAAGGGAGGGAGCCTCTTGTCCTATGGAATTGCCTTCCGGCTGAAAACGCTTGACAAGCGCATTCGCCACGCCATGGACGCGCGCACGCGCATTCACGAGCGCGGGCTTACGCCGGAGCAGACGATGGTCATACGCTATCTGATTGACCATGACGGCTGCGCCGTTTTCCAGCGGGATTTGGAAACGGAATTCCATATTTCCCGGGCGTCGATTTCCAACACGCTTTCGCTCATGGAAAAGCGCGGGCTGGTTCAAAGGGAAAGCGTGGCGCACGATGCGCGTCTCAAAAAGCTGACGCTTACGGAGCAGGGACGAGCCATTCACACGTGCGCGGTGGCGGCCATCGCCGAAATCAACGACTGTCTGGAGCAGGCGCTCACGGCGGAGGAAAAAGAGGCGCTTCTGCGCTCCCTTGACAAAATGGAGCACGCACTCAATCAGAGAACGGAGGATGGAGTATGATTCGAAAACTCGCACGCAGTATCCGGCAGTACAAGCGGGATACAATCCTCACGCCGCTGTCAATGACGCTGGAGGTCATCATGGAGGTTCTTCTGCCGATCATCATGGCCGACCTCATCGACAACGGCATCAGCCCCGGAAACAGTGCCGTCATCTGGCGCGACGGTCTGCTGCTCGCCGGCGTATCGATTTTATCGCTTTTCAGCGGCCTGCTGGGCGGCGTGTTCGGCGCGCGCGCTTCCTCCGGCTTTGCCCGCAACCTGCGGCATGACATGTACTATCGCCTGCAGGACTATTCCTTCTCGAACATCGACAAATTCTCCACGTCATCGCTGATCACGCGCCTGACCACCGACGTATCCAACGTGCAGAACGCCTTTCAGATGCTGATTCGCATGGCGGCGCGCAGTCCGCTGATGCTGATCTTCTCGGCGATTATGGCTTTCCGCGTGAACGCGCGGCTGGCGCTGATTTTCCTGTGCGTCGTGCCGGTGCTGGCCGTGGGTCTGGGCTACGTCGCCACGCATGCGCACCCGGTGTTCCGCAGGGTCTTCAAAACCTACGATTCCCTGAACAACGTGGTTCAGGAAAACGTGCGCGGCATGCGCGTGGTGAAATCGTTTGTGCGCGAGGACTATGAGGATAAGAAGTTTGAGGACATTTCCGGGCAAGTATCCACGCTGTTCACGAAGGCCGAGCGCATCATCGCACTCAACAGCCCGCTGATGCAGTTTGCCATGTACGCCTGCACGCTTCTGATCTCGTGGTTCGGCGCGAAATTCATCCTATCCTCCGTGGGACAGACGAACGCCATGACCACGGGCGAATTGAACAGCCTGCTTACCTACTCCACCCAGATTCTCGGAAGCCTGATGACGCTCTCCTTTATGTTCGTCATGTTGACCATCTCCCGTGCCTCCGGCGAACGCATCTGCGAGGTACTGGATGAGCAGAGCAGCCTGTGCAGCCCCGAAAACGCGCGCACGGAGCTTTCCGACGGCAGCGTCGATTTCGATAAGGTGAGCTTCTCCTATGCCGGGAACAAAAAGCGGCTTTGCCTTGAAAACGTAAGCCTGCACATCCGTTCGGGCGAAACCATCGGCATCGTGGGCGGCACGGGCTCAAGCAAGTCTACGCTGGTGCAGCTGATTCCGCGCCTGTACGACGCGACCGAGGGCGTTGTGAAGGTCGGCGGACACGAGGTGAAGGAATACGACCTGAACACGCTGCGAAACGGCGTTGCCATGGTGCTTCAGAAAAACGTGCTGTTCTCCGGCACGATCCGCGAAAACCTGCGCTGGGGCAATCCCGGCGCCACCGACGAGGAGCTGATTGAGGCCTGCAAGCTGGCGCAGGCACACGAATTTATCGAGAGCTTCCCGGAGGGCTACGATACCTTTATCGAGCAGGGCGGCTCGAACGTATCCGGCGGTCAGAAGCAGCGCCTGTGCATCGCGCGCGCCATTCTGAAAAAACCGAAAATTCTCATTCTGGACGACTCCACCAGCGCCGTGGACACGCGCACCGACGCGCTCATCCGCGAGGGCATGAAGCAGATTATTCCGGGCACTACCACCTTCATCATTGCCCAGCGCATCTCCTCCGTAATGGATGCCGACAAAATCATCGTGCTGGACGGCGGCCGGGTAAACGGCTTCGGCACGCACGACGAGCTGATGAATACCAACGAAATCTACCGTGAGGTTTACACCTCGCAGACGAAGGGAGGCGGCGATTATGATGAATAAGGCCGAAAGCGTAAAGGCACGGTATGGACGCAGCGCCATGAAGAAGGTGCCCAATCGTCCCGGCCCCGGCGGCCCTCGTGGACCCCGCGGCGGCTTCCGCACGCCCGGTCAGAGCCTCGACAAGGGAACGCTGAAGAAGCTGATTGCCATCGTATTCAAGCCGAACCTATTCAAATTCCTCATTGTCACGCTGTGCATCCTCATGTCCGCGCTGGCGTCCGTCGAATCCTCGCTGTTTGTACAATCGCTGATAGACGATTACATCACCCCGATGATTCAAAGCGGCTCGCGGGATTTCACCGGGCTGGCTCTCCTAATCGCGAAGGTCGGCGCGCTGTTTGCCGTCGGTATCGCCGGCTCGTATCTGTATAATTACATCATGGCGGACGTGGCGCAAAGCACGCTCAAGCGCATCCGCGACGACATGTTCCGCAGCATGCAGCGTCTGCCCGTGAAGTACTTTGATACCCACGCGCACGGCGACATCATGAGCCACTTCACCAACGATACCGACACGCTGCGGCAGATGATTTCGCAGTCCATCCCCTCGCTCATCTCTTCGGTCATCAGCATCGTTGTGGTGTTCGTCGCCATGATTCGCACCAGCTTCTGGCTCACGCTGTGCACGCTGCTTTCGCTGGCCGTCATGATGCTCGTAACGCGCAAGGTCGGCGGGCTGGCCGGACGCTTCTTCCTGTCCCAGCAGCAGTCGCTGGGCACGCTGAACGGCTTCATTGAAGAGATGATCAACGGCCAGAAGGTCGTGAAGGTCTTCTGCCACGAGGGTGAAACGAAGGAAGAATTCGACATTCTGAACGATGACCTGTGCGAAAACGCGACCAACGCCAACCAGTATTCCAACATCCTCGGCCCGATCAACAACAACCTCGGAAACCTGCAGTACGCGTTCCTCGCCATCGCGGGCGGTCTGCTCGCCATCAGCGGCAAGACGGCGCTTACGCTGGGCGCGATTATCTCGTTTTTGCAGCTTTCGCGGCAGTTCACCAACCCCGTAAACCAGATTTCGCAGCAGTTCAACTCGATCATCATGGCTATGGCCGGCGCGCAGCGCGTGTTTAAGCTGACCGAGGAAACGCCCGAGGTGGATGACGGCTACGTGACGCTGGTAAACGCGCGCGAGGAAAACGGCGAAATCATAGAATGCCGCGAACGCACAGGCATGTGGGCGTGGAAGCACCCCCACTCCGACGGCACCACGACCTATACCCGCATGACCGGTCATGTGACAATGGATCACGTTGACTTTGCCTACGAACCCGAAAAGCCGGTTCTGCACGACATCACGCTGTATGCCGAGCCCGGTCAGAAGGTTGCCTTCGTCGGTGCGACCGGCGCGGGCAAGACGACAATTACAAACCTTCTGAACCGCTTCTACGACATTGCCGACGGCAAGGTGCGCTACGACGGCATCAACATCAACAAAATCAAAAAGGCCGACCTGCGCCACTCGCTGGGCATCGTACTTCAGGATACGAACCTGTTCACCGGCACCGTGATGGAAAACATTCGCTACGGCAAGCTGGACGCAACCGATGAGGAGGTCTACGAGGCCGCGCGTCTCGCGAACGCGGACGACTTTATCCGCCGTCTGCCGGACGGCTACAACACGCTGCTCACCTCCAACGGCGCGTCGCTGTCGCAGGGACAGCGTCAGCTGATCGCCATTGCGCGCGCCGCCGTCGCCGACCCGCCGGTCATGATTCTGGACGAGGCTACGTCCTCCATCGATACCCGCACGGAGGCGCTGGTTCAGAGAGGCATGGATTCGCTGATGAAGGGACGCACGGTGTTCGTCATCGCGCACCGGCTTTCCACCGTCATGAACAGCGACGTAATCATGGTTCTCGACCACGGCCGCATCATCGAACGCGGCAATCACGACAAGCTGATTGCCGAAAAGGGCACCTATTATCAGCTGTATACCGGCGCGTTTGAAATGGAGTAACCCTCCATTCCTCCGCGGCGAATGCGCAGACCCGCGCTTTCGCCGCGATTTTTTTGCAACCTTCGCGGCGCGTCATCCGTCTATAAAATGAATAAATTGGGAAAGGAAGCTGTGCTGCATGAAAAAGCTGTTCCTCTATATTCTTTGTCTGAGTCTTTTGCTGACCTCGTTCCCCGCGCTGGCGCAGAGCGCCGGAAATCTCAACAACGGCGCCTTTGTGGAGACCGACGGGAACGAGCTGTTTATCGCCATGCCGGACGGCATTGTTCGCCTTCAGGCCGACGGCACAGGTGAATTCATCTCCTCCGACCGCGCCTCCATGCTGCAGCTCGTCGGTGGCCGGCTGTATTACATTGCCGAAAGCTGGGGCAACGATGAATACGGCGACCTGCGCAAGCTCGGTGAAACGCCCGTCAGCTGTCTGCCGGACGGCAGCGACCGCCGCGTGCTCGGCGAGGAGCGAAGGCTCGGCGATGTCTATGATTTCGGCGGCGACGATGACGTGTACAGGGTCGATATACTGATCGGCTACCGCTGCTTCACCGTCACGCAGGACGCCATCTATTTTCTCGGAAACACTGACGAGAGCGGCACCTATATCTGCTATGGCACGTTTGAAAACGAGGATGGACAGGAGGAAACAAGCGAGGTGCCCGGACGCTACCAGAACGGCATCGCGCTGTTCCGCATGGACACGGACGGTCAGAATCTCCGCGCGCTTACCGGCGTTCTCGGCAATGACTGCGCGCAGCTCGCGCTGAGCGACAACCGGCTGTATCTGGCGACCGGCTATCAGGACACCGTATTCGCCTACGATTACGTGAACTATACCATTCTGGACACGGACGGCAGCGTGCTTTCCGGCTTTGACCGAAGCGAGCCGGAAAACGAATATCTCTACAGCAGCGTCGGAAGCTTCTACCACATCGTCAACGCGGTTCTCCCCTTTGGCGACAGCATGCTGGTATCCCTTGCCGACAGCGAGGGAGACTTTATCGCCACCCGCCTTACGCGCATAGACGCAGACGGCACGGAAACGCAGCTGGCGCTGGAGCAGTACTATACGCCGTCCATCCTTACGGATACCACGCTATATTACGTGGGCAGCACCAGCGAAACCAACTATTACAACGACAGCCCCGAATACCTCGCGTCTCTGGGCATCTACCGCAAGGATCTGAACGAAGCCGGGCTGGGTATCCGTCTCGTAGCGCTGCCCGGCACCTCCTTCCTGTACGACTTCTCCATGTGCGTGCTGGGCGACTACATATACTATCGCGGCTCGACCGGCGACGTCTTCCGCACGCCCGTAGACGGCGGCGAAAGCTTTGTCTATACGGAAAACGGCTTTGTGAACGCCGCATCCGTCGAAAAGACCATCGGCTGACATAAGCCGCGCCCGCAAGACGGAAACAAACAGAAATTGCAGAACAGGCACGATTTCGGTCATGCCTGTTCTGCTTTTATAAGCTCATCCGCGAAAAATTCAGTCCAAATCGGCCGCCTGCAGCCTGCGGTATTTATTGGCCAAGCAGCTCCCGCATTCGCTGCTCCAAGGCCTTATCGCATCTGAATAATCCAACATACGCCGCGAAGGCACGGTTCAGCTCCTCCGGCGTTTGCTGATATACCTGCGTCATGGCCTGCGCCGTATCCTGCTGCGCATACATGCGCATATAGCTTTCAATTCCATATGTGGAGAT
>CAZMGO010000021.1:0-2050 GCA_964565845.1 uncultured Oscillospiraceae bacterium | reverse complement strand
CCCCGTTATTTCTTTTATCATCGCAGAATAACATCTGCTTTTATGCATATCTGCATCCGGTTTAAATCAATTATTATATATATAAGTATCATAGCTCAATTTGTCCAAATTTTGAAACAAACTACGGAGTGTCATCGCTGCCCAGTCGCAGTCATCGCATTCAAAGCATACTGTCTCATGTCGGGACAACATGAAGGTTACAAGCATCTGAGCAAATTCCTTGACGGTGCCGTTATGCTTCCCGCAAATATAGGCAATTTCGTTGTCCTCGACAAAGGCGCAGGCAATGATTTCCGATACACCTTCGGCATAAAATACTGTTTCAGGCAATTCCTCGCAGAAAGCTTCATAATCACCTGTCCACGGATTGATTTTTTCGTGGGCAGCCGCATAATGCTCATACATTTGTCTGCAGGCTCGCTCATATTCGGAATCTCCCGCGGTGGTACGGCGAAGCGGCGCGTTCTTGATTTCACCGATATAGTCCTCTATTCCGACCTCAGACTCATAGCATTTCCGCTTGCAGATGAATCCACCGGCAATTAAAAAATCCGTCAGAGCGGCATCGTCCGATGCTGTCATCACTTGCAGAGGGCAACCAGCGATTTCTTTCAGCTTGGCAAACAATTCCTTGCTCAGCTCCGGATCAAAGCAATTTATCTCCAGCTTCACATAGCAGTTTGTATTGTGGTAAGGATTGCGCGAAAGTGTCGCCGTTCCAACAAACTCGCCGTTATAAAGAACGTCATATTCGTTTGCTGGCTTTGGGATAATCGTCATAACACTTCTCCAATCTGAGACTCGTCCAAAGGGTTATACTCGGTAACCAGCTTGTCTGACTCTAACCGGTCATACCCATTGTCACTCGCTTCATTTTCTACAGCGGTGACATCAGTCCTGCCGCCGTCCGCCTTAAACATGCAAGGCATCATATACACGCATTATAGCATAGTCTTTGTTCACTCTTCAACCCTTAGACGCGCCAAAAAAAACAGGCGGTATCCAACCGAGGATGAATAGCCCCCTGTTTTGTCCAATCCGGTCCGCCGCTGCCGATTTTGCAGCTCTTTTCTCAAATTACCATCTTATCCGCACGCAGCTTCCCACCGTTTTTTTACTTTTTCCCGTGCTTCCGGCATGCGGACGCGCAGTGTGCGCAGTCGCCCGAGCAGCCTCCGCAGCAGCCTCCACGCTTGGACTTGCCGCGCCATGCGCGAAACGCGAAATACGCCAGAAGCGCCACGATTGCCAGCAGAATGTAATCGCGCAGGCGCATCAGAGAAGCCTCGCAATCGTATACACGACGAACGCCGCTGCCCATGCCACGGAGCATTGCATCAACACGACCCCGACCGTCTTCACCGTGGAATTCAGCTCCCGGCGAATCGTAGCCACCGCCGCGATGCAGGGCGTGTAGAGCAGCGTAAACACAAGAAAGCTCACGGCCGTGCGCGCGGTGAACAGCGACGAAATCGACATGCTGCCGAGCAGCACCTCCAGCGTGCTCACGACGGATTCCTTGGCGACAAAGCCGGAAATCAGCGCCGTGGCGCAGCGCCAGTCGGCAAAGCCCAGCGGCACAAAGATCGGCTCCATCCAGCGTCCGATCAGCGCCAGCAGGCTTGTCGAGCTGTCGGAAACGACGTTCAGACGCGTGTCAAAGCTCTGCAAAAACCAAATAATGATCGTGGCTAAGAAAATGACCGTGAACGCGCGCTGCAGAAAATCCCTCGCCTTTTCCCACAGAAGCAGCACCACGCTCTTTAAGCCGGGCAGACGGTAGTTTGGAAGCTCCATCACAAACGGCACGGGCTTTCCGCGGAAGGCCGTTTTGTTCATGATCAGCGCCGCCAGTATGCCCACCAAAATTCCCAGAACATACAGCGAAATCATTACCAGCGCCCGATATTTCGGAAAGAACGCTGCCGTGAAAAACGCATAGATCGAAATCTTCGCCGAGCAGCTCATGTACGGCGTAAGCAGAATCGTCATTTTTCGGTCGCGGTCAGAGGACACCGTACGCGTTGCCATGATCGCAGGCACCGAGCAG
>CAZMGO010000020.1:0-24860 GCA_964565845.1 uncultured Oscillospiraceae bacterium | reverse complement strand
AGAACGGCTTCATGACCGAGATGCCCACGCCCTCCCGCTCGCAGCGGCGGAAGAGCGCAAAGCGCTCGTGTACGCTGCCGACGCCGTATTCGTCGCCCTTTTCAAAGTCGTAGGCAGGGTTCAGCGAGAACATCATCATGTCGGCGAAGCCGTCGTCCAGTATGCGGTTGGCGACGGCGGGCGTGTGGGAGGAGAAGCCGATGTGGCGCACCACGCCCTTTGACTTCAGATCCCTCAGGTAGTCAACCACGCCGCTGCGGATGAGCGTCTCATAATCGTCAAGCTCGTCCACGCAGTGGAGAAAGCCGAAATCCACATAGTCGGTGCCGAGCGTCTCCAGCTCCCAGAGGAAGGTTTTGCGGATGGTCTCGAAGTCACGGCTCCAGCCGTATTCGCCGGCTTCGTTGTATACCGCGCCGAAATGCACCTGAATGAATACCTTCTCGCGATGCGGACGAATCGCGCGGCCGATTGGGGCGTACACGTTTCCACCGGCGCACAGGTCGAAGAAATTGATGCCATGGTCGATGGCCTTGCGAATTACGGCTTCGATTTCCTCTGCGGGCGTGTTCTGAATTCCGCCCATGCCCAGACCGAGCACGCCGAATTTCTCATTTGGCGCGCCGTGCGGCAGCTGTCTGTATTCCATGAAATGTCCTCCTGTTGACCAAAGCCGATGGCTCTGATATAATGATGCTATTCTACAGCTTAAAGTATACTTTAAGTCAATAGGCGGAGGAAATTTATGCCGTACACGGTAAGCGAGGCCGCAAGGCTTTTGAACGTTGCGCCGTCTGCCCTGCGATACTACGACCGAGAGGGACTGCTCCCATTTGTGGAACGCACATCGGGCGGAAGCCGCGTGTTCACGGAAACCGATCTTCGGTGGCTTAAAATGATTTCCTGCCTGAAAAGCGCCGGAATGCCGATTAAAACCATTCGGCGATACGTTGAAAGCGCCATGCGCGGCGATGAAACGCTTGAGGAGCGGCTTATGATGATTTATGAGCAGCGCTGCAGCCTGCTTGCCCAAATGGAGGAGCTTCGCCGGACGCTGGACGTGGTGGAGTACAAATGCTGGTACTACGAAACGGCGCTTGAGGCCGGAAGCGAGGCATATATGAGCACGCTGCCGCCCGAGGCGATTCCGCCGCGCTTTCGCGAGGTGGCTTCCCAGCTTCACGGCGACGCCGCGTCGGTGACGGCGTTCGGGAAATCCTCCGAATAGGCGGACGTGCATGCTGTCGTTTCGGAATTGTCCGTCGTTTCCGTTTGGATGCTTGAAATGGCGGTTGGGTTCGTGTATAATGAAGGAAAAAACAGGGGAGGATGCCCATGAAAATTACCGATATTCGCCTGTGGAAGTTGTCGGTTCCGCTGCGCGTGCCCTTTAAAACGGCACTGCGCACGGTGTATCGCGTGGAGGATGTCGTGGTCGAGGTGCGAACGGATGAGGGCGCGGTCGGCTGGGGCGAGGCACCGCCTACCGGCAAGATTACCGGAGACACGTTTTCCGGCATCGTCGGCGCAATCCGCGATCATATTGCTCCGTCGGTTATCGGACGCGAGGTGGAGGCGCTGGAGCCGCTGCTTCAGGCGATTCAGTCCTGCGTCGTGAAAAACACCAGCGCCAAGGCTGCCATGGATATGGCGGTGTGGGATCTGTACGGACAGAAATACGGCATGCCGGTTCACAGGCTGCTGGGCAGCGGGCGGACGGCGATTGAAACGGACATCACCATCAGCGTCAATGAGCCGGAGGTAATGGCGGAGGATACGCGCGAGGCCATTCGGCGCGGCTATCGCTGTCTGAAGGTCAAGGTGGGCGCGAATCCGGCGCTGGACGTGCGCAGGCTGGCCGCAGTGCGCGAGGCGGCGGGCGCAGACACGATTCTGCGCATCGACGCAAATCAGGCGTGGCAGCCGAAGGAGGCCGTGCGCATTCTGAATGCCATGCAGGATCGGGGCTTGGACATTGAATTCGTGGAGCAGCCCGTGTCCGCGCACGATTTCGAGGGACTCAAATACGTTACCGAGCGCAGCAGCGTGCCGGTGCTGGCGGACGAGAGCGTGTTTTCGCCTGCGGACGCGCTGAAAATCATGCAGATGGGCGCGGCTGACCTGATTAACATCAAGCTGATGAAGTGCGGCGGTCTGTATCCGGCGCTGCAAATCGCGGCGGCGGCCGAGGTGTACGGCGTGCCGTGCATGATCGGCTGCATGCTGGAGGCGAAAATCTCCGTGAACGCCGCCGTACATCTGGCGTGCGCGCGCGGCATTATTCAAAAGATCGATCTTGACGGCCCGGTGCTTTGCTCCGAGGATCCCGTGCTGGGCGGCGCGGTGTTTGCGGAAAAGGATATTACCGTGTCGGACGCGCCCGGGCTTGGTGTTCGTGGCGTGGAGGCGGGGTACCTGATGCCCATTTTCGAGAACTGAAATCGGTGTACCGCGGCGGACAATCCGTCTATCCGGGGCAGGCATTGGAAAAAACCATAATGAGGCAGCCTCAGACTACTAACAAACTCCGCAAAGGCAGAAAATCCGTCCAACAAAACAAGGTTGGATGGATTTTTTGCCTTTGCCGCACCAGCCGCTGAATTTACTGGGCGATTTTTGGAAGGCAGCTTCAAAGCGGCCGGACGCTTTCGCGGAAAACGGGTTCGCCGTAGATGACCACCTTGCGGGGAACGCGCTCGGGCTTTAAAAGAAGATCGAGCGCCGTTTCGACGACCTCGGCATGATCGACTCGGTAGGTCGTGAGCGGGAAGGGACGGTCGGAATCCGAGTACACGTCGTCAAAGCCCACGAGCGAGAGGTCGCCGGGCACGCTCAGCCCGCGCACTCTGTAATAGTCCCGAATGCGCGTCGCCGTGAAATCCTCGCCGCACACAATGGCGGTGGGCGGCTGCGCCAGACCAGACAACGTTTGCTCAAGCAGGCGGCGCTCGCTTTCCTCACTCTGCACGTGCACGCGAGTTTCCGAGTATGCGTTGCTGCGCACGGGAATGCCGTGCTCGCACATTGCGCGGCAATAACCAAACCAGCGATCCATGTATTTGGACATGTAGTATTTTTCACCCATGAACAGGATGTCCCGATGACCCATTTGAAGCAGATGCTTCGTCATTACGTAGCCTGCATACGTATCGTCCGCAGTTACGCTGTCCACGTTCAGACCGTCGATGTGACTGTGAAGTGTGATTACGTGGCAGCCGGTTTCCGCCAGACGGTGCGTATACGCCTCCTCAATGCAGCCCAGCGTCATGATGCCCGCCGGTCGAACCAGCGACAGCGCGCCCGGGAGGACGAGTCCCGCCTCGTCTTCCCGGCTCACGATATTGAACGCCGTGACGCAGCTGCGTGCCTGCGCACTTTTCTGAAGCTGCAGATACAGCCGCGGAATCAGTCCTGCCGCCGCGTGAGCGCCCGCCACGGGTGCGCCCACGGACTGCGCCACCAGCACCAGAATGTATTTCACGCCTGCGCCCTTCGCGTCTGCCGGGCGCTTTTCGTAATTCAGGCTCTCCGCCAGCTGCAGCACCCGCGCGCGCACGGCGTCGCTCACGCCCGGCCGCCCGCGCAGCGCCACGCTCACCGTGTTTCGGGAAACTCCGGCCGCCCTTGCGATGTCCTCCAGCGTGATTTTTCCGTTCACATTGCTTCCTCCCTCTGTGCGGTTGTGTTTTTTCAAGTATAGCATGAAAACGTTATGACGGTATGAAACAATGGGAGTATAAACGGGAACTGAGAAAAATAACGTTATGTAACGTTATACGTATGGTGGAAATGCGGACGATTCTGCGCATGAAATAAATTGAATTTCGGTATAACGGCCGTTTTTTCGATTGGACTTCCGCGAGAATTGACATTCGCGGCGGAAGATGCTATCATATCTGTAATGTGATTTTTCATGTAATACACGGCATAGGGAGGTTTGAAGCATGTATACCGTTGCACCCCAAAACCGCGAGGCTCTGATGAAAACGCTTGCCGACATGAACGCGCGCTACAGTGAGGAATGGAAATGCCCGACCAGCTATCTGTCCAAGGCAAATTATCACACCCGTTTGGCGCGAAGCGAGGTACACTCCACCACGGAGGCGTTTCGCTATGCCGCGGCGCTGTTGCTCACCGGCGAGGAGGAGGATCGCAGGCGCGCCGAGGAGGTGCTGTGGCACGCCGCGTCGCTTCAGGACACTGATCCCACGAATGCCACCTACGGCATCTGGTCATGGTACATGGAGGAGCCGCTTTCGCAGATGAGTCCCCCGGACTGGAACTGGGCGGACTTCTGCGGATGGGAAATCCTCAAGGTGCTCGAATATCACGGCGACCGCATTTCGCATGGGCTGCATAGCCTTCTTGAGGAGGCACTGCGCCACGCCTGCCTGTCCATTTACCGGCGTAACGTGCCCTTCAGCTATACCAATATTTCGATCATGGGCGCATATGTGACGCTGCATGCTGGGCAACTGCTTTCGTGGCCGTGGCTGTTCCGATATGGCACGCAGCGCCTGAAAAAACAATGGGAATTCGCCATGAAGAACGGAAGCTTTGCCGAATACAACAGCGCAACCTATACCCGCGTCGCCATTGAATGCCTGACATGCATTCACGATGTGATTCGGGACGCCGACGTGCGCCGCATGGCGGATGACCTGCTCGATCTTGCATGGCGCACGGTTGCCGTGCATTTCCATGCGCCTACGAAGCAGTGGTGCGGGCCGAACGCGCGCAGCTACTCGTGCCTGACCAACGCGGAAACCCTGTCCTTCATAGAGGAGGGAATGGAGCGCACGGTTCCGCTCGCGGGAGACGCGTATGTGTTCAATCCCGCGTGGGCGTACATGCACCTTCACTGCCCGGAAAAGTATCGCAGGGCGTTTACCGCATGCACGCCGCACGACGAGGCGCTTTCCTTCCACGTGATGGGCGCATTTGTGGATGCGCTGGAGGATGCGTATGCGTTCTGCCACATGGAGGAGGTCTACGCGCTTGCTTCATGGGGCGTGTCGACCACGTGGAATCAGCGCCGCAATCTGTTCGGCTGCTGGGGCGGGCAGAAAACGCGCTTCATCGGCGCAAGCATCTTGCGCAACCGCTATGATTTTTCAAGCGGACTTCTCACCACCGCGCAGAGGGACGGTCACGCGCTGGTGATTGCCGACATGGTCTGCGACGGCGGCGATACGCACTGCAATCTGGACATGATTCAAAACGAGACCATCCGCGCCTATGATCTGCGCGTGCGCATTGAAATCGGCGGCGGCTATGACGGCAGGTGGGAGGTGGACGGGGACACCGCCGTGTTCACCGACAGCCTGAGACGCATCGTTGTCTGCCTGAAGGACGCCTCCTTTAACGGACGCAGGGCGCATTTTGCCATGACGGATTCGGACGAGGAAACGGCGCTTCTCGAAACGCATGCCGACCTGCACCGCAGGTTCATTTCGGCGGACGGGAAAGCCGCGCAGGGAAGAGGCTCTTTGCAGTGCGAGACAGCCCGAAGCTATCTGGACGTCGTGTGGTATGAGGGCGAGGAGACGGACTTCCGGCTTTCGGAGCTTTCGGATGCGTTCGCGGTTCTGTATGTGTCCATGGACGGCGTTTTGCCCGAGATGCTCCGCGCGTGCGTGGAGGACGGCGTGGTTTCCGCCCGTGCGGAAATGAAGGATCACACGCTTTCCGTCCGTGCACCGGCAAAATGCGTTTCGCGCTTTGCTTTCAACGCCGATCATCAGGTGCTTCAGGCATAAAACAGGAGGGAAACCACATGAATACCTATCCGAATACACCCCTCGGCTACGCACGCATGGCGTGCGACACCATGCTTCGCCGCTATGATGTGAACCAGCTTCCTCCGCAGGAGGGTTTGAACCGCGCCACGTTCAATTATCATCAGGGCGTGTTTCTCACCGGCATGAACCGCGTGTATGACCTGTGCCGCGACGAGCGCTATCTGGACTACATTCGCCGCTGGGTCGAAGCCGTGCAGGATGAAAACGGCCGCATCCGCGAATACACCGGCTGGCTTTCGCTGACCACGCTGGATTTCCGCCAGCCCGGCAACGTGCTGTGCGATTTGTATGAGAAAACGCACGATGCGCACCTACTCGATTTGCTCAAATATCTGACCGAAAGCCTGAGTGACTATCCGAAAAACGAATACGGCGGCTTCTGGCATTTCTATACTACGCCCGATCAGATGTGGCTGGACGGTCTGTATATGGCAGGGCCGCTGCTGGTGAAATATGCGGCCTACACCGGCAGGGAGGAGCTGCGCGAGCTTGCCATCCGGCAGATTTTTCTGATGTATGAGCACATGCGCGACGACGGCTCCGGTCTGCTGCGCCACGGCTGGGATCCCGGAAAGCATGCCGCGTGGGCGGATCCTGAAACCGGCCTGTCGCCGGAGGTGTGGGGACGCGCCTGCGGCTGGTTTGTGCTGGCCATTGCCGACATGCTGGACTACATTCCGCAGACGCATCCGCGCCGCGGCGAAATCATCGCCATTCAGCAGGAGCTGATTTATACGGTGCTGAAGCATCAATCCGACGAGGGACGTTGGTATGAGGTTGTGGACAAGTGGAGGGAGCCGGGCAACTGGCCGGAAAACAGCTGCACCTGCCTGTTTGTGTATTCGATTGCCAAGGGCGTTCGGCAGGGCTATATTGACCGCAGTGCCTATAAGGCGGCCCGCCGCGCCTATGACCGCGTGATCGAAACGCTGCTGCCTGCGCCGGAGGGCGAGTTTTCACTGGGAAACGTGTGCGTGGGCACCTGCATTGAGGGGGGCACCTATGATTACTATATCCATCGCGCCGCCGTCGAAAACGATCTGCACGGCATGGGCGCGTTCCTGCTGATGGCGTCCGAAATGGCGCGGCTGGAGGCGCAGGCAGAGTAGGGGCTTTACCGAAGTGAGAGACCAGGGAAATGGCAAATAAGGTGGTTTTGATTCTGGTGGACGGCATGCGCCCCGATGCCGTGCGGACCTGCGGAAACGAGAAAATGAAGGCGCACATCGGGGAATTTGCCTATACGCTGCGTGCGCGCGCGGCATCATTCAAAAGATCGATCTTGACGGCCCGGTGCTTTGCTCCGAGGATCCCGTGCTGGGCGGCGCGGTGTTTGCGGAAAAGGACATTAGCGTGTCGGACGCGCCGGACTTGGCGTTCGCGGCGTGGAGGCAGGCTATCTCACGCCCATTCCCGAACGCTGAAGGACGGAGGAAGCCCCCGGCGGCACTTGCCGTACGCTCGGGTTTCGGCATGAAGTATAGAAAAAACAACGAAAACGCGGCTTTCCGAAAGGAGAGCGGCGTTTTCGATTGCTCGGATGAGGGAAACGTCTCCGAATGCGGCTTTTCGGGGGAGAAAGCTGTTTCATTTGCGTGGAGCGGTTAGAAAAGCCAACCCTCCCATAAACGGCGCCATACGTCCGGGAAGCTTTGGCGTGCCACGGAGTCGGCGGCGGCGACGGGAATGCGGGCGATGGTTCGACCGTTCAGCAGAATATCGACGGAGCCAATCTCGTCCCCGGCGGTGATGGGCGCGGCGACGCTGGACGGCAGATTGGGCTTCAGCTCGATTTCGGCGGCCTCGGCCTTGTTCATGAGCAGCGTCAGGTCGCCGTCCAGCACCAGCGGCACGCTTTCGAGGCTTCCGCCGGTCACGGGCATTTCCCCGCGTACGCGCGTACCCTTTTCGGCGGCGGTGAGCAGACGATAGTTGGCGAAGCCGTGATCGAACATCGTTTCGGCGCAGGCGAAGCGCTTTTTTCCGCTGCTGCCGCCCAGCACCACGGCAATCAAGCGCATGTCTCCGCGCTTGGCGGTGGCGGCAATGCAGTATCCGGCTTCATTTGTGGAGCCGGTTTTGCCGCCGTCGCAGCCGTCGTAAAAGCGGATCAGCCGGTTCGTGTTGGTGAGGTCGGTCACGCGCCCGTCGCCGTGATCCACCTTGTCCATCCAGATGCCGGCGTATTTGTAGTACAGCTCGTGCCCGAACAGCGCGGCGGCCATGCGCGCGACGTCGCGCGCGGTGGTGTATTGTCCCTGGGCGGGCAGTCCGGTGCAGTTCACAAACACGGTGTCCTTCATGCCCAGCGCCTGTGCGCGGGCGTTCATTTGCTTTACAAACAGCTCCTGCGAGCCGTACAAATGCTCGGCAATGGCCACGGCGGCGTCGTTGGCGCTGCCGACGACGGTGCTTTTCAGAAGAACGTCCAGCGTCTGCACCTCGCCGGTATCCAGAAGCACCTGTGAGCCGCCCATGCCGGATGCGTTTTTGGATATGGTCACGCGGTCATCCAGCGATACGCGCCCGGCGTCGAGAGCTTCAAGGCACATGAGAATCGTCATGATCTTAACGACGGAAGCGACCGGACGCTTCTCGTCGGCATTCGTTTCAAAGATGATTTGCCCGCTGGAGGCCTCCATCAGGAGCGCGCTTTTGCATTCCAGCGATACGGGCGCGCGTTCCTCCAGAGGGAGCAGGGACAGCTCCGCGCGCGCCGGCACGAGAAAGCCGAACAGAAACACGAGCAGAATGGAAAAACGCCGCCTGAAACCGTGCATGAAAAGCACCTCCCGCCGTTCACTGATGCATCATACGCGCGCGAGGGGCTTTCGATGAATTCTTATGGAAAAACAGACGCAGATTCCTGGGATGAGTCAGGCCTGCGCGTCGCGGAACGCGTTTTCCGCAAAGCGGACGATGGGTTCCGGGTCGGAAAGCGAATGCGGATGATGGTCGCAGTCCGGCTTCAAAATCGTTTCAATCGTTTCGCCTGCGGCGCGGCGGCGTGCCGCGAACCGGGCACCGTTTTCCTCATAGGGAACCGTGCGGTCGGCAAGCCCGGCGACGAGGAGAATTTTTGCGTCCTTCAGCGCGGGATCATCGGCGTGATCGACGGGATTTTGATTAAAACAGACCGAAGTCTCTTCTGTAAGGCCGTAGCAGCGCAGGCATTCGTCCCATTCGCGCGGCGCGCGCTCTGCCTTGCCCATGCCGCCGGGCCAGCTGCGAATATCCAGCACGGGCGCGTCCAGATACAGCGCCGCGAAGCAGCCGGGATGAGCGAGTGCGAAGTTGACGGCATACAGTCCGCCGCGGCTGAAGCCGAAGAGCACGGGGAAGGGACTGAGCGCATATTCGGCGGTCACATGGCGATAGAAGCCGTGCATGGCCTCGACGGCCTCCGGGCATCCGTACAGATTGGAGGCGCACAGGTAGGCGACATGCCAGCCGCGGGCAAGCAGCGCGCGGTCGGCATAGTCGAATGCGCCGAGAAATTCCGTGCGCCATACCCAAGGCCTGCCCGGCGCGGGCTGATCGGGACAGATCAGCGTTGCATCCCTGCCGTTCAGAGAAAACTCAATTTTGCGATTTTCAACCATAAAAGGAACCTCCTTCACAAGCGCGCACCCGTTTTTCGCGGCGGCATATGATGCGGTGTGGGCGCCGGAGGGCGTCCGGAGCGAAAAAACGGGAGGAATGCGTGTATGTCGTTTTACAGCTATAAGAATGCGAATGCCGATACCAGTCCCGGTCAAATCACGGGAAACGCCATGGACGGAATCTGCGAACGCATCTGTATTCAGGTGAAGAACGTCTACGATTCGTGTTTGCAGCAGGAGCAGCTGGACGACAAGGAGGTTACGGTATCCAATATCGTTCCCGTGCTGCCGAACACCAACTGCGGCTCTCAGGAAGCGAACCGCAACTGCCGCTGCGATTGCAATGGCAGCAGGTGCAACTGCCGCTGCGGCACCTGCGGCGAGATTACTTATCAGGACGCGCTGGAAAATGCCGAGACCGCCGAGTGTCTGCCGCAGCCCTGCGGCACGTGGACATTTGAAAGCTGCCGCTCCTCAACCACCGAGGGCGTGATTTCCAATCTGTCCGTGGATCGCCTGTGTGACCGGCCGCAGTTTGCGCGCGTCAAGGGCGACGTTTCCATCCCCATCGACGTGCTGTTCATCGACCAGAAGTGTCAGGAATGGATGGGGCAGGCGACGCTGAAGGTCTCCAAGGACGTTCTGCTTGCCATCCCGGACGAATCCATCGTGCCGTTCACGCTGGAAAGCTTGGTCAGCGCCATCTGCGTCAGCGGACGCTATGTGGGCAACTGCAAATTTGAGATTACCATCTGCGTCACGGTGGTGCTGAAGATTCTGGCCGAGGTGGAGGTCATGGTGCCGTCCTACGGCTTCTGTGAGATTCCGCCGTGCGAGGAGTTTGCCGAGAGCGTGTGCGACGAGTTCTTCTCGCTGCCCATCTTCCCGCGCTCCAGCGCGTGTCAGCAGACGGATACCGCGACGGCGGCTGCGTCGACGAACGGCTGCACGTTCTACACGGGCGGAAAGCCCGCCTGCAGCGGAAGCTGCTCTGCGAGCACGAGTGTTGCGGGCGCGACAACCACCGGCTGCACGTGCTCGACCTGCTCCAACTGCGGCACCAGCTGCGCCGGCAGCTCGACGCTGTGCCCGCGCTGCGGCTGCACGATGACCGGCAGCAACTGATTCCCCTTCGGCGGACGCCGCCCCCGCCGCATGAAATGCAACGGGCGGTTTCAGATAGACGCCGGCGCTGAGAAAGCCCAAACGGAACAAAGGAGACCGGCGTCACATACATATCGACCCGGCGGAGGGGAAGCCCTCCGCCATTTTCGATTGCAGGCGGGGGCTTACAGCCGATAGAACCAGCCGTCGCTCGCGCGCTCGCACACGGCGGACAGGCGGTTGGGTGTGAGGCAGAAGTCGAGGTCAGGCTGAAAGCCGAGGGAAAGCAGCCGGTTATAGTGGCGGGTAGCGGAGAGCGCGCGGGGCAGGTCGCCTTGGGAGGCAAGCCACAGCGCTTCAAAGGCGATGGCTGCATCATCCTTTTCGCTGCCGTTTAGGCACAGGGACAGCGCGCCGGCGGTCAGCGCGTCCTCCAGCGTGAACGCGCCGGCGGTTCCCGCGCACACGATGGCGACAGTTTCTTCCTTTTTACAGGCTTCGGCCACGGCGGCGACGTTTACGAGCGCGGCCAGAAGCAGACGGCGCGCCGGAGCGCAGGCAGCGATGGCGCGCGTGCCGTTGCTTGTCGTCATAACCAGCCGCCTTCCGCCGATGGCTTCGCGGGTATATTCGAGCGGAGAATTGGAAAAATCAAAGCCGTCGATTTTCAGAGCGCTGCGTTCGCCGCCCAGAAGCGCGCAATGCGCGTCGGCGGCTCTGCGCGCGTCCTCGACGGATGCGCAGGCAAGCAGCCCGGCACAGCCATGGCTCATGGCGGCTGCGGCGACGCTGGTCATGCGCAGCGTATCGATGACAACCGCCGCTGCGCCGTCCAGATCGCCGGGGAGAAGGTCATTTGGCGTGGCAAAGCAGCGAATTTTCATGGTCTCTCCTCCGTCCAGCCCTCGTACAGCGTGCGCATCCAGCCGCATACGTCCATGTCGTACACCTGCCGAAGGTGCTCGTCGGTGAGCACGGCCTGCATGTCGCCAAACGCGCGAACACGGCCGTCCTTCAGGAGCAGCGCATGCGTGCCGTAGGCGCGCGCCAGCGACAAATCGTGCACGACGGACACGACGCATCGCCCGCTCTGCGCGACCCAGCGGCGCACGAGGTCAAAGATTTGCTTTTGATATTTGGGGTCGAGATGGTTCGTTGGCTCGTCCAGCAGCATCAGGCGCGGATCCTGACACAGCAGCTGGGCAAGAAAGGCGCGCTGCATTTCGCCCCCGGATACGGTAAGCATCGACTGCTTCAGAAAGCCGGTCAGCCCCGTCTTTTCCACCGCATCGAGAAACGACGCCTCGTCTCCCTCGCCGTGCGGGGAAAACGGGCTGCGCGCGTGGGCGTACCGTCCCATTCGGACGATTTCCTCCACGGTGAACGCATAGCTTACATGATGGTTCTGAGAGAGCACGCCCAGCCTGCGTGCACGCGCGCGCGGCTTCATGCGGCGCAGGTTTTCGCCGTCCAGCCGCACCTCGCCCGTATAGGGCACGCCGCCGGAGATGGCGTTTACAATCGTGCTCTTGCCCGCGCCGTTGGGGCCGAGAATCATCAGCCACTGTCCCTCGTGCGCGGAAAAGCTCACGTCCTCAAGGATTTGCGTACCGCCGAGCGTTACGGAGAGGCTTTTTACTTCAAGCACGGCTCTTCCTCCCCGATTTGGCAAAGATATAAATGAACAGCGCGGCGCCGATCAGCGACGTAACCACGCCGATGGGCAGCTGCCGCGGGCGCAGCAGCGTGCGTGCCACGAGGTCGGACAGCATCAGGAATATGGCGCCGCCGAACGCGCAGGCGGGCAGCAGGCGCTTGTGGTTTGGGCCGGTGAGCAGCCGCACGATGTGCGGCGTTACCAGACCGACAAACCCGATCGAGCCGCCGACGGACACGCATACGCCAATCAGCGCGGACACGCACACCAGCAGCCGCAGCTTCACGCGGCGAACGTTCACGCCGATAAAGCGGGCGTTGTCCTCGCCCACGGCGAAGGCGTTCAGCTCCCGCGCATGCAGAAGAATCGCGCCGCCGAAAACGGCGAACGCAGTCAGCAGCATCAGCGCGTCCGAGTAGGATTTGCCCTCCAGACTGCCCATCGTCCAGAAGGTAATCTGAAGCAGACGGTTGGACGCGAAGGTGATAATCAGGCTCAGGGCGCTGGAAACGAACATCGAATAGACCACGCCGATTAGGATGATGGTGTTGGTGGACAGCGAATGGTCAAGCTTGAAGGACAGCGTCAGAATGAAAAGAAGCGAAAGAAACGCAAACAGCATCGCCATGCCCACCGTTCCCGACAGCGGCAGACCGGGAATCGACACGCCGAACGCAATGGAAATTACCGCGCCCAGCGATGCGCCGCTGGAAACGCCCAGCGTGGAGCCGTCGGCCAGCGGGTTTTTAAGCAGTCCCTGCATGGCTGCGCCGCACAGGGACAGAGAGGCGCCCACCAGCGCGGCGCACAGCACGCGCGGCAGGCGTACACGAAGGATGGCGGAATGGGAGGATGAGACGAACGCGGGCACATCCTCCCCGAAAATGGTGCACAGGATGACCGTAAGGGTATCCTTCAGCGGCACGCGCACGCTGCCGATGGACACGCATATCGCCAGCGCGACCAGCATGGTCAGCGGAAGCAGAACACACAAAAGAACGGAAAGGCGGTTTCGGTTTCGTATTGCAGCCATGAAGCGTCTGCCGCCTTCTTATTCGGCCTGCCCGGCGGTCGCCGCAGCGGGCGCCGCGTCCTCGGCGGCTGCCTCGGAGGAAGCTGCCTCGGCGGGCGTTGCCTCATCGGGGGTTGCGGAGAGCGTGGTCGCCTTTTCGTTCAGGTAAATGGTGACGGAGCCGTGCACGCCCTCGGTTTCCTCGGCAGGCTCGATGGTGATTACGTCATCGTCCGCCACGGTCACGCGCAGGTCGGGCATTTCAACATAGGAATCCAGCTCCAGCACGCCGTCTACGCGCACGTCGGAGCGGATGAAGAACAGCATCGTCCGCGGATAGATGGAGTACACGCGCGGGAAGGCCACCGTATCCAGCATGTAGACGGAGTCGGTCACCTGCTCGATGTAGCTCGACTGGCGATACAGGTATACCTCATGCGTGCCGGCAGGGCTGACATAGGGCTTGCTGCCGTTGCGCATGGACATGTCTGTCGTCGCGGGCTCGGACGCGGGCGTGGTTTCGCCCTTTGAGAAGCGCACGGTGATTTCGCCGGTAGCGACGCCGGTTTCGTCCTTATCGATGGACAGGCGGAACGTGTCCTCGTCCACCCATTCCTCGGAAATGTCCCAGCTGCCGTTTACGGGCACGAGAATTTCGCCGTCAATCGTGTAGGAAACGCCCTCCGCGGCCTCGGGGACGCGTACGGTGTATTTGTATGCGTCGACGTGGCCGATATAGCCGGTTTGCCCGTCTTCGTCGGTGATCTGCTCGGGCTCCGCACACTGGCGCATGAGCACGAGCTTGCTGCCGTTCACATTCATGGCGGCCTCCGGCGCAAGCTCCAGCGAGCAGATGTGGCTTACCATGCTGTAGAGCGCGGTGAACATGGAAACGGCCAGCATCAGCAGAACGCCGGGCACGAGAATCTTTAAGAAGGTGTTGGGCATGCGCTTGTAAAGAGCCAGAAGAATCAGAAGCGCCGTACAGCCGGCAATGACCATTATGGCCAGCGGGCGGATATAGGCGATCCACTGAAACATAATCCCCTTTGTTGCGAGCACCATGAGCAGCATGCAGACCAGCGCAAACACGCACATGAAAACGCGAATGATCGTGCCGACGATCGTCTTGGGGTGGATGCTGAAAAAGGGAAGGGTGTCTGGGTTCTTGGTGAACATGCTTTTCGTGCCGGGGTAGCGTCTTCTGGCCATGAATGATTCCTCCGAATTCCAAATGAAAATTTACAGGGCTTCGCGAACGATGCGCCGGTTGCCGGTGGTGGCGAAGGCCGTCGCGCGTCTCTTTTGAATCAGGCAGCCGCGCGTGACGGACAGCGCGTCGTAATACTTGAGATACGCCATCGACGTCGAGTGCTCGGTGAGCCACAGGTGCTTGACCGCACTCTCCCACAGCGGGTAGGCCTCGGTCACGTCGAAATATACATAAGGCTCAAAGCCCTGCGCATCCTCCCAGTTTTCTGCGCACAGGAAGGAGCGGATGGGCGCGGGGGCGAGTCCGTCCAGATCAAAGGTGGGCAGCGACGCGAAGAAAATCGCGTTGTCGGTGATGCGATGCGCCTCCACGTGATCCTTGTGAATGGAGTTTTTCCAGTGATACAGCACGGCGTCCACCTGCTTTTCGCGCATCAGGCGCGCCAGCCGCAGCTCGATTTCCGGGCTGTCTCGAAGCTCGCCGTCCGGAATGTCAAACACGATGGATTCTCCGCCCAGCTCCTCGGCAAATTTCTGCGCGGATTCCACGTTGCGCGGACGGAATTCCTCGGGCGTCGTTCCTGCCGGACAGCCGCGCTCACCTGCGGTCAGATCGACCACGATGATTTTGTCGCCCCGCTGCGCGTGCTTAGCCAGCAGCATGCCCATCGTAAGCTGCGCGTCTCCCGTGTGCGCGCCAACGGCCATGATTACCTTGCGATTTCCGTCCATGGGTCAGGCCTCCTTTTTCATGATGGCGAACGTGCGGCGTACCTCAAAGCCGGTCTGCTTATAAAGCCGCTGCGCGTGATTGTCGATGCCGGTGAAGAGCGTGGAGAACTGCGCGCCTTCCTTGACGAACTCGCGCATCAGGTCGTTGAAGATGACCGTGGCGATTCCGCGCCGCCCGTACAGCGGATCGACGCAGATGCCGGTGAACCAGCCGCGTCCGGAGGGCTCCTTGTCCACGGGGCCGGTGAAGCCGACGATGTGGTTTTCGTGCACGCCGGCCAGAATTACGCGCGGGTTGGCGGCGGTCGTTTCGTCCCGAAGCACCTTGCGCCAGTATTCGCTGCCCACGCGGTCGCACATGCCGTCGAATTCGCAGTTCAGAGAAACGTCGTACGGGCCGGTGTAAATGCCCTCCGAGAGCAGCCGCTGCCGAACTGCCTCCACCTCGGGCTTGTATACGTAATCCTTCAGGTTCAGATACATGGCCACCTCGCGATGCATGTCGGCGTAGCCATGCTTCAGAAGGAAGGGGTATCCGGCGCAGTCCACGTCCGTGCCAGGGGCGTTGTTGTGGTCGTGTCCGGGCGTGCCCGGGATGAACCACGGCAGGTTCACGGGATTGTTCCCGCTGGAAACGAAGCTTTTCTTGCCTGCCGCGCGGAATGCGTCCTCAAGCGCCGCAAGCAGCGCACTGCCGATGCCGCGCCGGCGCAGCTCAGGCCGCACGAAGATGGCGGTCAGATAGCCCGGCGTGTTTTCGCGCGTTTCGCCGGGAAGGAATACCTTTTTCTCCGTGCCGCTGATGAAGCCTGCGATGCCGCCGTTTCCCTCGCACACGAAATCATAGGCCCCGTCGTAATTCGGGTTTTCCTCAAACAGGCGGGTGAACGCGGCGGTGTCAAGGGGCTTGTAAATAACCTCGTGAGAGAGGCAGCTCTCGTTCCAAAGGGCGTATATGGCGGGGCGATCCGCCGGGGTGGCCTTGCGAATCTGCATATCGATGCCTCCTATTCGTACAGATAATATTTCTCGCTGCGGCGTTTGAAATCCGCCACGAGCGGACGGTGCTTTTGAATCAGCTCGGCGGCGCTCAGACCGCCCGAGCGGAATTCATCCGTGCCGAGCAGAAGATTCGTGCCCGCCAGCGCCGCGGGGTCGTCCGAAAGGTATTTCGCGTCGCGCGGATACAGATCAAGGATGGCCTCCAGCAGGTGAATGCCCGCCGCGAACGCGTCGGTCTCGCCGGAGGAAACAAACAGGCGCACGCCGCCGCAGCTCTCTCCCTGCCATTTGGAGGTGGTGGGCGTAAAGTAGGCGGGCATGAAGCCGATGCCGGGCAGGTTCAGCGCCCGCATGCGCGCGGTCAGGAGCTCGGCGTCGATGAACGGCGCGCCGACGACCTCGAACGGCGTCGTCGTGCCCCGTCCCTCCGACAGGTTCGTGCCCTCGAAGATGCAGGTTCCAATGTAGGCCAGCGCGGTATGCGGCGTGGGAATGTTGGGCGACGGCGGCGCCCATGCGGCGTCGGTGTCCTCCCACAGCATGCTGCGCTTCCAGCCGGTCAGCGGCACGACGGTCAGGTCTACGTCCAGCTTCAGGTGATCCTTCACGAAGCGCGCGAACTCGCCGATTGTAAGCCCGTAGCGCGTGGGAACGGCGTATTCGCCCACGAAGGAATGGAATCGCTCGTCCAGCAGCGTGCCCTGCACCACGCACCCGCCGATGGGGTTGATGCGGTCAAACACCACGATGGGCTTGCCCGCACGGGCGCAGGCGATCATCGCAAAGGCGAGCGAATATAAATAGGTATAAAAACGCGCGCCCACATCCTGCAAATCCACCGCGAACACGTCGATTTCGGAGAGCATTTCCGGCGTGGGCATCTGCGTGTCTCCGTACAGGGAGAAAACCGGCAGCCCCGTTGCGGCGTCCGTTTCCTGCTGAATGTGCGCGCCCGCGACCACGTTGCCGCGAATGCCATGCTCACAGGCAAACAGCGCCGTCAGGCGATAGTGCGCGTGCAGAAGGTCGATCGTGCTGGTGAGCGTGGAATCGAAGCCGCAGGGATGGGTCAGAAGGCCGATGCGGCGGCCGTTCAGCACGTCGTGCGCCAGCTTCAGGTTGTCAAGACCGCTTTGTACATGAGCTTTCATGGGGAACCGTCTCCTTTCACATTCAACAAAGTGAGATTGGACTGTTCCCCTCTATTATAACATAAAAATGCGTTTTGCGCACTCAAATTCCCGCGGACTCTTGCTTTTCTTTTGCGCTTTGTGTTAAAATATAAACAAACGACAAAGGAGACGATGCGCAATGCTCATCGGAATCGACGGCGGCGGAACGAAAACCGCGCTGGTGCTGGCGGAGAGGGACGGACGCCTGCTGAATGCCTGCAGGGGACTGGGCAGCAATCCGGCGGATATCGGCTTGGAGGAATGCGAAAACAGACTTCGGTCTGAATTGGAGGAGCTGCTGCGCGGCTACGGCGGCCGGGACGCGGCGGTGGACAGCGTGTATGCCGGCATCGCCGGGAGCGCGAACGAAAAAACGAAGGCGGCGGTGGGGGCAATCCTCCGGCGGCTGCTTCCGAATGCGCGCCGGGTGGACAACGGCAGCGACGCCTTCAACGCGCTGTATGGCGAGGCGGAGGAGGGCATCGCGCTGATTGCGGGCACGGGCTCGTCGGCGTTTGTGCTCACGAGCGGCGGCACGCATCAGGTGGGCGGCTGGGGCTATCTGGTGGACGACGCAGGCAGCGGCTTCCGCGTGGGCGCGGACGCGCTGAAGGCGGCGTATCGTTCCTATGACGGACGCGGCGAAAAGACCCTGCTGGAGGAGCTGTGCGCGCGCCGACTGGAGCTTCCGCTGGGCGAGGCCATTCCGCGAATTTATGAGGGCGGCAAGCGGTATATTGCGACTTTTGCCTTCGCCGTGCTCGAGGCGGCGCATGCCGGGGACGCGATTGCGGAGGAAATTCTCTCCGACGCGGCCGAAGCGCTGGCGGATCACCTGCGCGCCTGCCTACGGTTTACCTCCGTGCGTCCGGCGGCAGCCGTGGTGAGCGGCGGTCTGATTGAAAACGACGAGGTTCTCGAAAGCGTGCGCTCGGCGCTGGGTGACAGGAAAAACGACGTAAGGCTCGTGCGGCCGGAGGTCGCGCCGGTGTATGGCGCGCTTGTAAAGGCCGCGCGCAACGCGGGAGAGCCGATTTCGGAGGCGTTCCGAGAGAATTTCAAGAGGGATTACAGCCTGTAGGAGGATATGCGAATGGATTACGGAAGACTTGATACCGAAAAGACGAACGAGCGCAGTGAGCGTCTGGATCAGATGAGCGCGCTTGAAATCGTGACGCTGATGAACGAGCTGGACGCCGGCGCACTGGCGGCGGTGCATCATGCGCTGAACGAAATTGCTCGCGTGGCGGAGGAAGCGGCGGCGCGCATTCCGGCGGGCGGCCGACTGATTTACATGGGCGCGGGCACCTCGGGAAGGCTGGGCGTGCTGGACGCGAGCGAATGTCCGCCGACGTTCGGCGTGCCGGACGGCATGGTCGTGGGCATCATCGCGGGCGGCGACGGCGCGCTGCGCACCGCCGTGGAGGGCGCGGAGGACAGCGAGGCGCTGGCCATGGAGGAGCTGAACAAGCTGCATGTATGCGAAAAGGACGTGGTTGTGGCCATTTCCGCCAGCGGTACCGCGCCGTATTGCATCGGCGCGCTGAAGCGGGCGCGGGAGGCGGGCGCGCTGCCCGTATCCATGTGCTGCAATGTGGGCGCGAAGCTGTCCGGCTATGCGGACATTGCCATTGAAATGCCCACCGGCGCGGAGGTGCTTTCCGGAAGCACGCGTCTGCGCGCCGGAACGGCAACCAAGCTGGCGCTGAACATGATTTCAACGGCGTGCATGGTGCGCATGGGCAAGGTGTATAAAAACCTGATGGTGGACGTGCGCGCCACGAACACCAAGCTGAAGGATCGCGCCGTGCGCATTGCCATGAAGGCCATGAACGTGGAGCGCGCCGAGGCGGAGGCGCGGCTGGCGGAGGCGGACGGAAACATCAAGTGCGCCATCGTGATGAAGGAAGCCGGCGCGAGCCGCGATGCGGCATTGACCGCGCTCGAAAAGGCACAGGGATTCACGCGCAGGGCGATTGAGGCGCTTCGCTGAGAGGATAGGCAGGGCTGTACGTCCGTTCGGCAGATATTCGCCGGGCGGACGCTTTGCATGCGAGGGTTAACCGGAGTATGCTTGCTCCATGGGGATGGGACGCTTACAATGGCTGTCGATGAAAATACAGGAGAAGAGCGTATGCAGCGTTTGGACGGGCAAAGCAATGGAATTACCGACGGAGTCATCTGGAAGCAGCTTCTCAAATTCTTCCTGCCGATTATGCTCGGCACGTTTTTTCAGCAGCTGTACAACACGGTGGACGCAGTCGTGGTCGGCAACTTCGCGGGCAAGGAGGCGCTGGCCGCGGTGGGCGGCTCCGCGTCGCAAATACTGAATTTGGTGATTGGCTTCTTTACCGGCCTTGCCTCGGGCGCGACGGTCATCGTATCGCAGGTATACGGCGCGAAGGATGAGGAAAGCGTGTCGCGCTCCGTACACACAGCGATGCTGCTGGCGCTGGTGGGAGGCGCGATCATGACGGCAATCGGCCTTCTGATTTCGCCCACGCTGCTGGTGTGGATGAAAACGCCGGAGGACACGATGGCGCAGTCGCGTGACTACGTGGACATCGTGTTCATGGCGATGATTCCGAGCATGGTATACAACGTCGGCTCGGCGATTCTGCGCGCCGTGGGCGATTCCCGGCGGCCGCTGTATTTTCTGATTGCCGCATGCCTGACCAACATCGTGCTCGACGTTTTGTTTGTGCTTGTGCTTCCGGTGGACGACGTGAAGGGCGTGGCCATTGCCACGTCGCTTTCGCAGGTGGTCAGCGCGGTGCTGGTGTGCGCGTCGCTGATGCGCACGAGGGAATGCTATCGGCTCGAACTGCGAAGACTGCGCACAACCCCGAGGCTACTCGGCCAGACGATCCGCATCGGCCTTCCGACGGGGCTTCAGTCGGTCATGTACGCGGTGTCCAATATCATCATCACCACCTCCATCAATACCTTCGATACCGACGCCGTGGCGGCGTGGGTAGCGCTGGGCAAGGTGGACGCGCTGAACTGGATGATTTTAAATGCGTTTGGAATCGCGGTAATGACGTTCGTCGGGCAGAACTACGGCGCGGGGCGCTATGACCGCGTGCGCCGGAGCATGAAAACCTGCCTGATGATGGCGATGGGTATCTCGATGCTGTTCGGCGTGATTTTTATGCTGTTTGGGCGGACGCTATTTGGCTTCTTTAACAAGGATGCGGGCGTGCTGAAGCATGCGGTCATGATGATGATGTACATGGCGCCGAGCTATTGGCTGTATGCGCCGATTGAAATTATCGCTGGCTCGCTGCGCGGCATGGGCGATACGCTGGTTCCCACGATGATCACGGCGGTGGGCATCTGCGCGCTGCGCGTGGCATGGCTGCTGCTTGTCGTTCCCGCGAAGCACGAAATCGGCATGGTGTGCATCAGCTATCCGATTTCGTGGACGCTGACGTCCGCCGCGTTTATTTTCTACTATCGCCGCTTCCGTGCGCGGCGGCTCACGGCCGGGCTTTCGAGCCAGTGAGCGGGCGCTCGTAGCAGAAAAAATCCTCTTCATATTTATATATCTCGCCGCACCGGGAAAAGCCCAGCTTTTCATACAGCCGGATTGCGGCGAGGTGATTTTTATCCACGGCCAGCCTTGCTGCGCGGAAGCCCTGCGCGGACAGCGCCTCCAGCACGCCGGACAGGAAGCGCGCGGCAAGTCCCTGCCCCTGAAGCTCGGGGCGCACGCACACGCGGGCGAGCATCACCGGTCGGTCGTTCAACTGCCACGGAATGCCGTTGTGCGCCCACAGGGAGCGCGCCAGCACGGAAACGGCGGCCAGCGGCAAGTCATTCTCGTCCAACAGATAGACGGCTTCGTTTGAGAGGTCGTCCGCGAGGATTTCCGCATTCGGATACTCTGCGTTCCATGCGCAGAAGGGAAGACCGATGCAGGAGGCGTACAGGGAAAGCAGGCCGGCTGCGTCGTGCGCATCGGCGCGTCGGATTCGCATAAGGGGCACCTCGCTTTGCTTGTTTTCCGAAGGATGCTTCATTATAGCATGCGTTCGAGTGCGAAACCGGGCGAAACGAAGGTTATTTTTTGATGAAGCCGGGCGAGAGAGCGGCATTTCGCAGAATCATAACTTGCATAACCGGGGGAAGAGGGGTATAATTGATGTGTTGCGTGTGGGCAAGCTATGCTTATCTGCCGGACGGCACGGCTGCAAAATGTCCGCTCCGCGACAAGGGATGAACCGGGAGGTTGCGTTTTTCCGCGCATTCATGCGGATGAACGCAGGAAAAACGGTAATTTCCGGGGACCAGTCCGACAATCGGGCGACGGCTCATGCGCCGTCGAAAAATTGATACAGGGCACGCCCGGCAGCGTGTGCATGAGTCCAAGAAGGAGGAAACCCAAGAAATGGCAAGCCAGAAAATCCGCATCAAGCTGAAGGCCTATGAGCACGAGCTCATCGACCAGTCCGCGGCCCGCATCGTGGAAACCGCCAAGCGTAACGGTTCCCGCGTATCCGGCCCGATCCCGCTGCCCACGGAGAAGGAGATCGTCACCATCCTGCGTTCTCCCCACAAGCACAAGGATAGCCGCGAGCAGTTCGAGCTGCGCACGCACAAGCGCCTGATCGACATCCTTCAGCCCACTCCCAAGACGATCGACGCCCTCACCAAGCTCGATCTTCCGGCCGGTGTGGAAATTGAAATCAAGCTGTAAACCAACTCGGAGGTGTAACAATGAAGAAGGCAATTCTCGGCAAAAAGATCGGCATGACCCAGATCTTCCTGAGCGATGGTCGCTTGGTGCCGGTCACGGTCGTCGAAGCCGGCCCCTGCACTGTCACGCAGGTCAAGACGGTGGAAACCGACGGCTATGAGGCAGTTCAGGTCGGTTTCGGAGAGCTCGCGGAGAAGCGCGCTCAGAAACTGAAGAACAAACCCGAGCTCGGCCATTTTGCAAAAGCGGGCGTTCCCGCCACTCGTTATCTGCGCGAGCTTCGTCTTGACGACATCACCCCCTACAAGGTGGGCGATCAGATCAAGGTTGACGTGTTCGCCGAGGGCGACAAGGTTGACGTTTCCGGCATCAGCAAGGGCCACGGCTACACCGGCGCGATTCAGCGCTGGAACCAGCATACCGGCCCCATGGCGCACGGCTCCAAGTATCACCGCGGCGTCGGCTCTCTGAGCGCGAACTCCGATCCGTCCCGCGTGTTCCCCGGCAAGCACATGGCCGGACAGTACGGCTGCGAAAAGGTCACCGTCCAGAATCTGGAAGTGATCCGCGTGGACGCCGAGCGCAACCTGCTCCTCATCAAGGGCGCACTGCCCGGAGCGAACGGCTGCCTGCTCGCCATCCGTGACTCGGTCAAGGCCTGATTTTATCTGGAAGGAGGACGCAAACATGCCTACTGTTAAAGTACTGAATATGCAGGGACAGGACGTCGGCTCCATCGAGCTGTCCGAGGCCGTCTTCGGCGCGGAAGTCAATGTTTCTGCCATGCATACGGTTGTCCGCGCGATTCTGAATGCGAAGCGCCAGGGCACCCAGTCCGCAAAGACCCGCACGGAAGTGCGCGGCGGCGGACGCAAAATCTATCGCCAGAAGGGCACCGGCAACGCGCGCCATCATGGTCGCCGCGCGCCGCAGTTCACCCACGGCGGCATGGTCTTCGCTGTGAAGCCCCGCTCCTATCGCATGTCCGTTCCGCGCAAGGTTCGCCGCCTCGCCATGGTGAGTGCGCTGACCAGCAAGGCCGTGGAGAACGAGATCATCGTTCTGGACAAGATTGAGCTTGCCGAAGCCAAGACCAAGTATGTCGCTCAGATGCTCAAGGCCGTAAACGCCGCGAAGAAAGCGATGATCGTGACCGCGGACGCCGACACCAGCGTGGTGCGCGCCGGCTCCAACATCGAGGGCGTGAAGGTTTCCCACGTCGGCATGCTGAACGTTGTGGACATCCTCGGCTACACGAGCTTCATCGTCACCAAGGACGCCATCAACAAGCTCGAAGCGCTTTACGACTACAGCGTCGAAGCCGCCAGCGAGGAGGTTAACGGATAATGAAGACTGCATATGACATCATCGTTCGTCCGGTCCTCACCGAAAAATCCTACGACACCATCGCGGACAAGAAGTACGTCTTCGTCGTGGACGTCCACGCCAACAAGACGCAGATCAAGGCCGCAGTCGAAGAGATCTTCGGCGTGAAGGTCGATTCCGTCAACACCCTTCGCACGATGGGCAAGATGAAGAGACAGGGCCGCACGCAGGGCAGAACCCCTGAAATCAAGAAAGCTTACGTGACGCTCAAGAAGGACTCCAAGCCCATTGAGTTCTTCGAGGGCATGGCGCAGTAATAGGGAGGTCAAGCAAATGGGAATTCGCGTTTATAAGCCTACCTCGCCTGCAAGGCGCTTCATGTCGGTGCTTACGTTCGAGGAGCTCACCAAGAAAGAGCCCGAGCGCTCCCTGACCACCGACCTGCGCCACAAGGCCGGCCGCAACGCCTCCGGTAAAATTACCGTTCGCCATCAGGGCGGCGGAGCGCGTCGCAAGTACCGCATCATCGACTTCAAGCGTAACAAGGACGACATCCCCGCGAAGGTTGCCGCCATCGAATACGATCCCAACCGTACCTGCTTCATCGCCCTGCTGGTGTACGCCGACGGCGAAAAGAGATACATCCTCGCGCCTCTGGATCTGAAGGTTGGCGACACCGTGATGAGCGGCGTGAACGCCGACATCAAGCCCGGCAACTGCCTGCCGCTGGCCAACATCCCGCTGGGCACCCTGATCCACAACGTGGAAATCAAGGTCGGCAAGGGCGGCCAGATGGTTCGCGCCGCCGGCGCTGCCGCGCAGGTCATGGCCAAGGAAGGCGCGTTCGCGCAGATCCGCCTGCCCTCAGGCGAGGTTCGCAAGGTGTCCATCAACGCCCGCGCCTCCATCGGATCGGTTGGCAACACCGAGCACGAGAACGTGCGCATCGGTAAGGCTGGCCGCCAGCGTCATCTGGGCATTCGCCCGACCGTCCGCGGCGTTGTCATGAACCCCGTCGACCACCCGCACGGCGGCGGCGAAGGCCGTTCTCCGGTCGGTATGCCTGCTCCGATGTCTCCGTGGGGCAAGAAGACGCAGGGCGTCAAGACCCGCAAGCATCGCAAGTATTCCGATAAGATGATCGTCAAGAGGGCCGGCAAGCGTTAAGCCGGACGCCGATGGAAGGAGGCAAACCACCTAATGAGCAGATCTGTTAAAAAAGGCCCGTTCATCCAGGAAGCGCTCTACAAGCGCGTGCTGGAGCTCAATAAGAGCGGCGAGAAAAAGGTTCTGAAGACCTGGTCCCGCGCGTCTACGATCTTCCCGGAATTTGTTGGACACACTGTCGCCGTACACGACGGCCGCAAGCATGTTCCGGTTTATATCACGGAAGATATGGTCGGTCATAAGTTCGGCGAATTCGCCCCCACCCGTACTTTCAGGGGTCACGCCGGCGAAAAATCGTCCGCCCGAAAGTAACGGGAAAGGAGTGAATGACGAATGGCAACACGCATGAAGGGAAAAGCTGCCGCGCGGAAAGC
>CAZMGO010000019.1:15586-24910 GCA_964565845.1 uncultured Oscillospiraceae bacterium | reverse complement strand
GGGGGCAGGGGAATCAGGTTGAACACCGCCAGAGACAGGTTGATGCACGCGGAGCGGAAAAGAATCTGATACAGATAACCGGGCACCTCACCCAGAACCGGCTGGATGAAGTTGTCCAGAATGTTGAAGGTGGCGCCGCTCGCATCGTAATACGACCACAGGCCGCTGGCGGCATTGAACAGCTCCTCCATATCCAGATCCAGCGTGGAAACCAGAAGGCTCTCGCCGCCCACGGTGACAAACGCCACGTCCGGACTGCCTGCGAGGTAATAGGCGATCTCGCCCGTGTAGGATGGAACCTTGCAAATGGCAGCCTGCACGATGACCATCATCAGAAGGAAGCTGAGCAGGCACAGAATCAGGTTCGTGACGATGCCCGCCAGCGAGACCTTCAAATCGTCGCGCCGCCCGTGGCGCAGGTTGTTTGGATTGACCGGAACCGGCTTGGCCCAGCCGAAGCCGACCAGAAACATGCAGGCGAAGCCAACGGGGTCGATATGGCGCAGCGGGTTCAGGGTAATGCGCCCCATGAGCCGCGCGGTCGGGTCGCCGCAGCGGTCGGCAACGTAGGCATGCGCGGACTCGTGCGCGCACAGCGCCAGCAGAATGCCCGGCAGGCTAAGCAGAAGCCCAATGAGCGCCGCCCTTGGATCCTCAAGCAAATTGGACAGAAACATGCGGATGCCTCCTTTGTCACGCAGGCAGGATTTTCACGCTGCCGCAGCGAATAAGCAGGGAAGGGGGAGATTTTATGAACGTTTACGATTTCGACAAAACCATTTTTTGCGGGGATTCCACCGCGCGCTTCTATCGGTTCTGCCTTGGAAGAACGCCCAAGATGTGGAGACGGCTGCCGAGGCTGGCGCTTGAGGCGCTTTTCGTGCTGCCGAGGGACAAAACGCGCTTCAAGCAGAGCATGTTCGGCTTTCTCAAGGACCTCGACGACCCGGAAAAGGCCGTCGCGGAATTCTGGCAGAGAAACCGCGGGCGCATCAAGCCCTTCTATCTGGAAAAGCGCCGCGCGGACGACATCATCATTTCCGCGTCGCCGGAGTTTCTCCTGCGCCCTATTTTGACCGAGCTGGGCGTCACGCGCCTGCTCGCCTCGCCCGTGGACATTCATACCGGGCTTTATTCCGGCGAAAACTGCCACGGAAGAGAGAAGGTACGCCGTCTGCGCGAGACATACGGAGACGTGCAAATCGACGAATTCTACTCCGATTCCCACGTTGACGACCCGCTGGCGGAAATCGCGAAGACCGCCTTCCGCGTAAAGGGCGACCGGATTCTGCCGTGGGACGCGTAAGCGCGAGCCGATATGAAAACGACTCTGCCGACGCTCCCGCGTGCATCTATGAATTCCGCCGCTTGCAGAGCCAACCGGCGGCGTGGGGCTCCGGGAGGGACACCCCGCCGCTTCGTCCTCGTTTACGAATTCCGCGGCTTGCGCGAGGGCTTTTTGCGGGGATTTTCCCACGGGCGATAGGGCGGATTTGCGGCAAATTCCTGCGAGCCGGACGGCTGCGCGCCGCGAACGGAGCCCTTGGGCTTGCGGGGCGGACGCGTCTCGGCGCTGCGCCGAAGGGCGGACTTGCCGTCCTCGCGCGGCGCGCGGTCAATGAACGGCGCGTTGTCCTCGCGCTTCATGGAACGACGACCCTCGCCGTGCGCGGCATTGCGAAGGGGAGGACGGTCGGCAGCCAGCTCGCCGACGCGGGCGCGTCGGTCGTTTTCGTGTGCGCCGCCGCGAAGGGCCGGTTTCCCGTCCCGGTTTACGGAGCCGTCGCCCCGATGCGGGAACGAACGTCCGCCGACGGGACGGCCATAGCGCCCGGCGGGCGCCTGAACGGGACGCGGGGCGGGCTTGGGCGGCTCGGGCACGCGAATATCCAGCTGCGGCTCGAATTTTTCGCCCTCGGAGGCCTCGAGCAGGGCAAGAAGCGCCGCCACGGCGTTCTCCGCAGGCACGTTCTCCAGCAGCTTTCGTGCGGTTTCCAGCGCGCCCGCATCCGGCTCGCCGGCAGCCAGCGCGGCGGCCTTCTCAATCAGGCGCGCGTCCTCGGCCTTTTTAATGTCCTCGCCCGACGGCGGCTGTTCGCACAGGATGGCGGCCTTCGTTACGCGGCGATAGTCCCACATGCGCGCGGTTTCGCGCCCCACGACGAACGTATACGCGCGTCCCTCACGCCCTGCGCGTCCGGTACGGCCGATGCGGTGTACGTAATATTCCACGTCCAGCGGCAGGTCGTAGTTGAACACGGCCTCCACGTTGTCGATGTCCAGTCCGCGCGCCGCCACGTCGGTCGCCACGAGAATGCCCACCATGCCGTTTTTAAAGCGCTCCATGATGGCGTCGCGCTCGATCTGGCGCATGTCGCCGTGCAGGCCTGCGGCGGCAAAGCCGCGCGCCTGCAGCTTGGTTACGACCTCCTCAACGCCCAGCTTGGTGTTCATGAACACCAGCGCGCGTCCGATGCCGTCGCGCACGAGCAGGCGGCTTAAAAGCTCCGCCTTGTGGAACGAGCGAATGGGAATATAGGTCTGCCGGATGGCCTCGACGGTCATCTGCTTATTCTCGACGCGCAGAATCTCCGGCTCCTTCAGGTATTTCCGCGACAGGTTGAGAATCGGAAGCGGCATCGTAGCCGAAAACAGCGCCGTCTGGCGCGCCTCCGGCGTTTGGGAAAGAATGCTTTCGATGTCCTCGCGGAAGCCCATGTCCAGCATTTCGTCGGCCTCGTCCAGCACGGCGATTTTTACGCCGTCCAGCGTCAGCGTGCCGCGGTTCAGGTGATCCATCACGCGGCCGGGCGTGCCCACGACCACCTGCACGCCCATTTTCAGCGGGCGAAGCTGGCGTTCGATCGGCTGTCCGCCGTATACGGCCAGCACGTTCAGGCCGGGGCGGTATTTGGCGAGCTTGATCAGCTCGCCCGCCGTCTGCACGGCAAGCTCGCGCGTGGGACAGACCACCAGCGCCTGCGTCGTGCGGTCGGACGCGTCGATTTTCTCGACGATCGGGATGCCGAACGCGGCGGTTTTGCCGGTGCCGGTCTGCGCCTGACCGACCACGTCCCTGCCCTCAAGCAGAGGCGCGATGGCAAGCGCCTGAATCGAGGTCGGTGCATCGTAGCCCATGTCCTCGATGGCGCGGCGGGTTTCCTGCGAAAGATCAAAATCAAAATGCTCCAAGGGGTGTATCGCTCCCATTATTTAGTCGTAAATGCCGGTGGACAGGTAGCGCGAGCCGGAGTCCGGAAGAACGCACACGACGTTCCCGGCGGCCTCGCCCGCGCGCTTCAGGTATTCCGCCGCGGCAAACAGCGCCGCGCCGGAGGTAATGCCGCACAAAAGGCCCTCGCTGCGCGCAAGAAGCTTCGCGGCGGCGAAGGCGTCCGCGTCCGTCACGGGAAGAATCTCGTCAATCAGGCCGCGATCCAGAATGGACGGCACGAAGTTCGCGCCGATGCCCTGCAGGCCGTGCGGACCGGACACGCCCCTCGAAAGCAGGGGCGAAGAGGCCGGCTCCACGGCAAGGATGCGCACGCCCGGACAGACGCGCTTCAGATGGCGCGCCGTGCCGGTGAGCGTGCCGCCGGTGCCCACACCCGCGACGAACGCGCCGACGCTTCCGTTCAGGTCGCGCGCGATTTCGGGGCCGGTGGTTTCCTCGTGGGCGCGGGCGTTCTCTGGATTGTCGAACTGACCGGGAATAAACGCGCCGGGCAACTCGCGCGCAAGCTGCCGCGCCTTTTCGATTGCGCCCGCCATGCCCCGCTTGCCCTCGGTCAGAACGACCTCGGCGCCGTAGGCGGTTAAAAGCGCAATGCGCTCGCGGCTCATGGTGTCCGGCATGGTGAGAATCACGCGATAGCCGCGCGCCGCGCCGATGGCGGCCAGACCAATGCCAGTGTTGCCGCTGGTCGGCTCGATAATCACGCCGCCGGGCTGAAGCGCGCCCGAGCGCTCGGCCTCCGCAAGCATGAAAAACGCCGGACGGTCCTTCGCGCTGCCGGTGGGGTTCAGAAATTCCGCCTTGCCGAAAAGCCGATCCGGCACGCCCAGCGCGCGGGCGGCGCGGGACAGGCGCACGAGCGGCGTGCGACCGATGAGAGATTCGATGCCGTCATACAGCATGGAAAACGCCTCCCATAAGAAGCTCGATTTCAGGAAACACATTTAGGGATCGAGGCACAGCCTGCGATCCCTTGAAAATGCGGTTTGAAAGCCCGTTTATGCTTCCTTCGCGAGGCGCTTGGCAAGGCGCGCCTTTTTGCGGTTAGCAGCGTTCTTATGAATAACGCCCTTCGCGGCAGCCTTATCCACCGCACCCTGCGTTGCGCTCAGCAGCTTGGCATCGGCAGTGCCTGCGGCGACGGCAGTTTCAAACTTTTTGATGGTCGTCTTCGTCGCGGATTTGATCATACGATTGCGAAGATTCTTCTTCTCATTGACCTTCACGCGCTTGACAGCAGACTTGATGTTCGGCAAGATTGTCACCTCCTGTGTCAAAATCAGCAAAAGCTATTATACTCCCATACACGCGGATTTGCAACCGGTTTTTGTGCTTTTTCCGGGTTAATTTCTCTATACGCAAGTCATTTCCGCCGCGCAGGCCGGGTAAAGCCGCCATGAGCGCCAAAGCCGAAGCCCGTGGAAGGCCGCAGGGCTTTTCATCCCCGAACGCGAAGGCTGCGAACCGCACTCCGTCACTTCTCCGCGCCATCACCCTGCGCGCCCTGCCGGTACTGCGCCGGGGTCGCGCCTGCATACTGCTTGAAGCGGCGAATGAAGCTGGACACGTCGCCATACCCCACCTCGGCGCAGACGTCCTTAATCGGGCGATCGGTCTGCCGAAGCAGCCGCTTCGCGTGCTCCATTCGAAGCGACGTCAGGTAATCGGACGGCGTGATATTCAGGTGCTCCTTAAATTCCACGGTCAGCCGCGTGGTGGAAATATGGAAGCGGTCGGCCAGGCCTGCCAGCGTAAACGCCGGGTCGGCGTAGTTAGCGAGCATGTCGTTCATCAGGTCGTGAATCAGCGGACGCGCCTCCTCGCGCGGGTTCTCGCGAATCGCCCCGGCGCATACGCGGCGCAGAACGGTGTCCAGCTCGTCAATCGAGCGGCAGTCGGACAGTGAGAACAGGTCATAGTATTTCAGGGAATCCGAGCCGTCCGGCAGGCCGCACAGGCTCATCACGTCCACGATTACTTCATTATAAATCTGCCGGAAGGCATACAGCGACATATCCGCCGTGCGCAGGTAGGTCACCAGCGCGTCCAGCCTGCCGTTAATCTCCCCGGCGTCGCCGCCCTCCAGCGCCCGCTTCACCTCGTCCACATATGCGCGCGCCTGCGGCGGCACGCTGCGCGCGGGCAGGGAAATATCGCGGAAGCTTAAAAGCCGGGAATCGCCCATCACGAAGCGGCTTTCGTAGGCCGACGTGGCCTCCAGATACGCCGTGGGCATCTCGGAAACGTCGGCATGCACGTCGGAAACCGCCACGGGCACGCGCGACGCGCGCACGGCTTCGCTGCGCGTAAGCGCCACCGCGTACTCGTGAATCGGCCCGGAATTGTCCGCAAACACGACCAGCAGCATCTGCTCGTGCGCAATCAGCTCCGCCGCCGCCGGAAACACGCCCGCAGGCGCGAAGGCAATCAGCTTCGCCGGGTCAACGCTCGCGCCGCGCGGCTCGCCCAGCAGCATCACGGCGAAGCAGGCATGGTCGATGTCCGCGTCCGCCGCCTGCGCCGCCGCGCGCGCCTCCTCGGCGGAGGCATACCGCCCGCGCACCAAATTCTGCACAAACAGCGCCCGCCGCGCGGGCAGGCTGTGCGCCAGCTGCGAATCAAGATCGCGATTGCGCCCAAGCAGGTCATGAATGCCCGCCTGAATCGCGCGCAAATCATCGTCCTGCGCACCGGCGGCAAACTGCGCGCCCATCTCGCGAATGGGACGATAGTTGCGCCGGGAAATCACAATCATGAAGATCAGGCTGGGCACGAAGAAAATCAGCAGAATCGCCGCGAAGCTCACCCAGCCGGTCGCCGCCGCGGCATAGATGCCGTTTAACGACATCACCGAATAATACGAAAGCCCAAGCCGACTGCCCGGCATGGCGATGAACAGATAATCGCGCCCGGCAATTCGGCGCACATAGGTTTCCGTTTCCTCCGCCTCGCGCAGCGCGGCTGGCAGGTAGCGCTCACTGAGCGAAAACGCCTCGCCCGCCAGCACAACCTCGCCGTTTTGCAGCACATAGCGATTGCAGCCGCCGTCCACCTCGTCCTCCAGCATAGGACGGAAGCGCTCCTCGCTCAAAAGAAACAGCGCGCAGCCGGCGGAGGTTCCGTTCTCCGCATCCAGCGGGAACAGGTACGTCAGATACCGCGCCGGCTCCTCGCCGCTTACCGATACCGTCTGGCATGCGATTACCCGCGCCTCGTCCGCCTGAAGCCATTCCGCGTCCACGTTTTCGTAGCGAAGCGCGCCGATAGGCACCTGCCCGCCTGCCGAAATCAGCTCGGATGCCCCGCGCAGATACACGAACGCGCGATCAACCCCCTCGCCCGCTTCCCCGGCCGCCGCCAGCGCGCGGGAAAGCGACGCCTCGTCCCCGGTCTGCACTGCGGCGCTCAGCCGCGCCGCGAGATTTTCCAGCGTTCCCGCCAAGCTCTCGCTCTGATAGCGCGCGCTGGCCAGACGGTTGATTTCGCCCGTCTCCGTGGTCTGATAAATGGTTTTGCGGCAGTAGAAAAACGCGTACCCCATCACGCAGCCCATCAGCAGCATCAAAATCAGCACATACGACAGCATATACCGCACAAACGTGCTTTGAAAATACATTCGAATTCGCTTCAGCATTTCTTCCACCGCCATCCTTCAAAAACCATCCGCATGTCTTCATTATAACACACCGCCGCGCCCCCGCGCAAGCGACCCGACGAATGATAAAAATCCGCCAATTTCCAAGGCCGCCGTTGAAATCTTTACGGCGGCCAATTATACTATTTCCTCGGAGCCGTATAAGCGGTGGAGTCTGTCATGAAAGCGAACGCTTTCATTTATCACGGTTCCGCGCAAGCCTGACAGATTCCTCTCATTTCACGTACACGGGAGGAAGCACAACATGAGGAAAACCAAAATCATCTGCACCATCGGCCCGGCCTGTTCGGATGAGGAAACCATCCGCCGGATGTGTCTGGCCGGAATGAACGTCGCCCGTCTCAATTTTTCGCACGGCACGCATGAGGGTCACCTGAAAAACATTCAAACCATTCGCAGGGTGCGCGAGGAGCTGCACATGCCCATCGCCATCATGCTGGACACAAAGGGGCCCGAATACCGCATCGGCCGGTTTGAAAACGGCAGCATCGAGCTGAAGGAGGGCGCGTTTTTCACGCTGACCACCGAAAAAATCACCGGCAATGAGGAGCGCGTGTCGGTAAGCTATCCCGGCCTGTGCGCCGAGCTGAAGCCCGGCAACCGCGTGCTGATCAACAACGGCCTGATCGAGCTTCGGGTAGAGGAGGCAACCCCCACGGAGGCGCGCTGCCGCGTCGTCGTCGGCGGCACGCTGAGCAGCCTGAAAAGCATGAGCTTTCCCGGCCGCCTGTTCAATCAGGAATACCTGAGCGAGCAGGATAAGGCCGACATCCTCTTCGGCGCGGAAAACGACGTGGACTTCATCGCCTGCTCGTTTGTCTCCCGCCGGGAGGATCTGGTGAGCGTGCGCGAATTTTTGTCCGCGCACGATATCCACGACATTGACCTGATTGCCAAAATCGAAAACCGCTCGGGCGTGGACAACATTGAGGACATCTGCACGGTCTGCGACGGCATCATGGTCGCGCGCGGCGATTTGGGCGTGGAGATTCCGTTTGAGGAGCTGCCCGTCATTCAAAAGCAGCTGATTACCAAGTGCCGCCTGCTCGGCAAGCGCGTAATTACCGCCACCGAGATGCTGGAATCAATGATTACCAACATTCGCCCCACCCGCGCGGAGATTTCGGACGTCGCCAACGCCGTGTACGACGGCACCAGCGCCATCATGCTCTCCGGCGAGACCGCCGCGGGCAAATATCCCGTGCTGGCCGTGGAAACGATGTCGCGCATCGCCATGGAGACGGAAAAATACGTTGCCTACTCGGACATGTTCCACAAGTCCGAATTCCGAATTCACGACGTGGTGGACGCCATCTCGCACGCCGTGTGCGGCATGTCCATCGACATCGGCGCAAGGCTGATCGTGGTCAGCTCGCTGTCCGGCAAAACGGTGCGCATGGTGTCCCGCTTCCGCTCGCCCGCGGACATTCTGGGCATCACCACAAACGAAAAGACGTGGCGCAAGCTGGCGCTCTCATGGGGCGTAACCCCCGCGCTCAGCGAGCAGTATGAATCCACGGACGTTTTGTTCTTCAGCGCCAAGAACCTTGCGCGCAAAATGTTCAACCTTCAAAAGGGCGACCGCCTCGTCATCACCGGCGGCCTGACCAACGGCACCAGCGGCAACACCAACATGCTGAAGGCGGAGGTCATTTGACCGAGCCGTCCCGCGGCGGATTTTCCTTATACTGCGAGGGGCTGATGCCTCTCGCTCTTTTATAGGCGCGGCGGAAGGAATCGGAATTGGTATAGCCCACACGCTCGGCGATTTCGTCAATCGTAAGCCTTCGTTCGCCCAGCAGCCGCTCGGCGTGCAGAATGCGCACCTGCTCCAGATAGGCGGAAAAGGTCGTGCCCATCTGCTTTTTGAAAATCGTGGACAGGTAGCTGCCGGTCACACCGAAGTGCAGCGCCAGCGCGGACAGCGACAGGTCGTATCGGGCATAGTTTTCATCGATATAGCCGCGCACGCCGTCCGCGAACAGCTGGGATTTCTGCGTGCTGCGGTCGCGCGCCTCCTCGCACGCCTCCGCGAGGCGTGCCTTCAGCCACGCAAAAAACTCGCCCTCCGTGCGGTGCAGAAGGTCGCCGGGCAGCGCGTCGGTGCTTGCTTCACTTCCCGGCATGCGCGCCAGCGCGCCGATCAGGCGGCAGAACAGATACTGCCGCTGAAAATCCGTTAAGCGGTTCTCGACAAAGTTCCGGTTGTAAATCTCGTCCAGCAGCCTCGAAACGCCCGCGAAATCGCCGGTCGCCGTGCAGTTTTCCAGCTTCTGCGCCTCATCCTTGGACAGCACGCGGCTGAGGGCGATTTCGCCGGGATTGTCCTCCGCCAGCTGCAGCCACTCGTCGTGCGCGGACACGCTCAGCAGCCGGCGAGCGGCGCGGAACGAATCCGCCGCGCATTCCAGCCGGTCGCAGCGCGTGCCCACGC